>JBEKZQ010000215.1:0-10507 GCA_049509675.1 Thermoguttaceae bacterium | reverse complement strand
CTGGCCCTGGACATGGCCCTGGGCGGGCAAGGCATCCCCAGCGGCCGGATCGTGGAGATCTTCGGGCCGGAATCAAGCGGCAAGACCACCTTGGCCCTGCACGTGCTGGCCCAGGCCCAGCGGCGGGGCGGCATCGCCGCCTTCATCGACGCCGAACATGCCCTGGACCCCTCCTGGGCCAAGAAGCTGGGCGTGGAACTGGAAACCCTGCTGGTCTCTCAGCCCGGCTGCGGCGAAGAAGCCATGCACATCACCGAGATGCTGATCAAGTCCAACGCCGTAGACGTGATCGTGATCGACTCGGTGGCGGCCCTGGTGCCCAAGAAGGAGTTGGAGGGCGATATCGGCGATCAGCACGTCGGACTCCAGGCCCGGCTCATGAGCCAGTCGCTCCGCAAACTCACCGGCGTGATTTCCAAGAGCCGTACGGCCGTGATCTTCATCAATCAGATCCGCGAGAAGATCGGCGTGATGTTCGGCAATCCCGAAACCACGCCCGGCGGCCGGGCCCTAAAATTCTATACTTCCTGCCGCATCGACGTGCGCCGCATCGGACAACTGAAGGAGGGCGAGGAGGTGGTCGGTCAGCGGGTTCGGGCCAAGGTGGTCAAGAACAAGGTGGCGCCGCCGTTCCGGGCCGCCGAGTTCGACATGATGCACGCCGACGGCATCAGTTACGAAGGCGACATTCTCGACCTGGCCCTGGAGGACAAGCTGATCGTCCGCACCGGCACGTGGTTCCGCTACGGCGACCTGCAGCTCGGCCAGGGCCGCGAGAAGGCCCGGGATTTCTTGAAGGAGAATCCCCAGGTGAGGGAAGAGTTGAAAGAGAAGGTGCTTGCGGCCCGGGGGTACAGCGATGTCCCGGCCGCCAAGCCGCTGCCGGCCGCGGCCGAGACGGTCGAAGCGGTTGACGGGGAGGAGTGAGGGGGCAGCGGCGCGGCATTGAAATCAGGTAATCATGCAATCACTGTGACCAGCTTGTCGGCTTGCGGTCCCAGCGATGCTTCGCCAACTCGCCGAGTAAGGCCGGGGCCAGAGCGACGCCGTCGCTGGCCGTCAGGTTCGCCAAAACGTGGGCCGGCTTCCGCATCCCAGGAATGACCGTACTCACCGTCGGCTCCGCCAAAATGAACCGCAACGCCAACTCGGGCATGGTCATCCCCGCAGGCACTAACGACCGGAGCCGCCCCGCACGCTCGACGCTGGCGGCCAGGTTCTCGGGCACGAAATAGGTGCTCCGCCAATCGTCGGCCGGAAAGCGGCTCTCCAGCGTAAGCGTGCCGGTCAAAGTGCCTTCGTCGAAGGGCACGCGGGCGATCACCGCCACGCCGTGCCGCCGGCAGGCCGGAAAAAGCTCGTCCTGGGGGTTCTGGTCGAAAATGTTGTAGATCACCTGCACGGCGTCGACCAGCCCGCTTTCCACCGCCTGCACGCCGTTGAACGGCTCCCAGCGATTCAAACTCAGCCCGACGGCCCCGAGCAATCCTTTCTCTTTCAACTCGGACAGTTTGGCGATCCAGCGATGATCGGCCAGCCAGGCATCGTTCCAGGTGTGCAATTGCACCAGGTCGAAAGAGTCCAGGCCGGCATTCTTGAGGCTGTCGCGGACATATTCCTCGACGTGATCGGGCGGATAGCAATCGTCCAGGGAGTACTCGGGCCGCGCAGGCCACTGGCGATTCCTGGGCGGAATCTTGGTGGCCGTGTACAACTTCTTGTGCGGATTGGCCCGGAGCAACTGGCCCAGCAGTTGCTCGCTCTTTCCGGCGCCGTAGGCCCAGGCGGTGTCGAAGAAGTTGCAGCCCAGATCGACGGCCTGCTGCAGGGCCGCCCGCGATTGCCGGTCGTCGGAGCCGCTCCAGCCGGCCATGCCCCACATGCCGTAGCCGATCTCGCTGACTTGCCAACCGGTCCGCCCGAAGGTTCGGTATTTCATTATGTTTGATCGTTACTTGTCCAACAGCGCGGAGCTTTTCATCCATTGTTCGCATCGCTGCGGCCAGGTGCAGCAGGGGTTGCCGCTGGGGCGGAGCCCGAAGCCGTGGCCTCCGAGGGTGTAAACGTGCAACTCGGCGGCGACATTCGCCTTGCGAAGCGCTCGGTACATGGTGATGCTGTTGTCCGCGCTGATGCCGTCGTTGCCGGCGTGGGCGAAAAAGGTGGGCGGCGACTTGGCGTCCACGGCGATCTCGGCAGCCAGCCGATCTCCGGCCGTGAGATAGGCCGGATAGATCAACACGGCGAAGTCCGGCCGGCAACTGATCTTATCGACCTCGTCCAGCGGCGCGTATTGCCGGCGTTGGTGATTCGTGGCCGTGGCGGCCGCCAGGTGCCCGCCGGCCGAAAAGCCCAGCACGCCGATGCGATCGGGCCTGATGTTCCACTCTCCGGCATGAGCGCGGACCAGGCTCATGGCCCGCTGCGCATCCTGCAGCGGGGCAAGGTGCTTGGGCTGATCCTTGCGGGCCGGCACGCGATACTTGAGCACGACGCCCGTCGCGCCGATCGAGTTCAGCCAGTCGGCCACTTCCGTTCCCTCCAGATCCATGGCCAGGATGCTGTATCCGCCGCCGGGGCAGATCAACACGGCGGTCGTGGGACCTGCGTGCCTGGCGGGTGGATAGACGGTGATGGTGGGTTTGCTCACGTCGGTCAACCGCTGGATCGGCTTGGGCTCCTTCTGCGGCGGCTGGAGATGTTCCGGCCCGATGTCGCCCTTCTCGCCGGGCGCCGGACCGGGCCAGACACTGATCGTCAGCGGCCGCTCGGCGCCGACCGCCGAAGCAGTTGTCAACGCACACAAGCAAGCCAACAGGGCGGCCAAAATACCCGGCCGCCAAAGGTCGCGGGTCAGTTGCACCATGATCTCGTCTCTCCTTGTCGTTGTGGAAAACAGCACCGTTATCGGCGTAACCGTTGAGTGGTTACGAACCGGCATTATCTCTTGCCGGGCGACGCCTTACAAGAACCGCCGGCGGATTCTCCGGGGGTTGTGCGCAGGAAAACTGCAAAGTGCGCGAAGTCTTTCGCCCGCGGGTCCATTCCGCACACTAGCCCGACGCGCCAGCGAAGGATTTGCGGCAATTCTCCCTTGCTGGCGCTTCGGGCTAGTGTCTCGCACCGCAACTTTGCAGTTCTCCGGGGGTTGTGCCGCACAACGGTTTGCGGTAGGCTCGAACACGAGACGGACGGAATACTTTCTCCTTGGAGCACGAGCAATGGCAAAGAAGAAAAGCGGCGGCGAGGCGAAACGCACGGCAAAGAAAGGCCCGGCCAAGGGCGCCGCGGCCGGCAAGGGCGGCAAGAAAAAGCCCGCCAAGAAAGCCCCCGTGCCGGAAATCGTGCTCGACGCGGTGGAAACCAAGGCCCTGGATCTGGTCCGCGCCTCGCAAGCCGTCTGCCATGAACTGGAGGCGGCAGCCATGTCGGCGCTCAGCCGGGCCGTGCGACAGGTCTTCAAGCAACATCGCATTACGCTCAACGACGAGCAAGCGGAAAACGTGGCGATGGTCCTGTTCGGCGAGTAGGGCGGCAGCGACCACGCACCAGGGCCAGCCGGCCGTGTGCCGGGATTACGGTTGCACGACGTTCACCAACCCAACATCGACGCCCTGCCCGCCCTCAGTCTGATGGCAGTGTACGGCCAGCGTGATCTTGGCCCCCGGCTTCAACAGGGCTTTGGCCGCGCGACGGATGTCCATCAGGACATATTCGGTCCGGAAGCCGTTCTCCGTGGCCGCCAGGACTCCGTTGACGTAGATTTCCACGTCCTCGTCGTGATAAACGAGGAATTGGAGATCGGCAAACGATCCTTCGGGCATGGTGATTTCCCGGCGGAGCCAGATGTCGTCGGTGTTCCAGACTGTGCCGATTACCGCGCCGGGGGTGCCGCGGGTGCCGAAACCGCCGGGGCCCGATTTCCAGCCGCTATCGTCGAAAGCCGGCTCGGTCCAGCGATCCGCGGGCTTCTGGATGGTGTAGCGCCAGGAGACGGCCTGGTGCTGCGACGTGGGCACAACCACAGTCGTCTTCGGCGGCGGCGGCAGCGGCGCCCAATCGCCGACCTTCGCGCGGTCGGCAGCAGCCCATTTCTTCCACACGGCCGGGTCGGCCAGCATCTTGATGAAGATGCCGCCCACCACCGGCCGGGCATGCATGCCGCCGCTGCGCTTGTCGTTGGTCACGTAGGAATCGGCCAACGGGTCGCGGGCGGTGGTCTCGTTCAGGTAATCGTAGATCGGCGCGACGAGGGCCTCGAAATCGGCTTGCTCTTCTGCCAAGGCGGCGGTCCATACCGACCAGTCGGTCTTGGTCAATCGCGTGCGCGAATCCAGCGGCAGGCCGTAGGGCTGCATGACCGTCTTGTAAAAGGCGATCTCCTGCCGCGCCACCGAGGGCGGGAAGACGTTCAGTCCCAGGATCCGGTCCCACGCCAGGTTGTACTTTTGGCTCCAGGTCTTGGGCTGATCGAAGGCCAGGCGCGAATGATCGCCCTCGGCGGCCGCCTTGAGCCAATGGCGGGCGTCGGCTTTCGCCAGGTTCCGGTACTTCTCGGCCTGCGCCGTTTCTCCGCGCATGCGGCACAGGTCGCCGTAGGCGGCCAGGCCCAAAATGGCCTTCACGGAAAGATTGGCGTTGTGCGCCAAATGGCCCATGAAGTCGTCGGTGCAAAGCTGGTTCTCGGGATCGAGGCCGTAGTTCTCCAGGTAATGCGCCCACTGCGTAAGTTGCGGCCACCAGGGGGCGACGAAATCGGCTTTGCCCTCCGCCTGGGCGATCGCATCGCAGAGCAGGAGCATGTTGCCGCTTTCTTCCACGGGCATGCCCTCGCCGCCGTCGTCGCGACCCATGACGATCGGATAGGTGCCCAGGTCGTGCGGCGCGTTGGGGAACTTCCAGTGCGGCGAGGCCGCATAGGCCAGCACGTGGACCAGCGACGCCTTGGCCAGCGTGGGGCTAAGCAGAATGAGCATCGGGTCCATGGGATAGAAGACGTCGACCGTGGCGATGTCGCCGTTGCTGGTGTTCTCCTTGGTGAACAGCAGCGGTTGCTTGTGGGCGTCGGCGGCCAGGCCGCAGGCCGCCAGGGCCTCGCGATAGGCCAGGGCGGCAATCTGCGCGTAGCGGGCGCCGCCCACGCGGGTCATGTCGGCCATGAGCTGCCGGTCGAACTCGGCGCAGCGCCGGGCCAGCAGCGGGTAATCGCGGTGGGCCGCCCGGAACAGGTCGGCCGGTTGGGCTCCGTTCCGCCGCCAATAGGGCCGCAGCTTCTGACCGAAATACTTGATGGCGTAAATCTCATCGTAGGCCACGATCACGGTGCGCGCGACCGTTTCGGCCCCCACCCGGCCCAGATCCAGCGCGAAGGCCAATACCGGCTCGTCATCGTTGCTGGCCCGGGGCATGCGCCGATCGACCTCTCCGGGAAGCGTGCCGTCGTTGACGAAACCGGCCAACAGCGCCTGGCTGGCGCCGATGGCCGAGCGGGCCTGTGCGGTGGGGGCCACCGCGTAGACATAGCCCCAATTGATGCGATGGTCGTCGCCGCAGGAACCCAACACCGGCTGTTCCTGCGTGCCGGCCCGCAAGACGGTCAAATCGCCCGCCGTTGCCGCGGCCCACTCCACATTCTCCTTGGGCTCATTGACCGCCAGCCGCGAGCTGGTGCTGTCGTAGATCGAGATTGCATGCTCCCCGCCGTCGCGGGAGCGGACCTGCCAGGTGATGTAACTCAGCGGCCGGGCCAGCACCTCCAAATCGTCCGGCAGCATGGCGGTCATGAATGTGAGCGTGACGCGGACCTGGGCATTCTCGAACTGGTAGATGCTGCGGGTGGGCAGGACTTGCAATGCGACCTGCGGCAGGGCCGGCACTTGTTTGGGAACGTTGCCCATCAGCCGGTACGCCTTGCCGTCGACGCGGATCAGACTCAGCAGCGCGTGCTCGCGGCGGGTCCAGTGTCGCGTGGCGTCGTCGGTCAGACGATCGGCCTCCGACCAGATGCTCAAGTAGGGGCTGTTGGCAACCAGCGGCACCGCCGGCGGCCGGAAGCCGGCCGTCTTGACGGCCGCTCGGGAAACGGCGGGGCTGGTCAACGCGACCGCCGCGACAGCGATCGAAAGGGCAAGCTTGAACTGCGACATGGGCTGCTCCTGCTGGTGGTGGGCTTGCGAAACCGGCAGACACTAGCCCGAAGCGCAAGCGAGGGTCGGAAATGCCGGGGTTCTTCCCGATTCTTCCCTCGCTTGCGCTTCGGGCTAGTGTCGCGCATTTCTTGCGACGGGCCGTATTCCCTATCTTGCCAAGAAACAGCCCCGCCCGCAACTGGCGAGCCAAGGTAAAACCGCGGAGTTGCGGCCGCAGGGAATCGGAAGCCGGCGCGAAACGGCATTCCTACCCATCACCTGCTGGTCGCGGCTGACCACGAACTTGGTCAACCCGCTTGAAGCGGACCAGGTTGTTTTCGCCGAAGTGCCGCCGGGAAGGCACCCAGAGGGTACCCGGGTCCATGTTTTCGGCCGTCGTCGATTCGCAATACCGCATCTTCTGGCCGAAAAATGGACCAGTCCCCGGCCCGTGAACGGTTACGCGGCCTTCATGCTGTGAACGGTTTGTAATGATGCGATCCGTTCCCTGTTGCTGCGGTTAGGATCATTTCAAACCGCACGGAGTACAACGATTTTGCGGGTTAGGCGGCCGCGCCGGGCGATAGCGGCCTGGGAAAACTACTCCGTCTCTGACGGCTGCGCAACTACCCTGACCTACAATTCGATGGCGGTGATGCCTGTGGAGGGCACTTTTTGGGGGGAGAGCGCCGATGTTTTGGCATGTCCGAGACTGGCTTCCGAGTGGTTCCAACTGTTTTCGACTCTTGCTGGGCGCGGCGGGGCTGGCTGGTCTGTACGCGCTCAGCCAGGGCAACTACCTTTTCTTCCACTGCGTGGTGGAGATGTTTGCGGTCGTCGTGGCCTGCGTGGTCTTCGCGATCTTCTGGAATGCACGGGCGCTGCAAGAGAACGGCTTCTTTCTATTCGTGGGGATCGCCTGCCTGTTCGCCGGTATTTTCGACTTGCTGCACGCTTTGACGTACCAGGGCATGTCGATCTGTCCGGGAATGAGCGGAGACGAGTCGATCCAACTGAAGACCGCCGGTCGTTGGGTGGCGGGCTCGTCGTTTCTGATCGGCCCGCTGTTCCTGCACCGCAGGATCAATCGGACCGCCACATTTCTTGCGTATTGCGCCTTTCTTGCGGTCGTGCTTTTCCTCGTCTTTACCGACATCTTCCCCAACTCTTACCGCCAGGGCTTGGGGATGACGCTCTTCCAGCAAATCAGCCGTGGTCTGAGCGGGATCGTCTTTCTGGCCGCTGCCGTGCTGCTGGTCTACAGGCGAGGAGAATTCGATCGCCAGGTATTCAGGTTCTTGTTGGCGTCGTTGATTGCCAGTTCGGCCTCAGAGCTTGCCTCGGCGTTGTCGACGGATTTTTACGGCCTGCTGAAAGTCTTTGCCCATCTATCCGAAGTGCTGTCGCTCGTTCTCATTTACAAGGCATTCGTGGAGGTGGGGTTGCGGAATCCCCTCAACCTCCTGTTCCGCGACCTGAAGCAACGCGAAGAATCGCTCCGCGAGAGCGAGCAGAAGTTTCGCCGGCTCTACGAGCAGGCGCCCGTGGGCTATTACTCTTTGGACATGAACGGTTGCCTGGTGGAGGCCAATGAGGCCTGCCTGGACATCCTGGGACGCACGCGGGAAGAGGTCCTCGGCCGGCCCTTCGCGGAACTGCTGGTTCCGCAGGGCGTGGAACAGTTCTGCCAATCGCTCGCCGGCTGCCAGGCGGGCGGCGAAATCCAGGAGATCGAAGCCGAGATCCAGGGCAAGGACGGCTCCACGACGGTCATCTTGCTCGACGGGCGAATCTGGCAAGACGGGCAGGAGAACACGCAAAAGATCCATTGCAGCATGCGCGACATCACCCGCCGCAAGCGGGTGGAGCAGAAGTTGCAAGACTACTCGCGGGCCCTGGAGGCCACCAACACGGCTTTGAAGCAGGCGGCGGAGTTGCACGAGGAGATCCTCCGCAAGGACCGCCTGCAAGCCGATCTGGTCAGGGCGAAGGAGGTGGCCGAGGCCGCCAACTGCGCCAAGAGCCAGTTCCTGGCCAACATGAGCCACGAGATCCGCACGCCGCTGAACGGAATCCTCGGTTTCGCGAAGCTCCTGGTCCAGGGGGCCGATGAGGGCGACGCGGCCGCGCGGAAGGAATTCCTGGAGGTCATCCACAACAGCGGCGAGCACCTGCTGACCCTCATCAACGACATCCTCGATCTCTCGAAGCTCGAGTCGGGAAAGATCGAGGTCGAGTGCGTTCCCTGCTCGCCGCACCAGATCATCGCCGAGGCGATCTCGGTGTTGCGGGTGCGGGCGCAAGAGAAAGGAGTGCGCTTGGAGAACACCTGGATCGGACCGGTGCCGGAAGAGATCCACAGCGATCCGGCGCGGTTGCGGCAGATCGTGATGAACCTGGTGAGCAACGCCATCAAGTTCACCGAGGTGGGCGCGGTGCAAGTGCTGGCCCGCCTGGTGCGGACCGAGGGGCGGCAGCAGTTGGCCATCGAGGTGGTCGACACGGGGATCGGCATTCCGGCGGACAAGCTGGAGGCCATCTTCGAGCCGTTTGTGCAGGCCGACAGCTCGGTCACGCGGCGCTTCGGCGGGACGGGATTGGGCCTGGCCATCAGCCGGCGGATCGCCGCCGCCCTGGGGGGCAAACTGACCGCCGAGAGCCAAGAGGGCGCCGGAAGCACCTTCACCGCGACCATCGACACCGGCTGCCTGGACGGCGTGCGCCTCCTCCGCTCGCCGGGCGAAGTGATGACCTCCGTGCCGCGGACCCGCGAGCCGGGCAATAGCCCGCTCCAGTTATCCCCGGCACGCATCCTCCTGGTCGAGGACGGCGACACCAACCGCAAACTGATCGAACTCGTACTCCGCCGTGCCGGGGCCACGGTCCTCTCCGCCGAGAACGGCCGGCTGGGGGTGGAAGCCGCAGCCCGGCAGGCATTCGACTTGATCCTCATGGACATGCAGATGCCGGTCATGGACGGTTACACCGCCGCGCGGTTGCTGCGCGATCGCGGCACCACCGTGCCGATTATCGCGCTGACGGCCCACGCCATGCGCGGCGACGAGGAGAAGTGCCAGGCGGCCGGCTGCTCGGGCTTCCTCTCCAAGCCGATCGACCCGGACCGGCTGGTGCATGCGGTCGGCGAGTTTCTAGCAGCCAGCGGCGGCGGGCCGCGCGGCGCGGAGTATCCCCCGCAGCCGTCGCACTGCGAGGGTTCCCCGCTGGTCTCTACCTTGCCCACCGGCGATGCGGCGTTCCGCGGAATTGTCGAGGAGTTCCTGCTGTGCCTGCCGACGAAGCTTGGTCACATGCGTCAAGCGTGGGCGGGGGGCGACTTCGCCACCTTGACGCAGTTGGCCCATTGGTTGAAGGGCGCTGCCGGCACGATGGGCTTTGCGGCCTTCACCGAACCGGCATCGAGGCTGCACGCTCTGGCCAAGAGCGGGCAGGGAGAGCACATCGAGGCCGTGCTGGACGAGTTGATCGAGATGGGCAACCGGGCGACCTTGGCTCCGCCCGAGACCGCCGCGTGCTAACCCGCCGCGCAGATTGACCTTCGTGTGCGATGCCACCTGAGTGTTGTTGGGTACTATCTTGGAGCCGCTGTATTACGATAATTTAAGACAGTTTGCTTAATGTCGGCAACCGGAGGATACTCGTTGCCACACATAGTTCAAGGCTTCTCGGGACGAACTTTCGGCTCCGACTACGGAACCGAAGGTTACTCCTCAGGACCACAACGCCTAGATCCCATCGGTGGCTGCCACCTGTTTCATGCCCGGCATCCTGGGCTTACGAGAAGAAGAGTCGCTTAAGCCATGAGACGAGCACATCAACCTGGGCAACGTTGGCATCAAGAAACCGCGCTGTGATCGCAGTTCCAAGGGGTTTGCCCGGTTCCTCCTGCCACGCGAGCCAGGTGTGAATGATAGCCTTGGGCTCGGCAAGCGGGCCAAACCGCCGATCTGCCTCGGGAATTCTCGTAACGCTGGACCGCACGTGGTTGAAGAGCGCGCCTCCCTGCGGAACGAGGAATCGCAGGAAGTCTTCCAGAATTCCGTTGGTCTGGTTGTCCGGCATGATCCAAATGCCCACCCGTGGCAACAGTGTCTGTGGGGGAGGGTCAAGAATCGAACCATCCGGCGTGGGGTCGGCCGGGACGTTCTGGTATCCCACGTTGATGAGTCGGTCTCGCAACGACTGCCAGCGTGCCTTCACGTCGGTATCGGCGTCGATCACCACGCCGACGATGTCGCCATCTTCACTCGCTTTGAGCCGTACAGGGATGCTTTCCAGGAGCGTGTCGACGCTGCCGTGAGGCTTCAGCTCATCGAGAGGAGTAATCCCGCGATTTCCGCAGATATGCTTGAGAACATGCT
>JBEKZQ010000214.1:0-10544 GCA_049509675.1 Thermoguttaceae bacterium | reverse complement strand
CGGCATGCGTCACAACCGCACCAATTGTTTGCCGACGTTCTCGCCGCGGAACAGGCCCAAGAATGGCCTCGGGGGCGTGCTCCAGGCCGTCCACGATCGTCTCCTGGTACTTCAGTTTGCCCTCCTTGATCCATTGGGCCATTTGCTGCTGACCCTCGCGGAAGCGGCTGCCGAACTGGAAGACCAGAAACCCCTCGGCGCGGGCCTGCTTGACGATCAAGTGCCAAAGGACCCGCGGGCCACGCGGCGGCCGGGTGGCGTTGTACTGGTCGATCTGGCCGCAGACGACGATGCGTGCGCCCACGTTGATCTGCGTAAAGACGGCGTCGCTCAAGGGGCCGCCCACGTTGTCAAAGTACACGTCGATCCCGCCCGGGCAGACCTCCCGGAGCTTGGCGGCGTAGTCCTTCAGCTCCTTGTAGTTGAAGGCCGCGTCGAAGCCCAACTCGCCGGTCAGGTAGTCCACCTTCCGCGGCGATCCGGCGGAACCCGCCACGCGGCAGCCCTGGATCTTGGCGATCTGGCCGACCAACGAGCCGACGGCCCCGGCGGCGGCGGAAACAAAAACCGTCTCGCCCGGCCGGGGCTTGCCGATTTCCAGCAGGCCAAAGTAGGCGGTCATGCCCGGCATTCCCAAAACGCCCAGGGCCGTGGACATGGGGGCCAGCGGGGTATCGAACCGCTCGAGGCCCTGGCCATCGGAGATCGCATATTCCTGCCAGCCCCAGTAGCCCACGACGACCTCGCCGGGCGGAAAGTCCGCATGCCGCGACTGGAGCACGGTGCCCACCGTGCCGCCGACCATGACCTGGCCGATCTGCACCGGTTCGGCGTAGCTCTTGGCCTCGCTGATGCGGCCGCGCATGTAGGGATCGACCGACAAGTAATTGGTCTTCACCAGGAACTGGCCCTCGGCAGGCTCGCCCAACGGCGTCTCGACAAGCCGGAAGTCGGACGGCTTTGGCAGGCCCTCCGGGCGTGCTGCCAGCACGATCTGGCGGTTCGTGGCCATAGGATTCTCCATCTCGCGAGATTGTGGACGCCTCAGCGTCGAAATCGGACAATCACGAAGACCCGAAAGGACGAAAGCCCGAAAAACACGCTGCGCGGGTCCTATTTTACCGCAACAGCGGGCGAAGGTCGATTGCCGCACCGGCAGGCCATTCACGCAAGAGGGCCGGTTGGGCTATACTGGTCGGCATGGGCGATATGGCAGAACCCCAACGCCGCTGGTTCCACCTCACGCCGGATCGGCTGATCGTCGGCCTGCTGGCGGTTGAAGGTTTCTTATGGCTATCGGAGCGGTTCCGTTGGTTTGCCTTCAACCAGCACAAGGGCTGGACCGTGCTGATTGCCGTGGCGAGCGTCGGCGTGGCGATGCTCCTTATGCTCTTCTGGTTCGCCGCCGCAATCGTCTTTCGCTGGCGGTTTCAGTTCAGCATCCGGTCGCTCTTCGTACTGACTTTGGCGGTCGCCCTCCCGTGCAGTTGGCTGGCGGTGGAGAGGCAGCGGGCGACAAGGCAGCGGGCGGCTGTCGAAACGATCATCAAGTTGGGCGGCAAGGTCTATTGTGATTACGAGCTGGATTCATCAGCTACTCGCATACCAGGTGCAAAGCCGCCAGAACCAGCGTGGCTGCGGAAAATGCTGGGAGAGAATTTCTTCACGGAAATTGCTGGGGTAGGCCTTTCCGGCGCCGATGTCACCGACGCCGCGATGGAACAGCTAGAAGGGTTCGCCGAACTCCGAGCGATTGAGATCGTTTCGACCCACGTCACCGACGCCGGGTTGGAACGCCTCAAAGGGTTCACCCAACTTCGCGGGTTGGCCCTCATTCGCACCGACGAGGTCACGGACAACGGACTGGCACACCTCAAAGGCTTGACCAAACTCCGATGGCTGCTCCTCCGTGCCAGCAAGATTACCGACGCCGGGATGGAAAACCTCAAAGGGTTGACGCAACTTGGACACTTGGATCTCTTCGGCACCAATGTCGCCGACGCTGGGCTGAAACACCTCAAAGGGTTGAACATGCTCCAAGTGTTAGACCTCGAAGGCACCAGGGTTACCGACGCTGGGCTGGAGCATCTCAAAGGGCTTACCCAACTCGAAATGCTGGAACTCGAAGGCACCAAGATCAGGGACGCTGGGCTGGAGCATCTCAGCGCATTGACCCGACTCAAATGGTTGGGGCTCAATGGTACGCAAATCACGGACGCTGGGCTGGAGCACTTGAACCGGTTGACCCAACTTCAAGGCTTGGAACTCCATGGCACGCAGGTCACGGACGCGGGCGTGAAGAAATTCCAACAGGCTTTGCCGAAATGCAGAATCATTCATTAGCATCGGAAAACAACAACTTTCCTGTTCTCGAAGGTAGCCATCATGCTCCGCGTGATGAATTCCATCTCGCGGAGCGAGATGAGTACGATTGTTGCGACACTTATTGATTTGCCGATCATTAGCGGCTTGGGGTAGACGGTTGAGCGGGTATGGCGGAAAGCGCGGAAGAATCGGAAGATGGGAACGGACGATTTCAAATATGGGATTTGAGATTACAGATTTGAAATTTCAGATTTGAAATTTGAGATTTCAGAATTGACCAAACAGGAGCAAGAACGATGCAACGATTTTGGATTCTGGCCATGCTGCTGTGGCAGGCGGCCGGCGCGGCAGGAGAGGCGGCGGTGAGCGTCGCTCCGGCCACGGGGGAGGAACTTTCGCCCGACTACAGCGTCATGGTCGAAGGCCAACCGGTGCCCGTGTACACGTTCAAGGTGGCCCCCGCCGATCCGGCCCGGCGCTGGCAGGCGATGGACGACAAAGTCCACTCGGCCCAGTTCTTCGATACGGCGGCCTTCGCATCGCTGGACATCGAGGGGCCGGCGAAGGTGACCGTGACCTGCCGCGAGCCGATCACCACGGCAAGAATTCTGCCCACGTCGCTGGGGATCGTACCGGCGATCCAAGGCAAGAGCCTGTCCTTCACGCTCAGGGGGCCGCGGCCCGTGACCATCGAGGTCAACGGCAATTGGGTCCACGCGCTGCACCTGTTTGCCAACCCGCCGGAGGCGGCCGCGCCGCGGCCGGACGATCCCAGCGTGATCTACTTTGGCCCGGGCGTCCACCGCATCAGCGGCCTGAGGGTGGGCGACGGCAAGACGGTATACCTGGCGCCCGGGGCGGTGGTGAAAGGAACTGCCGAGGGGCGCGGCCCGGTGGTCGCGCTGGAGGGCCGGAACATCGTGCTCCGCGGCCGAGGAATTCTGGATGGCGGACTGTGCCCGACGCACTCGCGGAATCTCTTGCTGGTTCGCGGCACAGACATCACGGTCGAGGGCATCATCCTCCGCGATTCCAGCACCTGGAACATGCCCATACGCCAGTCCCAGCGGGTGACGGTGCGGAACGTGAAAGTGCTGGGCTATCGGGCGAACTCCGACGGCATCGACATCTGCAACAGCCGCGACGTGACGGTCGAAGGCTGCTTCCTGCGCACGCTGGACGACCTGATCGTGGTGAAAACCGACAAGGGGCAGGGCGAGGCGCGCGGCATCGTGGCCAAGGATTGCGTCCTGTGGAACGAGGTGGCCCACGCCCTGAGCATCGGCGCGGAACTGCGCGAGAACGTCGACGACGTGCGCTTCGCCAACTGCGACGTGATCCACGACAAGGGACGCGAGTGGACGCTGCGGGTGTACCACTGCGATTCGGCCCGGGTGAGCAGCGTGCGCTTCGAGAACATTCGCATCGAGGAGTCGCCCAGGCTGATCTCGCTCTGGATCGGCAAGTTCGTTTGGACGCGCGACTTGGAGCGAGGACACATCGCGGGCGTGGTTTTCAAGGACATCCGCGCGACGGCCCAGCGGCTGCGGGTGGAGCTGACGGGGTTCGACGAGACGCACGCGGTCGAGGACGTGCTGTTTCAAGATGTTGTGGTCAATGGCCGGCCGCTGCTGCGGAGCGACGTGGAAGAGAACGCCTTCGTGCGGAACGTTCGCGTCCGGCCGTAGGTAATCTTTGGAGTGCGGCGACTTGTCGCCGCTTTTCGTTGCGCGGCCGATAAGGGATCAGGGCGTGGAAAATCGCATAAACGTGGCAATGCGTTCTTCCGCCGGACAGCCCTCACCCTACCCTCTCCCGGAGGGAGAGGGGACCCCGAGTTTGCCACTCAAGCGCGATTGGCGCCCGGCCAGGGACCGGGCAAGGCGTCGGGCAACTCCTTCGGGCACGTTTCCCGCTTTACGACCCGGAAACCTCGCGCCAGATAGTGCTTCAATGCATGAGGGTGGTCGAAGGAGGAGGTGTGCAGCCAAACCCGCGTGGGATTCTTCTCCCACGCCCGACGGATGGCAACGGTCAGCAGATGTCCGCCGATGCCTTGGCCGACGAACTGCGGCAGGATGCCGAAATAGGCCAACTCGATCTGGCCGCCCGGTTCCCCATCCAACTCGAAGTAACCCACCGGGGTGCCGCGCAGGTGCGCCGTCCAGGTTTCATGGCCGGGCCGAGTGACGTAGGTCATCCATTGCTCGTAGGTCCACGGGAGCCGGTCAGTCCAGTACCAGTCGCCGCCGATGGCCGTGTAGAAGAACCGATTGAGTTCCGGGCAGGGGATCTCGGCTTGTTTCACCTCGATCTCCAGGGACGGTTTCTGCGCCGGGATCAACTGCGCACGGTCCGTCATCTCCAGGTAGGTGACCGTCTCCTCGCACCGCATTACTGCACCGCGTTTCTTAGGGGCCCATAAGACAGTAACCTGGCCAGTTGCCCGTAGGACGGATTGGCAATCCGTCGGTGCTTTGCTGGACGGATTGGCAATCCGTCCTACGATGATTGGGCAGCTTATTCTCTTTCGGCTTCCTTTTCATCGCCTGGATCGTTCCACCTGATGCAATACAAGTGGACGGCATGCGGGGCGAAGTCATCTTCGAATCGGCCCTCGCGAAGAGGGATGGCGCGCTTCTCGCGGATTACGCGGACCGTGGCCTCGCCGGACATGCCCGTCACCTGGAACTGCCCCTTGGCCGGGCTGGCCTCCATCCGCACGGCAAACAGGTAGGTCGCCCCCTGGTGCTTCCGCGCGGCAATGGCAATGCCTTGCGGGCCGAGCAGGCGGGCCATGTCGGGGGAAACCTCCGCCGGGCTGACCGTCACCGCGGCGACGTTGGCGAGCACGGGGCTGTTGATGACCTCGGCCAGGCCCTGGATCTCGTAATTGATCTTTTCTACGGCGCGGGCCATCTCCTCGTCGGCCAACAGGCCCGCCTCGATGAAACGCGGCTGGAACTGGTGGCAGAAGTAGATGATGCCCTGCGAACCGTGGATGATCGACATCCACACTTCGGCTTTGACTTGCTGCGGCGTGGGCTTGATTTTCGTGTTGCCGATCCGCGTGCATTCGATGCAGTTCCACACGATCCGTTCGCCGCCGGCCCACCCGCGCAGCCGATCCACGCCGCGGGCCACGTACCAGAGCCTGCCGGCAACGGCCGGATTGTCGTGAATGGCCGGGTAGATGTCGAAGGAAATGATGTCGCCGCCGCGGACATACTGGGCGTAGTCCTGGGGATGATTGGTCCGCACACCGCGGCCGTACCAGCCGTCCCAGGCCACGCCCTGGCCGAGATTGAGCATCACCGGCCGCGTGGGGTCGTTGCCGCGGATCTTCCGGTAATCCTGCACGATGTTTTCCGGCGGAACGGGCGGGCCGTAGCCCTTGCCTTTGCCCAGCGACTGGGCGTTGTCCGGCTCGTCGCCGTGCATCCAGCCCACGATGGTCTTCTCATCGAGGTGCTTCAGGGCGTACTCGTTCTGCTCGCAGATGACGGGCATGTGATGCTGCTTCAGCGCGGCGATCTGCTCGGCGGTCGGCCCGTTCCACAAGGCGATGTACAGATTGATCCCCACGGCCTGGTACTTGGGCGCGTTGCGGGGATCTTGCAGCCAGACGGCGATGGGGAAGTAATTGGCGTCCTTGCCCGGCCCATTCTGCCACCTGGCATAGCCGCCCGCAATGGCCGAAGGCTTTTGCTTCTGCTCCGGGGTGTTGTTCTCGGCGCGGGCTTTTTCAGAAGGGGCCGTCACGCCCGCCCCGGCCGCAGGTTTTTGGTTTTGGTTCTGGTCCGGGGCTGCCTCAGCACGGGCAAGCGGCGCGCACCAAGCCATCATCGCAATGGCAACGGCAAGATCGGCCGCGATCCATAGACGGCGTGCGAACAAACATCGGCTTGTGTTCATGTAAAAGGTCTCCTGCTGCTGGCATTCTCGGACATGGATGGGCCGCCCACCGGACTCCAAATCTCCGGGGGCGATTATACAGGAAGGCGCGCGGCAACGCGAACAGCAACGGCCTATTTGCGCGCGGCCAGGTATCCCCATACATAGGCGTTGGGACCCATCGTCTGGTCGGTGCAAAACTCACAGTAGGAGATCCAGAATCGCACGTCAAAAAAGGCTTCCGCGGTCGGCCAGTCATACACGCCCGGTTGGCAGTGTTTGCCCGTGAACCAGGTGATCGGCCAAGTAATCCAGGTGTCGTGCCACTGCACCAGGTCGATGTTGCCGTAGGGCGTCAGGCCGATCGGCGGCTTCTGGCCGGTGGCGATGGCGTCCATGTTCATCGGCTTGACGTAGTTCGTTCCCACGCCGGACGTGTAAACGAGGTTGTTGGGATTGGCCCCGGCGGGGAACAGGCAGGCCTTGACCGCGCCGGCGAGGTACTTCGACTCACGAGTCAAGTAGTGGGCGCGCACCAGGCAGACCGCGCCGTGCGGATTGGAATAGAAGCCGATGAATTGCGGCTTGCCGAAATCGTCGGAAGCAATGCCGAAGGCGTTGTTCCGCTGATAATCCAGCGCGCCGTTGGCGTCGGCGATCACGGCATGACGGGCGTTGTTCTTCACCTGCGGATCGCCCAGGCCGTCGGGCAGCCGGGCGTAGGTGAAGGCGGCGTCGCGGCCGGCCTGGTTGCCGCGGAAGGCCGGCGCATCGACGGTCTTGAGCACGGTGTCTTCCAGGAAGACCTCGTTCCAGTGCCGATCCTGCGTCAGTGCGTAGAGGCAAACGGCCGCCAGGTTGCGGTTCTGGTAAACTTCCTCGCGGTGGTTGGGAATCTTGTCCCAGGCGCCCTTGGCCTTGCGCCGGGCCCGGTCGGCCTCGGCCCAGCGCATGGCCTGCAGCGCCGCCTCGCGATAGGTCTTGGCCAAATCCTCATCATAGGCCGCCAAGACCTGCGCGGCGCGGGCTGCCACCGCGGCAAAAATGTAACTGGAATAGATGTCCGGCGCAAAGACATAGCCCGGCATGTGTTGCTTCCAACTCACCTCGCCGCCGCCGGGGTCGCCGTTGGTTTCGATGCCGTAGCGACAACCGCCGTCGGGCAATTGCAGGCGGCGGAACAGGTCCAGCTCGAACAGGCACTCCTTGAGCAGATCCGGCCCCGGCGCGTCGTCGGGGATGTTCAGCTTGAGCGGCCCGAAGTAGTCGGGAAAGAGTTGCAACAATTCGAGTTGCCAGAACGTGGTGGTCCGCATGTGATCGATGCGGCGCGGGTTCCAATCGCCGGCGTCGTGGTAGCCGCCCCAGGCCTCGGGAACCGGCTTGCCCGTATCGCCGGCGGCAAGGTTCGCTTGCACATTGGGATTGCCATCGACAACGGAGTACGTGGACTGAGTGATCGGCATGCAGTCGTTGACCCCCGGCTTCCAGCACGCGGGCCGAATGAAGTCGGTATACGGCGGGCCCAGCTCGATGCCGCTGCGCTGGTTATAGAAGCCCTTCATCTGCACCCAGAAAGCCTGCTGCCATGCCTTGGGCCCGATCTCGAAGGGATAAGAGCAACCGACCCCTTCGACCATGATGCGATACCGGCCCGGCGTCTTGAACTCGGAGAAGTCGATCGGCGAGACGGACGTGCCGTTGAAGTTCCGCGTGTTCTGCATCTTCTCGGGCTTGCCGGCGGGCCAGGCCTCGCCGACCGTGCCGCTGTAAACGCTCTTGCCCGTGGCCGCGTCGACCAGGTGAAAAGCCAGCCGGGGCGGGAAATCGTACCCGCCGCCGCTGCCCATCCAGACCGAGAGAAACGCCTGCTTGAGCGGATCGTCCGGGCGGAAGCCGATCTGGTTGACGTGAATCACCTCGCTCCAGACGGCGGCCGGATCGAAACGGATCGCGGCCTCGGCCTTGTCCGCGTTCACGTTGCCCAGGGAGACCGTGTACGTCTTGCCGGGCGTGAGCCGGGCGGGCAGTTTCAGGTAGATGCGATGCACGACGACCATGCCGCCTTGCACGAATTGCTGCCAGTCGTCGGCCTTGGACTTGCGCATGACCCGTTGCGGAGCGACCGTGCGGGCAAATGCCGGATCGTCGCTGGAACTGATCTGGAAGTTGGCGGCGTCGTCGGCCTCGGCCAGCAGCAGCGGGTCGCCCGAGAAGCCTTCGAAGGCGACCAGGCCGCTCTCTTTGCCCGGAGGCCCGACGAGCATGCCCAGGTCCTGCCCTTTGCGAATCAAGTGATGGTCCTTGTTCATTTCGTCGCCGGGCAGGGGTTTGTACTCCGACAATTTGCAGGGCGTGAGCTTGCCCTGGCGGATTTGCAGGGCCAACACGTCGGGCCCGGCGGCGTAGAGCGCCTCGATCCGCGGCGAATCGGCCGTCCGCTTGCCGTACTTGTCGCGTGCGGCCGTGCGGTCTTTTTCCGCCTGTACGCGCGCCGCCTCATCCCGCTTGACCAGCTCCACGCGCGCCCTGCGGATCTCGTCATTGGGCTTGACGGCCAGAATCGCTTCCACGCGGAGATCGACCGGCCCCTCGCCGCTCCAGTCGCCGATCAACTGCCACTGCACGATCTTGCCCAGCGCAGGCGCGCCCCCTTTGCCGGGATCGTTGGCGTGCGACAGCGGAGCGCCGTCGGCGGGGATAAGCAGGACTGCCTTGTCCGACGGCCGAGGCAATGGAAAATGCCAGGTGCCCGAATGCTCGGCCGCATCGCCGAGCAACAGTCGCAGCGTTTTCATCGTGTTGCGCGGACCGACTTTGACCCGCAGCGCCAGACAATCGTCCGCATGGCCGCTCAGGTCGAGACTGGCGACAACGCCGGCGCCGCCCTTGGGCGTCAATCCTTGGGCGTCGAGCAGGGCTGCGCCGTTGTCGATCCGAACCTTCTTTTCCCATGCGAGATAGGCGAACGTGAAGGGCTTGTCCAGTGGGATGATCGACTCGCCGGACGACTCTGCGGCGGCAAGCGGACGAGCCGGCAAGAGCGCAGCCCCAAGGGTTAGCACGATCGTCAAGGAACCGAGGATCAAGGTGGAAACGCGCATCGCGGTCTGCTCCTGAGTCATGTTGGACAATTGGTCACGACCTATTCTACTCGCTGTTTTCCTGCGCTCGGCTCGACGGGCCGGATGGCCGCTGAAACCGCCAACCCCATCGACGTTTCCGGGCCGGTGCTTCTATAATAGACCGTAACGCGACGGCACGCCACACACGCGGGCTGGCTTGCGTAGTGTCATATGGCAGGAGGGCTTGTCCCCACCAAGGCGTTCCGTGGGGTGCCAGATCGAGAACGCCGCCAATGAAGGGAGGCCGAACGTCCATGAAGCAATTCAGCCTAGCCGTGTTGTTGGGATCGTTCTTTTTGTCGCTCGCACCTGCCTCAGAGGAGATCCGGGCTACTAACGGTGGATCGGCCACGCCAACGGTGACACGGGAGTTCCTATTGGCGAGCGGATTCAAGCAATCGGCGACCGACCCTGATGTGTTCAAAGCGGTGAACGTGCGGTTGGGAGACGTTTCCCGGAAGTTGGGTTTCCCGCTTTCCTCGCTTCGGAGGACAGTGAACCAGGGGCCTGAGTCCGATGTGCGAACTGTGGTCGTTCGGGATAGGGTCTTCGTCGTTCGCTCAGAGGTGCGCGATGCCCGCGGCTGCATCGTTGATGGATCGCTTAGCAGCCCCGACGCTCTCTGTACGGTGTCGGCCTCGCTCAAGCCTTCGTCCGTGCATAAGCCCTTCAAGCCGAACCTGCCGACGGATGGTGCGCCGCGGCTGCGTATCAAGTCCGTCGTGGTGCCACAAGATCGCAAGAAGCCCTTGGAAATCGCCTTCCAGCTTGCAACTGACGGCAAGACGCCGCTGGCCGTTTCGACAACACAGCTTACCATTCGCCTGCTCAAGGGGGATGCCTGCGTCTTTGAGGGCCGCGCTTCTTTTTCCGAGAAAGCCACGCGAGCCGTCCTCGTTCAGCCGGGAAAGCCAGGGCTATTTACGATAACCGCGCTTGAGAACAGCATTACTGATGGGTTATGGAGCGACCACGCCCCAGGCAAGTACGTTCTACGCGTCGTGGTCTTCGGCGCCGCCCGCCTGAAACCGCCACGTTACGACTACCAGTGGCTTGGTGGGGTGCCGGTCCCATACGAAAGGTGCTCCGACGACTATACAATTGAAATCAAACAAGACGCGCGGCGCTGAGATGGTGGAACGGAAGGGTGATTAGTTAGAACCAGCAAATCAATAACTGTCGCACCAAGATTGTAGTCGG
>JBEKZQ010000213.1:0-10563 GCA_049509675.1 Thermoguttaceae bacterium | reverse complement strand
ACTCGTTCAAGGGCTTCCCAGGTTCCTCCGGGAATAGCGTCAGGGTCACGAAAACCCCGTTTTTCTGCGAGCGTTCTCGGTACCCGTGCGTACGCTGTGACGATTGCCTCCACGTCACCAAAGAACCACGCCTCCAATTCCTCGATAGCGATTCGGTTGAGCACGTGGAACCCGCGTCCACCACCAACACTGGCCTTTGTCGCCAAGCCTGCGTCCCTCGCTGCTTTCTCCAGCCTCGCCTTCAGCGTCAAGCAATTATCACGATCCCGATCTACCAGTACGGCGATTCGCCAATCCTGGGGGAGCCATCTCGTATAGCCACGCAACCGCGACGCCAGAGAGCCCAAGAGATCCCGCTTTCCTTGGAATATGTGCGTAGCGAACGACGTCCGATCTCCAACAATTCGAGGAAGGAGAATTTTTAGGGCTTCGGCGCAAGACTCCTCTTCCAGAAGGAATTCGATGTGCATGGGCGATCACCGGTCCTTTCTCGATGTCGGCTTGGCTGAAGAGCCCGGCTTGGGGCCGCCCGATGCAGTCAGGGGATCTCCCACCTCAAAGAAACCCTCCATCCACAGGTATCCCAGTTTGCCGCCTTCGGACATGAAGTCGGAAACACCTTGCATATCCGCTGCCCGTCGACCTTCGGTATAGCCTTTCGGGTTCCGGTATAACACCCAGACTTCATCGGGCCGAAGTCCATTGACAAAGAAGGGCGAATGCGTGGTCACCATGAGCTGACTTTGTGCGGCGGCCTTGCGGCATTCCTCGGCCAACTCCGGCAGCAATCGGGGATGCAATTGATTCTCCGGCTCCTCAATTCCGATCAATTGGGGAGGCATGGGGTCGTAGAGCACCGTAAGATAGGCCAGCATCTTGAGCGTTCCATCTGAGGCGAACTTAGCCAGCACCGGCTTATCGAAAGGGGCGTCCTTGATCTGCAGCAGCAGCCGTCCGTCAGCCATCAGATCTGCATCCACCCGCTCCAAACGGGGTATTCTGGCCGCAAGCACGTTGAGGATTTGCAAGAGACGCTCTGGATGCTGTTCTTTCAGATACTGAACCACGTTTGCCAGGTTATCGCCCGTATCTGACAACCGCTCTTGCGGTCCAGCTTCCGGCACGCCGCGCGTTTTCTCCGCCGTCAAGTAGGATAGATACCAACCCGAGATGAAGCGCCGCAGGGCGCTTACGCGCGGATGCTTCGCAAACTGACCCAGGGTGTTGACGGCCAGCATCTCCCGCGAATCGAGCGTCTCTTCCATGCGTTGATCTTGTTCGTCGGGCATATCCCCTGTGACGACGCGCCCGGAGCCGTTTCGGAAATCGAGGAACTTAAATGGCTTGCCGTACTGCCTGCCACGCCGCCACTGCAACCACTCTTCAGCGATAAACGGACCGCGGTTGTCTTCGGCTACCGCCACGTGGTATGTGATGATCGTTGCCCCAGGTTTCTCCCTGTACTTCAACTCGAACTCGATGGCGCCGTCGGCCCCGCGGGTCCGCAGTTCCTTGAAGCGTCCGCGTTTGTCCCAAGCCTTGCGCAGCCCAATCGAGAAGCATTCGGACAAGAAGGCGAAGACATCGAAGATCGTGGATTTGCCACTGCCGTTGGGACCAAGAAACACCGTAAGCGGCGAGATGCTCCTCAGTTCCAGGTCTCGCAGCGCCCGGTAGTTCCTCACGCGCAGGTATTCGATCCTTGGCACGGTCTGCGGCTCGCCGACCTTGCTCGCTTTGGTCATCATATCACCCCCAATGGTTTGCTTGTCTCCCCAATCACGCGTTGCCCGACAACAGCCTTGGCAGCAGGGTGTCGCGGGCTGCCGCGAGCGTCAATGAATCCCTATTGTTCGGTAGTCGAAACGTGCAGGCGAAACAGATACCACCATGTTTTCAGTAACCCAATTTGCCGATGTTCGCTGCGCCCCTGTTCGCCCCGCCTGAAGTCTCAAGTCTCAAATCCAAATCGCAAATCCCGCCCAGCCTATAAGAACTGCTCCAAAATCTGCCAACTGGCCGCATCCAGTTTGCGCGTGTCGGGAATCAGGTAGCGGATGCCGTGCGAATCGACCACCGAGGCCCGGTGCGCGTCCAAGCGGCGGACGTCGTCCTCGCTGTTGACCTGAAACGTGTTCGGGCCGCGATCCGTATGCACCCGCCACTGCGAGGGCTCTTGGGTCGTGGCCGATTCGATCCGCTGGATGACGGGGATGAACTCCCGCCGGGCAAGCTCCTCGACCACGATTTGGCGGGCCTCCGCCGGCAGGTCGCCGAGCGTAGCGCAGCAAAAGACCTCGTGCCCGTCGGCATCGCAAATGGAAATCCAGCGGTCGGGATCGGAAATGGGAAAGGCCCGGGCCGGCACGACCCCGATCAATTGCCGGCCGTCGCCATGCTCGAAGACCAACCGGCCCCAGGGATCGCGGTGCAGGCGGAAGGCCTCGCTGTTCGCTTCGCGCGTGCCGCTCATGCCGGCTTTCCTCCCGCCACTTCCAACTGGGCATGATAGAGCCGCGCGTAAGTGGGCGACTTCTCCAGCAAGTCGGCGTGCGGACCGACCGCCGAGATGCGACCCCGCTCGATGACCACCAGGCGGTCGGCGCGGCGGAGCGTGCTCAGGCGATGGGCGATGGCGATGGTCGTGCGGCCGCGGACCAGGTTCTCCAGGGCCAACTGAATCTCCCGTTCGGTCTCCGTGTCGACCGACGAAGTGGCCTCGTCCAGGATCAGGATCTTCGGATCGATCAGCAGCGCCCGGGCGATGCTGATCCGCTGCCGTTCGCCGCCGGAGAGGAACTGGCCGCGCTCGCCGACCAGCGAATCGTAAGCGTCCGGCAGCCGCAGGATGAACTCGTGGGCGCGGGCCGCACGGGCCGCCGCCACGATCTCCTCGCGGCCGGCGTCGGGACGGCCGTAGGCGATGTTCTCGGCGATGCTGCCGTAGAACAGGAAGGGCTCTTGCAGCACCAGGCCGATGTTGCGGCGGAACTCCTCGATGCGGAAGCTGCGGATGTCGGTGCCGTCCAGCAGGATCGCCCCTTCGGCCACGTCGAAGAACCGGCAGGCCAGATTGACGACCGTCGTCTTGCCGGCGCCGCTGGGCCCGACGAGCCCGATCATCTCGCCCGGCCGGATCAGCAGATCGACCGCTTCCAGCACGCTGCGGCTGCCGTAGCGGAAGCCGACGTTGCGGAACTCGAACTCGCCGCGGGGATGTTCAAGCGGCACCGGATTGAGCGGTTCGGCCACGGTCGCCTTGCGGTCCAGGATGTTGAACACCCGCTGGGCCCCGGCCGCCGTGCGCTGGGTCGCCGAGACCATGCGGCTCATGGAATCCAGGCGCGTATAGAAGCGGGCGATGTAAATGAAGAACAGTTGCAGCGCACCGACCGTCAGGCGATAGCGGTACACTTGCCAGACGCCGAAGATCCAGATCACCAGCAGGCCGGCATCGGTCAACACCACCACCACCGGACTGAAGAACGACCAGAGCTGGTTGACGCGGTCGTTGGCCGCCAGAACGCGGTCGTTGGCCCGGCGGAACCGCTCGACTTCGCGCTGCTCCTGGGCAAAGGCTTTGACCACGCGGATGCCGGGGATGGTGTCGGCCAGGACGCTGGTCATTTCGGCCCACGCGCGGCTGCCCGTCTGGAAGCCGCCGCGCAAGCGGGTCCGCACGCGCTGCACCATCCACGCGATCAACGGCAGCGGCACGAGCGTGGCCAGCGCCAACTGAAAGTCGATGCTCAGCAGGACAATCGCCGTCATGAAGATCATCAGGATGTCGCTGGCGAAGTCCAAGAGGTTGACCGAGAGGAAGTAGCAGATGCGGTCG
The DNA here is from genome assembly GCA_049509675.1 of Thermoguttaceae bacterium. Lineage (GTDB taxonomy): Bacteria > Planctomycetota > Planctomycetia > Pirellulales > Thermoguttaceae > JBEKZQ01. Next base: position 6,725 of record JBEKZQ010000213.1, on the reverse strand, counting down.
GTGTCGGTGCTGATCCGCGAGATCAGGTCGCCGGTGCGCTTGCCGCCAAAATACTCCAGCGAAAGTCGCTGCAAGTGGGTGTACGTCTGGTTGCGCAAATCGGCGCTGATCCGCTCGCTGACCCAGGCCAGGACATAGGTGCGGGCCCAACTCAGGGCCCAGGTCAAGAGGGAAGCCACGGCAAAGGCCGTCAGGTACCAGGGGATCAGGCCGAAATCGACGTGCGCGCCTTTTCCGTAGGGGATCAAGACGTTGTCGATGATCGGCATCGTCAGATAGGGCGGAACCATGGCGGCGGCCGTGCTGGCCACGGTCAGCAACACGCCGAGTAAGGCCATGCCCCCTCTGGCCCGGGCGAAGCGCACCAGGCGCAAGAGCGTCCGGGTCGGTCGAACGGCGGCCTCGGCGGCGGCACAGGCCGGACAGCGCGCCTGTTCCGCCGAAACGTACCCACCACAGGTGGGACATATACTGTCCGCCGGCGGCTCTTCCTCCTCCTCCGAATCGCCCGCGCCGATCGCCTTGAAGCGGTCGGCCAAGCGGCGGGCGCTCACGGCCCGGGCGGTTGTAAAACGCCATTGCGCCAGCCGACCGCCGGGCCCCAGCAGTTCCAAGGCCCCCGCGCCACCCTGATCCACGGCTCGCAAAGAACAACTGTCCTGCAAGGGCCAGGTCTGGCAACGTGCAGAACCGGCACCATCGGAATCCGACTCGGAAAGGCAGCCATCCGCCTCGACGCTCAACAGGCGGCGGTTCGTCAGAACCACCAGCCCTTGTGCAAAGTGCAGCCCGGCATTCAGGTCGGGTTCGAACCATGCGAGCGTCGACTCCCCCGGTCCAAGCTGCGTCTCGACCTCCGTGCGCAGCCTGTGCGGGAGGCTCTGCCAGGCATCTAATGTCGCGGACGAATGGGAAGACACGGGGGATTCCGACAGGCTGACCGGCGGGAGAGCCACGACCGGCACGATCCGATTGCGGGAGCAACTCAGATAAAACGTACCTTATTCATGCACGGTTCGAGATGATCCAAACCGCAGCCATAAGTCGCGGATCGTAGCACTACAATCCGGTAGTATACCACTTTTCGGCCGGGATGAGGACGATTCCGGTACGGTACATGATCGGCTTCTCCACTGCTTGCTCGTCCGGCCCCGATGGCCAACGAAACAGCAGCAATCAGCATTCCGCCATTGTAGACTGGTGGTAGCACGTGGCACAATACTACGTGCGGGTGTATGATCTGATGGAAGGAGAGTATTTTCCGCTGAAAGGGGATCGCATTGACCAGACCGTGACCACAATTGCCAGGAGGAAAACCAGCCGAGCATGGCCTTGCTGACTTTCATCTTCACCATCGTCGGCATTTCGCTTTCCGGCGTGATGGCTCCCGGCCCGATCACGGCGGCCACGTTGGCAGCCGGGGAGCGCAACCGCCATGCTGGTGCGTGGATTTGCATCGGCCATATCCTGGTTGAACTTCCACTCATCGTTCTATTGGCTACGGGGCTTGGCATCTTTCTTGAATCGAAGGGAATTCGAGCGGGGATCGGTCTTGTCGGGGGCGTGTTGTTGCTATTGATGGGCGTGCAACTGCTGGCAAGTCTGCCAAAGTCGGAGACCGAACAGTCGGCCTCGGTAGAACGACATCCCTTTTGGATCGGCGTCGTGCTGAGCGGAGCCAATCCTTACTTCATTTTGTGGTGGGCAACGGTCGGACTGACCCTGACGAGCCAAGCGATAGAATTTGGCATCCTGGCCTTGGTCCTGTTTGCCCTCGTTCACTGGCTGTGCGACCTGGGCTGGCTGGAAGTGTTGTCCTTCGCCGGATTCAAGGGTTCGCAGGCATTGGGGGACCGAAGTCAAAAGGTCATATCTGCGATCTGTGCTGTGATGTTGCTGGGATTCGGCGTGAAGTTCGTCCATGATGCAGCAATAGCCATGATCTGGAAATGAGAAATGTCGGAAACAAACTGAGATTTCCCGCTCCGGAAGCACTGGAGCGGTACATACCGTACCTTTTCCTGGCCGCCTGGAGCATCTGCGGAGCGGCGGTCTTTGCGGGCGCGCTGCTCTCAGAGGGCCGGCGCAGCGACCAGGATCGGACCGTCGCACGTGTCGTTCACTATGCGACGGCAGGAACGGTTTCCGGCTATCTTGCCGCGGGCGTTGTGGTGAGCGTGTTGTCGGTCGCGCATTGCTGCGCGCGGAGACTGCTGGGGAGCAAGGATCTCCCGGCGGCCTCCGGCCCCGATTTGACCGAGAGCCGATTGCGACTGTTGTACCTGGGGTTCCTGCTCTCTGCCGCGGCCGCACTGAGTATCGATTGCAGCCTGTCGCAGTGGTGCGTGGCCCGGAAGTGTCCGAGCTTTCTGCACGGCGTTCTGGAACCGTTCGCCGCATTTGGAGATGCCGCGGGGACTTTCGTGGTGCTGTTTGCGATCCACCGGCTCGATCCGTCCCGCCGCCGGAGGCTGTGGTGGGTGCTGGCCTGCGTGCTGCTCTCGGCCCTGGCGGCGAACGGCGCGAAGACGCTCCTTGCGCGGACCCGCCCGCAAAACTTTGATTTCCATTACGGCGTATGCACGACCTTCGGCCGGTGGCTGCCCGTGAAGAATGTCAGCCAGAGCCTTCCTTCCGGCCACACCGCCACGGCCGCCGGCTTGGCGCTCGCGCTCATGGCGCTCTATCCCAGGGGCCGCCGGCTGTTTCTGCTCTTGGCCGTCCTGGTTGCCTGCCAACGGATCGAAAGCGGCGCGCACTTCCTCAGCGACGTTCTGAGCGGCGCGGGGGTGAGTTGCCTAACGGTGGCGTGCTGCCTGAGGCTCGATCGTTGGTTCACGGCTCCGTCAACCCAGCGGCATCTGCCGTAGCAGCGCGTTGGTGGCCTCAGCCATGGCACGGACATGTTCTTCAGCAGGATTACGGTGGAAGATCCTGATGTTGCCCGGCCCCGGCTTGAAAGACCAGCGGACAGCTCCGCGATCATCCACTTGGCAAGCGATGGGCAGCATCTCCAGTAATTGCAGCTTCAACCCATTGGCCCGATCCTTGGCGACGAACCGCCACCCGTCAGGAGTCTGTGCCAATACCCGACCAGCGGCCAGGACGAGCGAGGCGGTGGACCACATGTTCCTGCGGTCTGAGAGGACTTTTTCCCAGGAAGCGCCGGAACCCAACACCGACAAAGCCCGGATGATGTCGCCTCGGGCATGATGGTTGAAGGCATAGTCGAAATATGCCCGGAGAGGCTGAGGGAGATCCGCGAACAATTGCCGATGGCTCGCCGACCAGTAGGTGTTGTGCGGGTCGAGGTCCGTGGGACCATGCGCGCCCGTGCAGGGATACCACTCGATCGGCAGGCCGCTTCGGCAGAGCGCGATCCAGGCTTGGACATCAAGCTGCACGTTCCACTCGGCTTCCGGCTTTCCCGAGGTCGCTCCGGCATTGACCACGACCGCCCGGACCTTCTGCTGGAGCAGCTTCGGCTCGCGGTTCCAGGCCGCCGCGATGGTGCGCGCGGAGCCGACCACCGATACGAGCACGGGCTCTTCGCTGCGACCGAGCGTGTCCAACAGCAGTCCGATGCCCGCCTGTTCGCGGTGGGGACGATCCGTCGCAGTGTCCGACGATGACCGCAGCGGATCGATCGGTCCGGCAGCCACCGGCACGGCGCGTCCGGTGAGATAGTTCATCTGGGCTACCGGAACGAAGCCCGGATCGAGCTGCGCGACGAACTTGCGGGTCGGATCAAGAATGACGGCCCGCAGATCCAATTCAGGCAATGCGTAAACGGTGGCCAGATCAACATGGTCATCCGGGTCTTGCGGTGGGTTGTAGAGGTCCGTCGTGTGAATGAACGGGATGGGTTTCAGCCCTTTCGAAAACGAGGCAGCCCGGCACTCTTGCTCCACACCGGCAATGGAAGGCGCCCAGTGGCCGAGGATGCTTCGCAAACCCAAGCCGCCTCCCATACCGATCAAAAACCGGCGGCGGGATGCTGATTCTGCTTGCTTCATAATGAACGCTCCTTGGTAGCGCGAAGTACGTTCTCTCGACTCTCGACTCATTCCGTCGAGGCCACGTGCTTCGGACAAGACCGTGTGATGTCGGAGCGGTCCGTGCCGTCGGGCAACGCGAGTTTCAGGTCGAACGGCTCATACTTGACCGCATCGAGCACTTGCACCTCGCTGATCGAGAGGAATCGAGCCGGCGCGATGGCAAATCGCACGTAACGCGCCTCGATCGGCTTGCCGGGCGTCAGGACGTAGTTGTGCCCCCGGATAGCCTCTTCATCAGGCCACGCGTGGTTGGCCGGCAGGTCCTTCCAGCGCAGATTGAAGTCGAAGAACCCTTGGCTGGCATAGCGTTTTCCGTCGCCCGAAGTGAATACTTCGACCTGGTCCTTCACTTCGCCCTGGAGTGCGTCCCAGAAGGGATAGCCGCCCGTCTGGATGCAGAAGGCGGCGCACGTTTCGACCTTGCCGAGGTCGACGGTCACCAGCGGCTTCTGCCCCTGCTTCCAGAGGGCGCCGAATTGGTAGGCGATGCCGCCTGTGTACGGCGAGCCCACGATGCCGTCGGTCAGGACCTTGCCGTCGGGATCGCCGGCCCCCCAGCCGGTCTCCGACGGGATGGTACACGTGTAAGGCTTGCCCTCGGCGAGATTCTTGCCGTAGGTTGCCCAGCGGTCGCGGAACTTCCGGCCACCGGCGTCCTTGCCGTCCGAGTAGCCGTACTTGACCGCGGCGGGCTTGCCGTCCGCCGTGGTTCGCGCGCCCTTGAGATTGACCGTCAACGAATCGACGACCGGATGGTCCGCACCGCCGACGTTGATCGTATAGCACAGCGGCGCCTCTTCCACGAGCTGCGTGTGGCTGCGGGTGACCAGCGAGTAATCCGTCTGCCGTTCTTTCCAGGTGAAGGTCACTTCCATGGGGCCGAACCCGGCCTCGGTCGGGAGATGATTGGCCTCCATCCGCACGGCATAGAGGCTGCACACGTTGGCGCCCGCTTCGCTGGCATTCCAGCGGTACTTGCAGAGCACCGAGCGAGTGCCCGGGGGAATGTCCTGCACTTTTTCATAGTGGATTACGTCCCAGGGCGGCGTGGTGTCGGTCAACGAGTAGCTTTGCGTCCAGGTCTTGCCGCCGTCGAACGAGTGCAGGAAGTCGATGTGGGCCTTCGCTCCGCGATTGTACAAACGGCCGCCATAGGTGAATCGCGTGATGTTGCTCGGGGCGTCGATCTTGAAGACCACGTAGGCCTCCTCGCCGCCCTTTTCCGCGAACATGGCGCCCATGTATTCGGGATGTTTTGCGGCCGTCTGAACGTTCTGCTCCTCGACCACGTATGGCCTGTAGCTGGCGCCCTGGAGATCCGGCCAGAGGACGATCGACTCGGTCTGCTCGCCGGCGCCCACGTAGATGGTGTTCTTGCCCAGCCGCAGGCTCGGCTGCGTCTTGCTGTTAAGCATGGTGCGCGTCTCGAACGCGATCTGCTTCAGTTGCGCGTCGGCCGCCGCGGCCTTGCCCATCAATTCCACCTTGACCAGAACTTCGTAGGCCCCGTTGACTTCGTCCAGCAGCTTGATCTTCGCCGGGGTTTCGCCGGTCCGGTCATTCGTCCAAACCTCCTTCCAGCGCAGGCCGTTGGTGGTGCTGACGGAAACGGCGTTGCGATCGTCGCCGCTGCCGCGCCGGAACAAGCCCTTGACGATCATGCTGGTGATGACGTTGGCCCCCTCGACCTTGAAGACGACGTGGCCCGGCCGGCCCGCCCCGACGGGCTGGACACCGACCGGTTCAACCGCTTTCAGGCCGATCATCGAGCGGGCGCTGCGGACCAAGGCCCTAGCCGTCAATGCCGGCGTCCAAATTCGCACCCCGTTGCCGCGGATGTGGTAACGCGGATTGGCGCTCTCGGGGTCCTTGCCCTGGTTGGGAACGAACCAGGCCGGATCGGCGACGTACTGGTCGCGTTTATCTTGGGACGTCGTTTGAGGACTTCCCCCATCCATGCGATGATAGTGCCGCGTATACACCTCGTTGTCGCGCAGGTTGAGGATGAATCGGTGACCGAGGTCCCAGTGGTTGAAGTAGTAGCGGAACTTCAGTCCCCGCGGGTTGAAACAGCGGTACTCCTCGGCCACGCTGCGGATCGTGTCGCAGCCGGTCAAAAAGCCGTTGGCGCTGGTGGCGTTGAGGCAGTGATAGCGGGCCACGTGGCCGGCCTCCGTCTTGCCGTGGCTGGCCTCGCAGGCGCCGTCAGCCCCGATGTCTTTCACGCCGGCGACCGTCGTGCCGTCGCAGAGCGTATAGATGGCCGAGAGCGAATTGTCGTACATGTGATAGCGGCCGGCGTACTCCACTTCCGGCACCGTGTGCAGGCTGATGTCCCAGAATTTCACCTTCAGGCCCATCGCGCCCCAGATGCCGCAATTGACGCCGGAAATGGTGCTGCACATCGTGTAACCGTAGTCGTTGAACTGCCGGATCGGGTCGGTCACCTCCAGCCCGTGCTGGATCATCGGCGCCGTTTGCCGCCGGGCGACGTGGTTCCAATACCATAGGGCCCAGCACTTGTCCTTGGTCTGCGGCCAGTTCGACGTGATGCTGTGGATCATGCTGCCCATGTCGGTGTAATCCGGGTTGGCGTCCGTGACCACCTTGATATTGCACACCTCCGCCCCGCAGCAAACAGAGGCGCCCTGCTGGGAAAGAACAATG
>JBEKZQ010000212.1:0-10564 GCA_049509675.1 Thermoguttaceae bacterium | reverse complement strand
GTAAGGCCGGTTCTCCTTGATGCTCGTACGAACCCAGCGGTGGTAGGCCTGTGCCGCGTTGGGCCACAAGTTGATGGGAAACTCGGCCTTGATCCGCAACAGGTCGCCCCATTTCATGGCCCAGTAGTCAGCGAATTCGTTGCGGGCCAACAGCCGCTCGATCAGCTCGGTTCGTTTGTTCGGGGCCGAATTGCTGAGAAACTCGCGCGCCTCTTTCGCCGTGGGCAGCGTGCCGATCGCATCCAGATAAACCCGGCGGACAAACACGCCGTCGGACGACAGATTGGCGGGCGGGATGCCAAGTCGCTCGAGCTGCGCGAAAACCCGCTTGTCGATTTCGCCCTGCGGAGTGAGATCGGCACGGCTCTCGAAGATTGATGCGACCGGTTTCTCAGCCCCGGCGGGCAGAGCTGCGGCGGTCACCAGCAGAACTGCAGCAAGCAGCGATAGGGCCATAATTCTCACGCACTCCAGTGTTATATAAGCCCACCCATATCGGTGCAGCGGGACGCGCCCTCTCGCTCTATTGAACCCCGGGCAGGGCCGGGAGTTCCCCTTCATTGTAGGACGGATTGCCAATCCGTCCTACGAAGGTAGCAGGCACACTCCGTATGCCGTCCGCTAGCTGCGGCACACCGACCATGCTGCGCATGGTGCCCGGTGCCTGCTACTTTTCTTGTGGCTTGCGGTAAATTCCAAGAAATGCTTGTGGCGGGCGGGCTGCAACGTTAACCTGTATGTGCCTTGTGAAGGCCGTGCAACGATTCGTGCCAACTGCCTGCAACCTGTAAACTTCACTCCATTGGTGTTCTATGTTCCATGAAATCCGCGAAAATGCCGCGCTCTGGTCTCGCCGCCGTTTGCTCAAGGCGGCAGGCGCTCTGACGGTCGGGACGACTTTGGCCAAGTTCGCACGGGCCGAACCGCTGCCCTCACCCAACAACCAGCCCGCCAAGAAGGATGCCCCGCTCATGCAAATCGGCATCCTCATGGGAACGTTCTCGCGCACGACGCTGGAGGCGCGGTTCGATGCCGTGAAGGCTTGCGGGCTGGATTGCGTGCAACTGAGCATGGATTGCGCCGGCATGCCAGATATGCCCGAGAAGATCGCCCCGGAAACTGCCGAGCGGATTCGCCACGAGGCGGTTGTGCGCGGGATCGAGATCGCTTCCGTCCAAGGCACTTTCAACATGACCCATCCCGATGCCGAACATCGCCGCGCGGGCGTGCGGCGACTGGGAGTGCTGGCCGCGGTTTGCAAGCCGTTGGGCACGTCGAAGATTCACATCTGCACGGGCACGCGCGATCGCGGCAACATGTGGCGACGTCATCCCGACAACGATTCGCCGGGGGCCTGGCGCGACATGGTTGCCTGCATTCGCGCCGCGGTTGACGTCGCCAAGCCTTTCGGCGTGACCTTGGCCTTCGAGCCGGAGGTCAATAACGTGGTCGATTCGGCGAAGAAGGCTCGACGACTACTGGACGAGATCGGTTCCCCGCACTTAAAGGTCACGATGGATGCCGCGAATCTCTTTCACGCCGGTGAATTGGCGCGCATGAGCGACGTGCTGGATCAGGCGTTCGCGCTGGTGGGCAAGGACATCGTCATGGCACATGCCAAGGACCTCAGCCACGACGGCGACGCGGGACACGAGCCGGCGGGCTACGGAAAGCTCGATTACGATCGCTATATCTCGTTGTTGCAAGCGTATGGCTTCAAGGGCCCGCTCTTGCTGCACGGACTGAGCGAGGCTCAGGTGCCTGGTTGCGTGGCTTTTCTGCGAAAGAAGATTGCACGCGCGGCAGCCGCGGCTTAGGAGCCCTTAACACAATAAGCTGATAAATCATCGTAGTGGTCTGTCCAACTTGAGTTTACGGGTGCCACGGTTGGCTTGTCCAACCGTGTTTCCAACACTGCTGGGCAAGCCAGCAGTGGCACCCAACCGGTAATGTCGAAATGGACAGACCAGTAGGACGGATTGCCAATCCGTCCCGCAGAACAGGGACGGATTGGCAATCCGTCCTACGGGCAACTGGCCAGGTTATTATCTAACGGCTCCTTAGTATTTTTCACCAGGAGACTCGAAATGACGCGTCCGTGGGTATTCATCATGACCGCTCTGGTGTCCGCCTCGACGGCCTGGGGCCAGACGCCGCAGCCGCTGCTGTGCGATTTGAGCCGCGTGTTGCACAAACCGAGCGAAGTGACCACCAAGGACAATAAGAAAGTCCCGGCCGGCACGGTGGAACTCGTCGACGGCCAGTTCGGCAAAGCCTGCAAGTTCACCCTGGTCGAGTCCGCCACCCCCCAGTTCTTCACCGCTTGGGTGAACCCCAAGGACGATTGGGACCAGTGCGACGGATTCAGCTTCTGGCTCAGGGGCGACGGTTCCAAGAGTTGCGGCGGACTGGAGTTCATCGACGGCGATGACTTCGGCCAGCGCTACGGCTACTGCTTCCCGATCCAATCCAAGGATTGGGTCAAGGTCACGGTGCCCTGGAGCGACTTGATCCCCGAACTTTCCGGCGCGCCGGTCGACGCCAGGCAGGGCTATGCTCCCAACCGGTTTCGCAACGTCTGGGTGGGCAAGTGGTTCTACTGGCGCGAGTTCCCGGCCTGCTCGTTCACCATCGAGCGGATGGCCCTGGAGAAACACATCGACCGCGACGCGACCGACTACGTGCCCAAGGAGCCGGGGCTGCCGCGGCTCCTGGCGAAGCTCAAAGCCCGCAAGCCGGTGACCATCGTCACCATGGGCGATTCGTTGACCGACAAGCATCACTGGGCCAACCGCGAGCGGGTCTGGGCCGAAGAGTTGGTTGCGCAGCTCAAGAAGGCTTATGGCGGGGAAGTGACGCTGGTGAACCCGGCCATCGGCGGAACGACGCTGAGCCAAAACGTGATCCTCATGCCGCGCTGGCTGCAGGAAGCGCCGTCGCCGGACCTGGTCGCGATCTGGTTCGGCGGCAACGACTGGGACAGCGGCGTGCGCGGCGAGCGTTACCAGCAGTACCTGGAAATGGCGATCGACCGGGTGCGCCGCGCCACCAAGGGTCAGGCCGAGGTGCTGGTGATGACGACTTGCCCCGGCTTCGCGGCGTGGGAGACCCGCAACGAGTTGTGCCGGGCGGCTTTTGAAGCGGCCCGCCAGCGCAAGACCGGCTTCGTCGACGCGGCCACCGCCTTCCACAAGGCCGGCTCGCGCGAAGAGGCCCTCAAACGCCAGTATTGGGTGTGGGACAACGTACATCTCGGGCCCGGCGGCCATGCGCTGATCGCCAGCGCGGTCTTCCAGGCCATCGGCAGCGGCGGGGCGGGCGACTTGACCGCCGCGGCCGGCGCTTCCTGGATGAAATCGGCCGTCGTCCGCCGCAGTGCCGGCGGCGAAACGCCGCTTTCCAGCTTCGAGCCCGGCCTGGAAGACCTCGTCGATCACGGTGCGGGCCAGGTGGTCAAGGAGCATGCCTCCGACGGCGACTACAGCCTGCGCCTCGTCAGCAAGGAGAAAGAGTACCCCGGGTTCTCGCTCGAGGACGGCGCGGCCCTGCGCCTGCTGCACGAGAACTCGCGGGTTCTGGTCGACGTCTTCAATCCCCAGCAGAAGGACGTCGACGTGCAACTACTCGTCCGCGACCCGCAAGCCACCAACTACAACCTGCGGTACAACGGCTCCGTGACCGTGAAGCCGGGCATGAACACCATCGACGTCGACTACACGAGGCTGCCCCGCTATGCCACGCAGAAGAGCGACAAACCGGAGTATCTCAATGCGCGGCAACTCACGCTGTTCGTCTTCTTCCTGGACCAGGGCGACAGCCCCAAACCGCTGACGTTGTTCTTCGACAATGTGCGGCTGGCCCGCCAATCGACGGGACGGATCGAATCCCGGCCGGCCGCGACCTCCGCGCCTCGGGCCCATTAGCCTATTTCACGGCGCGTTTTTGCCGCTCAGCGCGCTGCCAGCGTTACTCTCCAGGCGGCCCAGGCCGGCCACGGCTCCAAGTCCCTCGGCCAGACTCGGCGGCCCAAAGCCCAGGTAAACGGCCAAGGCATAGCCCAGGCAAAGGTTCAGAATCGCGATCGTGAACGTCAACAGAACCACCGCGCTTGCTCCGCAACAGGCTGTATGTCGACTAGTGGTCTGTCCAACTTGAATTTACGGGTGCCACGGTTGGCTTGTCCAACCGTGTTTCCAGCACTGCTGGGCAAGCCAGCAGTGGCACCCAACCGGTAATGTCGAAATGGACAGACCACTAGCGTGCCCATGAAACTCTAGGTTACAGCACGCGATCAGCAGGTATCATTGCACGATGCCACTCCACAGGGGGGCATGGGCGGCGTCGGCGTGCGTCTGGCCTTGAATTGCCGCCCGTAATCCGCCATGATGCCACCTCAACGGCTTTACTTCTTACTTGGAACTTGAAGAACCAAGAACCAGTCCGGATGATCAAGACGGCAGTCCAGTCCCTCTGGCCATTCGAGCCATCCTCGTCGGATGGCGCTGCCGGGGCCGTTTCGCCATGGGAGCGGTTGGGACAGGCGGTAGTGATCGTCTCGCTTCTGCTGGGCCTGATGATCGCGGTTGACCGAGCAGTGACCAACGGTTGCAGCGATTTTGCCGGCTTCTGCAACGCCGGGCGAAATGTGCTGGAACATCAGGCCCGCGAGTCGTCGCCGACCCTGGGCCGCTACTGGCCCTCGGTCGATGTGGTATGGGTGATCTTTCTCGGCATGCCGATGTGGCTGGCGGCCGGCCTGTGGTCTTTGTTGGGCTGTTGGAGTTGGCTGGGACTGTTGGGCACGGTCCGCCATCATGTCTTGGCCGAGTCGGACGAAACCACGCGTCGCCGCTCCACGCTGGTAGCGGGCCTGCTGGTGCTTCCTTTGGCCGTGGACGGCCTGTGCCTGGGAACCTTTCACGTGTTGATGGTCTGGTGCATGGTCGCCGGCCTGGAGCGCGCCGGCCGGGGCCGCGATTGCTCCGGCGGTTTCCTGCTGGGACTGGCCGCCTGGATGAAATTGCTCCCCGTGCTGGGCATCGCGTACTTGCTGTTGAAGCGGAAATGGAAAGCCGCGCTGATCGCCTTGGCTTGCACCTTGGCGATCGACATCGGGTTGTCCGTTGCGGGCTACGGCACGCAAGGGGCCTGGGAAGAACACGTCCGCTGGTGGGATAAGGGAGCCGCCGGTACTGCCATGCGGCAGATGGGTTTAGACCACGTCGATGAAGACCGCCTGAGCAACCAATCCCTGGCGATCACGCTGCGCCGCCTGCTCTCGAACCTGGGCAGCACGGACGACCCCGTGCCCGACGAAGCCCGGAAGATGGTGGCGATCGCCGATCTTAGCGAAAAGCAGTTGTGGTACGTCTTCCTGGCCGTCACCGCAGGCCTCGCGGCAGCGATTGCCCTGTTCTGCCGCCGGAAAGGCTGCGCCCTGTCGCCCGAAAAGTGGTCCGTGGAAATCGCGCTGGTGACGCTCGCCACGTTGTGGTTCTCGCCGGTCACTTGGAGTTATCATCCCACGGCCGCCCTGCCGGCCCTGGCAATCGTGCTGAACCGATGCGGCCGGCGGCCGACGTGGGCCTGGATCGTCTGCCTCGTGTGGCTGGCGGCGCTGGGCCTGTTGGCATTGCCGGTCGCGCGTGCCGCGGGCGATCTGCTCTGGTTGAGCTTTGCCGTGGGCGCAGCCCTGATCTGGCTGCGACCGCAGCCGGGGCACCAGAATCTTTACGGCGGCGCCGCCTCCAAGTAAAATTCTGCCGGCAATCGATCAACCGCAACCGTTACTGCAACCGAATCGCCATCCGCTATTCACCATTCACCATCCAGTATTGCGGCGGCCTGATGCTGCTGCTCTTGTCCTGCGGCTGCCTGTCGGCCGCGGAGCCCGACCGCGCGCCGCTCTCGCCGCTCCGCTGGGCGGCCGACGCCGAGGGCGGTGCGCCCTATATCTGCAAGGATCCCAAGGACCTCGACCGCTACGTGGGTTTTGAAGTCGATCTGGCCCGGGCCCTGGAAAAAGAGTTGGGCCGGCGGATCGAGTTCGTGCAGTACGATTTCAAGGCGCTCGTGCCGGGCCTGCAGCGGGGCGACTTCGATTTCGCCATGAACGGCCTGGAGGTTACCCCGGACCGCGTCAAGGCGCTGCGTTTCACCCGACCCTATTACGTCTATACGCTGCAACTCGTGGCCCTCTCGGGCGAGAAGCGATTCCAGTCGCTCGAGGAGTGCAAGAAGCTCGGGCTCCTGGTGGGCACCTTGGAAGACACCGCCGCCCAGCGACTGCTGGACCAGATGGGCATCCGCAACAAAGTCTATGGCAATCAGACGGAACCGTACCTTGACTTGGAGCTCGGGCGGCTGGACGCCGTGCTGTTGGACCTGCCAATCGCGGTCTACTACGCCCAGCCGAACCCGAAACTGAAGTTCGTCGGCAAGCCGCTGGCGCCGGGGTTCTACGCCATTGCTTTCCGCAAGGACCAGGAGGAATTGGCCGCCCGCTTCGACGCCGCGCTGGAGCGGCTTATCGCTGACGGCACGCTCCGCGGCATCTATGAGAAATGGCGCATCTGGAACGACGACCAGGAGCAACTCGCCCGCGGAAGCATTAAGAACGTGTTGCAGGAGTCGAACCAGAACTGGACGCTCGTGCGATATCTTCCCTGGTTATTGGAAGGGGCCGCAGTCACGGTCGAGTTGACCATCCTGAGCATGATGCTGGCCATGGCGCTGGGGTTGCCGATCGCCGTGAGCCGGCTGTACGGCCCGGCCCCGCTGCGCTGGGCGGCCACGCTGTACGTGGAGTTCTTCCGCGGCATTCCCGTGCTGCTGTTGCTGTACTTCCTGTATTTCGGGCTGCCGGTGATCGCCGGGCACTACCCGCTGCCTTTCGCGCTGAAGCTGGGTCCGATGCAGGCGGCGATTCTGGGCTTCGGCTTGAACTATGCCGCCTACGAGGCCGAAATCTATCGGGCGGGCGTGGCCTCGATTCCGATTGGCCAATGGGAGGCCGGGGCCTCGTTGGGCATGTCGCGGCTGCACGTCTTTCGGCGGATCATCATGCCGCAGGCGATTCGCGTCATCCTGCCCCCCATGACCAACGACTTCGTGGCCCTGTTCAAGGACACCAGCGTGGTGAGCATCGTGGCCGTGGTCGATCTGACCAAGCAGTATCAGATCCTGGCCAAGTCGAGCCTGAAATACCTGGAAATCGGACTGGTGACCGCCGCCTTGTACCTGCTGATGTCGGTGCCGCTGGGGCATCTGTCGCGCTACCTGGAACGTCGCTGGGGGAAAGGCCGATGAGCGACCGCCTGCAAGTCGTCCTCGCGCACGTGACCAAGCGCTTTGGACCGCGCTTGGTACTGGACGACGTCAGCCTGACGGTCGAGCCGGGCGAAACGGTGGCCTTGATCGGTCCCAGCGGCGCGGGCAAGTCGACGCTGCTGCGGTGCATCAACGGGCTGAACAGTTTTGACGCGGGCGAGATCCGCGTCGGCACGCATGTGCTCGCGCCGCAGCGCAACCATCACGGTTGCCCCGCAGCCCGGCAAGTCCGCCGCGTGTTCGGCATGATCTTCCAGGATTTCCAGCTTTTCCCGCACCTGACGGCCCTGGAGAACGTAATGGAGGCGCCCCGCTGCGTGTTGCGGCTCTCGAAAGAAACAGTCCGTGGGCGCGCCTTGCAGCTTCTGGAACGCGTGGGGTTGGCCGACCGCGCCGCCGCCTTTCCCCAGGAGCTTTCCGGCGGACAGAAGCAGCGGGTGGCTATCGCCCGGGCGATGGCCATGGAGCCCCGCGGCCTGCTCTGCGACGAGATTACCAGCGCCTTGGACCCCGAGCTGAAACACGAGGTGCTTGCGGTCCTGGAAGACCTGAAACGCGAGGGGCTGACGTTGCTGGTGGTTACGCACGAGATCGGCTTCGCCCGTCGGGCGGCCGATCGGATTGTGGTCCTGGCCGACGGTCGAATCATCGAACAGGGTCCGCCCGGGCAGGTGCTGGACGCCCCGCAAGTGGCCCGTACGCAACAGTTCCTGCGGCAAATGTTGATCTGAGCGACCCTGCAGCGACGCCATTGGGCCGGTGCGCGCGTTGCAGGCAATCCGTGCGGTGGATAGGATGATCGGTAGTATTTGACAAGATGGCGATGGAGGGGCCCGATAATGATTGCCACCCTCAAGATCTTGCGACAGACACAGCCTTACGCCGAGTTGGAACGCCTCGTCGGCCGGCTGGCCGCCGGCTTGGATCGGGCCGCCGCGGCCGCCCCACACAGCATCGGCCGCTGTGGCTCGATGATGACGTCGGTCGTCCACGATGGCCCGGTGAACGACTGGGAGAGTGCCGCCCAGTGCGATACGCGGCGTTTCGCCCGATATTTCTGGGGCCTGCTGGATCGCGGTATTTATATGCCGTGCAGCCAATTCGAGGCGTTGTTCCTTTCCACGGCCTACACCGAGCAGGACATCGACCTGACCATCGCCGCTGCACAGGAGGCAATGGCGAGGCTGTGAACTCTGCTGTCAACTCCCGTCCGGGCTCTTCCGGGTGCAAGAGCCCTTCCGGGAAAAGAGAGGTAAGCCGGAAAATGGGGAAACTCTAATCGTTGACACGAAAGGGCGGGTGCTGATAGATTCAACTCCGCGGAAGAGCGAGGAAACAGCAATAATTGGACTTATCCCGTTTCTCAGATCCAGCTTGACTGAACTACCGAACCGACGGCGGAATGATGACCGACAGAGGACAATAGAATGAAAATCGAATCCATTCGTCTGAAGAACTTCAAGGCGTTCCGCGACGTCGAGCTTCGCGAGCTGCCTAACTTCTGCGTGGTCGTGGGAGCCAACGGTTCGGGGAAGACGACGCTTTTCGACGTGTTTGGATTCCTGCACGACTGCCTAACGGGCAACGTACGACAGGCACTCGACTCGCGCGGCCGGTTTCAGGAGGTCGTCAGCCGTGATTCCAAGGAGAAAACCATTCTCATCGAACTCCAATATCGCATGGACATCGTGGGAGTGGACCGACTGGTCACCTATTTGCTTGAGATTGGCGAAAATAAGAAAGCACCAGTCGTAAAACGGGAAATCCTTCGATACAAGCGAGGCCGTCACGGCAAACCGTATCACTTTCTCGACTTTCAGGAAGGGCGCGGCTACGCGATCACCAACGAGGAAGACTTCAACAAGCCGGATGAAGCACTCACCCGCGAAAATCAAACCCTCGACGCTGCCGACATTCTGGCCATCAAGGGTCTCGGCCAATTCGAGCGATTCAAGGCCGCAAATGCTTTTCGGCGGTTGATCGAGTCCTGGCATGTGTCAGACTTTCATATCGAAGCCGCGCGCGGCCGCAAGGAGGCCGCGGGTGAATCTGAGCATCTCTCCGAAACTGGCGATAATCTGCGCCGCGCCGCTCACTTTCTCTATCGGGAGCATCGGTCGGTATTCGACAAGATACTCTCAATCATGGTGCGCCGCGTACCCGGGTTGGGGAACATCGAACCACGTTTGATGGACGATGGCTCACTGATACTCCGGTTTCGGGACACAGCGTTCAAGACACCTTTCCTGGATCGCTACGTGTCAGACGGCACGATTAAGATGTTCGCGTATCTGGTGCTGCTTCACGATCCCAAACCTCATCCGCTGCTGTGCGTGGAAGAGCCCGAGAATCAACTTTATCCGAGACTCATGGTCGAGTTGGCGGAGGAGTTTCGAGATTATGCCAAGCGTGGCGGACAGGTATTCGTCTCGACCCTCTCGCCCGACTTCCTTAATGCGTGTGAACTCGAAGAGGTCCTTTGGCTTGTCAAGAAGGAGGGCTATTCGAAAGTAGTTCGGGCAAAGGATGATCCGCAGATTTCGGCATACATGGCCGAGGGGGACAAGATGGGTTTCCTTTGGAAGCAGGGCTTCTTCGAAGGAGCCGATCCACAATGAGGCAACTTGTCTTTTTCCTGGAGGAACCATCGGCCGAGGAGATGTTGCGGGGCATCTTGCCCAAAATCATTCCAGCGGAGTTGGTGCCTCGTTTCATCGTTTTTGAGGGAAAGCAAGATCTCGAACGACAGTTGGTCAAGCGACTTCGAGGATATCGCCACCCGAACGCCCTGTTCGTGGTGATGCGAGACCAAGATGCCCAGCCGAATTGCAAGAAGACTAAAGGGAAGCTACTAAGGCAGTGCAATCAGGCCGGTCGTCAGGGCGTGCTGGTAAGGATCGCGTGTCGGGAACTAGAGTCATTTTACCTTGCGGATTTGAAAGCCGTGGAACGCGGACTTGGCTTGTCAAGACTCGCCTCGCAACAGCAGACTCGGAAGTTTCGCGATCCAGACCACCTTCAGTCGCCGAAAGAAGAGTTGAAGAAGCTTACAAAATACGAGTACCAGCAGGTCTCGGGTTCACGTGCGATCGGACCGTACCTTGATCTGGAAAACACTAGCCCAAGTTACGCTGTTGCGCGGGAAAATGCAATGATTTGGGCCGGTCCGTGAATGTAAGTCCAATGGCGATGGCGTTTCTTTGGCCGCAAGGTGTTGTAGTGAAGACCTTCTTGC
>JBEKZQ010000211.1:0-10570 GCA_049509675.1 Thermoguttaceae bacterium | reverse complement strand
CCCGTTCTCTGGTGTTTTGCACCTAACCCCGCGAGAGTTGAGAATGGCATGGGGATCCGCGGTGTGCCACTGCTGGCTCGTCCAGCAGTGCCGATGGCACGGTTGGGCAAGCCAACCGTGGCGCCCGTTCTCTGGTGTTTTGCACCTAACCCCGCGAGAGTTGAGAATGGCATGGGGATCCGCATCGCGGCGGCGCTGCTGTGCCTGCTGCTGTTTGCCGCAAACGCGCTGGCCGCCGACGTGGCGGTCCCCGGCCTGGCGAGCGACCAGCGGGCGCCGGCGGCGGATTCCAAGCTGCGTTGGCTGCCCTTTAATGAGGATGACAATCATCCTGGGGATGACGACAGCGGGGCGGACGTTCGACAAGCCGGCACGACCGCTCCGGCAGCAGACACGGAGGCCAGCGAGTCGCCTTCGAACATTATTGCGGACAATCCGCCCGCCGCGGCTCCGCCCGAGCCGCCCGCCGCCCAATGGCGGCCGGTGCAGCCGGCTTTGCAACCGATCCCGGCGCCGCAGCGGGGCGGACGCGATACGGGCCGGCTTCCCAGGTTGGAGAATATGCCGCAACGGGCCGTGGTTGCCGAGAAGTGCCCCACGCCGCAAGACCTCAAGCCGATCAGCCAGATCGATATCGACATCGAGGCCGAGCGGGGCGACTTTCCCAAGGAATGTCCCCTGGGCGAGGCGGCCTTCCGCGGCAGGGCCTGGCGGCCCGTGACCTACACCTGGACCGCCTCGGGCGCTTGCAACAAACCAGCCTACTTTGAAGACGTGCAGTTGGAGCGCTACGGCCATTCGTGCGGGCCGGTGCTGCAAATGTTCGCCTCGGGGATCAAATTCTACCTGACCTTCCCGATCCTGCCGTACAAGATGGGCGTCGATCCGCCCGGCGAATGCCAATATGACCTGGGCTACTACCGCCCGGGAAGCTGCGCGCCGTACACGATCGATCCGTTCCCCTTGAGTGTCCGCGGCGCGATGATGGAAGGCATGGCCTGGACCGGCGCGGTCGTTGCACTGCAACCGTGAGAGGCAAGGGATTAGGGGTTAGGGATTAGGGATCAGGGATTAGAGGCTGACGCCACACTCCCGGCCCCCATCCGCTTGCGTCTAATCCCTAATCCCTAATCCCTAATCCCTCCCTACTGCATCCATTGCGCCATGCGGCAACCATCGTCCCACGCCCCCACGCTCCACGGTCACTCCATCCATTGCGCCATGCGGCAACCGTCGCCCGCGCAACCCGGCTTGGCGCAGACTTCTCTGGCCGGACAGGTTGATTCCCGGCCGGAGGCGGTGTGGGCCGCCGGCACGCTCATCGATTTGGTCAGGTGCTCCCCGCCGCAGGAAGGGCAGGCGGGCTTCTCCGCCCCCCGAATGAGCGCCTCGAATTCAATATGACAATCATCGCAGACGTATTCGTAAATTGGCATCAGCCGCATCTCCCTCAATGACTTGCACACCCATTTTAGGATAAAATGAGCGGCCGGGAAAGTC
Source organism: Thermoguttaceae bacterium (assembly GCA_049509675.1). GTDB lineage: Bacteria > Planctomycetota > Planctomycetia > Pirellulales > Thermoguttaceae > JBEKZQ01. The sequence continues at coordinate 9,070 of JBEKZQ010000211.1, read as the reverse complement.
GCCCAGGAACCGCTCCAGGAGAACTGCCAAATCGGGGTCTGGTCCATTTTTCGGCTGACAGGCATCGCCATTTGGCCGGACTCATGACCGAAAACATGGACCTGACCCCTTTGCGTCAGACGTTGCAGAACCACGGTTTGCTCGATTCACCCTACAGCACGCACTTGACCTTGCGGTCCTCCTGGGCACCATTCACATGACCACGCCCACCATCACCCGTGAACAGTCCAGGCTGGTCGACCAGCGGGCCGTGCGAGAATATGGCATGTCGGGCCTGGTGTTGATGGAAAATGCCGGCCGCGGCATCGCCGACGTGCTGTGCCGGCTGGGAATTGCCGGTCCGGTCGTGATCTGCGCCGGACGGGGGAACAACGCGGGCGACGGTTTCGTGGCGGCCCGGCATCTTGATCTGCGGGGCTACCAGGTGCGAATCCTGATCTGGGCTCAGTCCGACGAACTGACGGGCGACGCGGGCGTCAATTTGGAGATTCTCGGCAAGGCCAACCTGCCGATCGAGATCTTCGGCCACGAGCATGATGCGGCGCGGCTGGCGCGATGCCTGAGCGGGGCGGCCTGGATCGTCGATGCCTTGCTGGGCACGGGGGCCCGTGGCGAGCCGCGGCCGCCGCTGGATGCCGTGATCGATCAGCTCAACGCGGCCGCTATCCCGACGTTGGCCGTCGATTTGCCCAGCGGTCTGGATTGCGACACGGGCGAAGCGGCCCGGCACACGATTCGTGCCGCCGAGACCTGCACCTTCGTGGCTGCGAAGCGTGGATTGCTCGTGCCTGGGGCCGAGCGGTACACCGGCCGGCTGCACGTGCTCGACATTGGCGTGCCGCGAAAACTCCGCGACGAGATCGTGGGTAGTGCGGCGTCTGCCGGCGCGGGCGAGGCAGGCTAACATGTAGGGTGGGTCAAGGTCGCGCGACATTATGGTGGGGCTCGCAAACCGACCAAGTTTTGCTCCGCGCCCGGTAAATGAATCAGACCGGCGGCAAGCGACCGAAGCCCCACCAGTACAACGGTTTGCTCGACCCACCCTACATGTTGATGAATAATCCGGGCTAATGAGAACGATTAGCGAGGATTAGTGTTCCTCCGCTTGATCGAGACTGTCTTGCTGCGGCCTTGCGCCCGCCTTGGCCACTGTGCCGGGCGCTACGTCCGCGGGCTCGATTGCCGCAGGGCCCGCTCCAATTGCTCGACGCGGCGTTCGAGTTCCTCGACACGCCGTTCGAGCTGTTCGATGCGGGCCGCATCGCCTGCCGGCTTGCCGAAGGCCGGGCCGGCCGGCAGACTGCCGGGCGGAACGATCGTTTCCGGCGGCGGCGGAATCGGCGGTATCGGTGCAGGCGCCGTGGTCCCAGGCAGCGGCGCCCCGGCCGCGTCGCGTTGTCCCAGCGTTACGGCGACGCTCTGCGGCTGACCGTTGCGGTCAATCTCCAGTGGCAGCTTGTCGCCGGCCGATAAGAGCTCGACGGTCGCGGTCAGGTCCGACAATTGCCGGACGCGAACCCCGCCCGCGCCGACGATCAGATCGCGAACCTTCAGTCCGGCCCGATCGGCCGGTCCGCCGGGGCGAACATCCATGACCCGCACGCCGCGGCCGCGATCGTCGCGGTCGTCGACGGTTGCGCCCAGGTAGGGCCGGGCGGCCGCCGGCCTGGCGCCGGCAGGAATTTGGCCCAGGGGCAGCGGCGCAGCGGGTGCGGCCCCCGCCTGCCCCCCCTGGCTGCGAATCTGTTGCTCAAGACGATCCAACTCGGGCTGGGCCACGGCCAGCCGTGGCACACCCCATCCCAGCGACAACACACTGCACAATAGCAAGGCACTGAGGTTTCGTTTCATTGTTGATTGATCCTCCACAAGAGAAACGCGTGGTTAGCCGTCGTGGCGATTGCGCTGGATTATACGGCCAAGCGTTCCACTCTACAACCGATGGCGAAGTTCGGGTATCCTGCTGAAATGGAGAACACTGAGTTTCCGCTCGAAATCGGTCCGGTCGCCCCGGAACACATGGACGAAGCACTGCGCCTGGTGTTTCGCCGACACTGGGCCGAAGATGCACAGCAGTTGGAAAGCCTGCACCAGGCCCTCTTGCCGCCGCAGTCCGCCGAGCCCCTATCGGCCACTGCCCTTTTGGCCGCCTATCGCAGCGACCGCTTGACTGGCGCCGTGCTGGTGCAGGTTCAGCCGGGCAAGACGGGCATTCTGTGGCCCCCGCAGCTTGTGGGCAGCGAGCCGCTATCGACCCAACAGGCGCTGTTGGACGCGGCGAGCCGATTGTTCCAGACACGAGGGGTCGGCATGGCACAGGTGTTGCTGCGGCAGGGCAGCGAAACAGAAGAGCAATCGTTGCGGCAGGGCGGATTCTATCGACTCGCCCAGCTACTTTACCTAGTCAGCCTGGATCGCGATTTCCCTCGATCGCCTCCCCAAACCACGATTTCCTTTCGACCCTACCGGCCGGCGGAATATTCCCGACTTGTGCAATTAGTCCAGTCTACCTATGAGCAAACCCTGGATTGCCCGGGCCTTAACGGGATCCGCGATGTCGAGGACGTTCTGGCCGGATACCGCAGCGGCGGCGCGTTCGATGCGGATCTGTGGCTGATCGCAAGCCACGCCAATAGCGATGTGGGCTGTCTGTTGTTGACCGGGCACGACGCGGAGGCCGCCGGAGAGCTTTCCTACATGGGAATCGTGCCCGCGGCGCGAGGCCACGGCTGGGGACAGCAGATGGCCCGATATGCCCAGTGGCTGATGCGCAAGCGGAACTATTCGCGATTGGTGCTGGCGGTCGACGCCGCCAATGGTCCGGCAGTGCGGATGTATGCCGGCGCAGGATTCCAGGTGTGGGACCAGCGGATCGTGTATGTGAAGATCTTTCCGTGAAGCCAGGCAAGGCGCGGAGCAAGGCGCGCGGTTTTGTCAAGCGGTGGGAACTTGAAATGTCCAACGGAAGACGACGGACGGCGCTGGTTTGCGGGGTTTCCTGGCCCAAGCGTCTGCGCGGTGGGGACGCGCTGAACAGTTTTTCCACGCCGCCGCCCGACCGCGAAAAAAATCCCCTCCCCTCCTGCGCGCTCCGGCTCTGCGATGTTTTCCGGGAATTCCGGGATTGTTTGAAACGAATTAGGAATTCTTGGGCGGCGATCGGGTTTGATCCTTGCCAGCAAAGCTGGCAACGATAGAATCAGGCTCAGCGTTGATGAAAACAGGGAACCACGACGGCGATCCGCCGTCCAAACACGCCTTCTTCTCCCACTTGCGCGGCCTGGGGCGCGAAGAAATCTTGTGCGACAGCGATCAAGATTGGTGTGGAGAGGTTGCGCGCAGGGGTGGACGGAAAGTGACCAAGGACGATATGGAGATCGTGTCGGCTCTACGCACGGCGTTGGTCGACAAGGTCGGACGAGAACGATTCGATCTGTGGTTTGGCGCGGCCGCACGGCTCCACTGGGACGGTCGCACGCTCACGATCGGCTTGACGAATCGGTTTTTGTTGGATTGGGTCCGGCAGAATTTCCGCGCGCAGATTGAAGGTGCTTGCATGGAAGTACTTGGCCAATGCCCGGCGCTGAAGTTCGGCGTCGAGGCGGGCGTCTGCGAGCAGGGCGAGCCGGCGGCGGCCGCACACGCGGCGGCCCGGCCGGCCGCCGCCGAGCGCAAGGCGCAGGGGGCCCACGAGGCCCCGGCCGAGCCGGGCGGAAACGGCGCCGCGCGGCCCAAGTTCGCCTCGCTGGCCACCTTCGTCACCGGGCAGAGCAATCGGCTGGCCTTCGTATCCGCCGAAATGGTGGCCCGATCGCCCGGCCAGATCAGTCCGCTGGTGATCCACGGGCCAACCGGCGTGGGCAAGACCCATTTGTTGGAAGGCATCTGGACGGCGGTGCGGAAATCGAGCCGGGCCGCCTCGGTGGTCTATGTCTCGGCAGAACAGTTCACCACCCAGTTCGTCGAGGCCCTGCGCGGTAGCGGCCTGCCCAGCTTCCGCCACAAGTACCGTGACGTACAACTGTTGATCCTGGACGATCTGCAGTTCCTCTCGGGCAACAAACGGGCGACCCAGGTCGAACTGCTGCACACGATCGACGCCCTGTTGCGTAACGGGCGACAACTGGTCTTCTCCGCCGATCGCCCCCTCAACGAGCTTTCCGGGCTGGGCTCCGAACTGACCACCCGCCTGGGCAGCGGCATGGTCTGCCGCGTCGATCCGCCCGATTATTCCACGCGGCTGGGCATTGTCGCGCAGTTGGCCGAGCGGCTGAGGGTCGATGCCCCGCCGGAGGTGCAACGCTTCGTCGCCTCGCGGCTCACCGCCCATGCCCGCGAACTCTCCGGGGCCTTGTGCCGCCTGCAGGCCACCAGCCGGGCGCTGGGGCAAGAAATTACCCTGCCGCTGGCTGAGGAAGCCTTGAGCGACATGCTGCAGAGCCACAGCCGCGTGGTGCGGCTGGCCGACATCCAAAAGGCCGTCTGCGACGTCTTCGGCCTGGAGCCGGCCATCCTCCAGTCCGACGGCAAGAGCAAGCGCGTGAGCCACCCGCGCATGCTCGCCATGTGGCTGGCCCGCAAACACACCCGGGCGGCCCTGGGCGAGATCGGCCAGTTCTTCGGCCGCCGCAGTCACAGCACGGTCATCTCGGCGCAAAAGCGGGTCGATGGCTGGATGGCGGTGGGCGAAATGATGCAGTTGGCCGAGCGGGCCTCGGATATCGACGACGCCATTCGCCTGGTGGAACGCCAATTGGCGGGATAGTTTTCAGTGTTCAGTTTTCAGTGGGGAGTTGCCGGGGGGTTCGTTACGTACTGAAAACTGAACACTGAACACTGAAAACTCTACGCCGATTTCTCCAGCGACGAAGACTGGTTCAGCTTGTTGTAGAGGGTCTTCAGACTGATCCCCAGTTCTTCGGCCGCCCGGGCCTTGTTGCCGCGATGACGGTCCAGGGCGTCCTGGATGGCCTGCATCTCCCGTTGGCGCAGGCTCACCGCGGCGACGGCCGTCTTGGCAGCCATCAGCGGCGCCGCCGGCCGACTGCTGAATCGCTGCGGCAGATGCTCCACGCGAATCGGATCCTGGTCGCACAGAATCAAGGCATGCTCGATCACGTTGGCCAACTCGCGGACGTTGCCGGGCCAGCAGTGCTGCTGGAGGACGGCGACCGCTTCCGCCGTGAACAGTTCGTCTTCGTTGCGTCCGCGGGCGCCGTAGCGGGCGGCCAGATGCGCGGCCAGTTGGCGGATGTCGTCGATCCGCTCGCGCAGGGGCGGCAGCGGGATCTCGAACGTATTCACGCGGAACCAGAGATCCTCGCGGAATTCACCGGCCGCGACCATCTCGTCCAGCCGCCGATGGGTGGCGCACACGACGCGCACGTCACAGGTACACGATTCGTTGTCGCCCACGCGGCGGATCTCGCCGCTTTCCAGGAAGCGCAATAGCTTGGCCTGCATGGCCTTGGGCAGCTCGCCGATCTCGTCGAGAAAAAGCGTGCCGCCGTTGGCCACGGCAAACAGGCCGGTACGGTGCTCCTCGGCCCCGGTGAACGCTCCCTTGCGATGGCCGAACAACTCGCTCTCGATCAGGTGCTCCGGCAGCGCCCCGCAGTTGATCGGCACGAAGGGCATGTCGGCCCGAAGGCTCTGATCGTGCAGCGCCCGGGCCACGAGCTCCTTGCCCGTGCCGGTCTCGCCCAGGATGAGCACCGTGGAATCGGTGGGGGCCACCTTGGCGATCAACTGCCGCACGCGTTGCATGGGCGGCGAATCGCCGATCAACTCGGAGGAGCCTTCCAGCCGCTCCAAGCGTTGCTTCAGGGCGCGGTACTTGTTGGTGAGCTCGCGTTTCTCCGCCACGCGGCGCAGCAGCGCCTCCAGGTCGGCCAGTTTGCACGGCTTGGTCAGATAGTCGAACGTCCCGTGGCGCAGCGCGGCGATGGCCGTTTCCAGCGAGGATTTGCCGGTGAGGATGATGGCCTCGGTGTCGGGCGAGAGTTGCTTGGCCAGCGCGATGACCTCGATCCCGCCTAAACCCGGCATGTTGAGATCCACCAGGATGCAGTCGTAGGTGTTGCGTTCCAGCGCGGCGGCGGCCGTGGCGCCGTCGGGACAGACGGTCACCTCATGGCCCATCCGCGGCAGCTCCAGCCGCATCAGTTCCTGGAGCGATTTCTCGTCGTCGGCGAACAACAGTTTCAGGCGTTGACTGGAAATGGCTTGCTCTCCTTCATGTTGGGATTTGGCGACGAACAGCTTGGTGGAATCCCGTAGGACGGATTGCTAATCCTTCCAGATTCGGCGACGGATTGGCAATCCGTCTTACGGCTACTTATGCGGCGTGACGGTTTTGCTCGTTGCGGACCTGCGCCGGCGCCAAGGGCAGTTGCACGCGGAACGTGGCGCCCAGGCCCGGGCCGGCACTCTGGGCCACGATCGTCCCGCCGTGATCGGCGACAATGCGGTGCGTGATCGACAGCCCCAGGCCGGTCCCCTGCCCGGCCCGGCGGCGGGTGAAAAACGGCTCAAAGACGTGCTCCAACACGGCGGGGTCCATGCCGCAGCCGTTGTCGGCCACGCACAGTTCGGCCCAGCCGTCGCGGGCCGAAAGCTCCACGCGCACGCGGCCGCCGTCGTCCAGACTGTCCAGGGCGTTGGTCAATAAGTTCAATACCACCTGCTTGATCTCCTGGGCGTTGACCGGCGCGGTGATCGGCGGCCCGTCGCCCAGGTCGATGTGCTTGCCGTGATAGCGGCCCAGGTGGCCGATCATGTCGATCACCCCCGCGACCAACTCGCGCAGCTCGGTGGGCTGGCGTTTGGCCTGGCCCATGCGGGAGAAATCCAGCAGCTTCTCGGTGATCTCCTTGCAGCGAAAGGCCTCGTTCTGGATCATGCGCAGGTAATTGTCGATGATCGCTTGCTGCTGGGCCGCCGGCCCGTCGCGCGCGCCGGCCCGGAGAATCTCGCCGATCCGCCCTTCCAGCGATTCGGCGCACATGGCGATCGAGGCCAGCGGATTGTTGATCTCGTGGGCCACGCCGGCCGCCAGGAATCCCACGCTGGCCAACTGCTCGTTGCGGACCACCTGCTTGGTGCGCTGTTGCACCTGTCGGTCCAAATCGTCGCGAATGGCCTGGAACCGCGCCGTCATGTCGTTCAGGGCCTCGGCCAGCTCCGACATCTCGTCGCGGGTCTGGAGATGGATGCGATAGTCGAAGTTGCCCGTGGCCACCTCGCGCGATCCGTGAATCAGCGTCCGCAACGGCAGCAGGATCCAGCGGAAGAACAGCCGCACGAACAGGGCAAACACCAACGCCGCCGAGGTGCTCATGATCCAGATGCCGATAATCAGCGTGCGATATTGTCCGCGCACCTCGGCCGCGAATCCGCCCAACACGTTGTGCAGGTGGCTGGGCAGTTCCGTGGCCAAGGTCTGCAAGTGGTCCAGGTCGGTCTCCAATTGGCCGACCTTCAGGTCGTCCAACATCCAGCCCTGATCGTGGTTGGTGCTGCGGACTTGCTCCAGCGCCGTCTCGATTTTGCGAACCGTCTCCCACTCGGGCCGATTGTCGGCCATCCGCAGGTCGGCGCTGGAGGAATGCTCCAGTTGAGCGCGGTACTCGGCCAAGGTCTCTTCCACGTCTTCCAACTGGACGCGGAACTGCTCGCGGACCATGCGCACGCGGATGGGCATGAACTCGCGGCGGAAGTCGGCCAGGCCCCCCGCCCGCATCCCCCGCAACTCGCTCAGCGTGACCCGCAAATCGCCAATGCGGCTGCCGAGTTCGGCGGCCACGGGCAGTTCCGTTACCCGCCAGCTCAGGCTCTTGACCAGGTTGCGATAGGCGTAGGTGGCGTACAGGCCGCCGCTGGAGAGGATCGCCACCATGCCCACCAACAGGCCCAGCCCCACGAGCAGCTTGACGCGAATCGGCCATTTCGACAACATGGGCAACGTCCTTGTCGCGCAACTACTTGGCTGGCGCGGCTCTGCAAACGGGAGACGGGCGCATTATGCTAAGGGATAAGCTGCCTTGGCGGCAAGACGAAGAGTCCGGCCGCTGGGGATATGGGAAAGCAGCGTAGAATGGCGAGCCTGGTCATGTCCGACAACTGGTACGACTATCCGCAGTACTACGATCTGGCCTTCCGCTCGGAAACGCGCGAGGAGGCTGATTTCATCGAGGCGGCGTGCAGGAAGTACTGCCCCTTCCGGGTACGGCGCGTGTTGGAGCCGGCCTGCGGCTCCGGGCGGCTGGTGGCGGAAATGGCTGCGCGCGGCTATCGCGTCAGCGGGTTCGATCTCAGCGCGCCGGCCCTGGCCTATTTGCGGCGGCGTCTCGCGCGGCGGCGCCTGCGGGCCGACGTCTTTCAGGCCGACATGGCCGATTTCCAGCTTCCCCGGCCGGTCAATGCGGCCTACAACACGTTCGACAGTTTTCGGCACCTGCTCTCGGAGCGGGCGGCCCGTACGCATTTGCAATGCGTGGCCGATAGCCTGCGGCCGGGCGGAATCTACATCCTCGGTTTTCATCTGCTGCCGCCCGACGCGGCCGAGGAGTGCATCGAGCGCTGGACCGAGCGGCACGGCCGCACGCGCGTCACCAGCACGCTCCGCGTGTTGGCCACCGATCGCCGCCGCCGCTTGGAAAGGCTTCGAGTGTGTATGCTCGTTCGCAGCGGCGCCAAGACGATACGCCTGTCGAGCGACTTTTCGCTGCGGATGTACACGGCCGGGCAGTTTCGCCGCCTATTGGCCACGGTGCCGACGCTGGAATTGTGCGACGTGTACGACTTCTGGTACGAGATCGATCGGCCGTTGGCGTTGGACAACCGCATCTCGGACACGGTGTTTATCCTGCGCAGACGTTAACCCGCCGCAAGCGCCGTGTGCCACGGGCTTGCCCGTGCTCATCCGAATGGCTCTTGCAGCCAGGAATCAATGAAGCGATTGCATGTAAGAGGACCTTAACCGGAGGGTCCCCGTGCCAGGGCAGGCAGGTTTTGAAACGGAGACGTTTCTGGCCGCTCAACCCTGCGCGAAACTACTGGTCTGTCCATT
>JBEKZQ010000210.1:0-10583 GCA_049509675.1 Thermoguttaceae bacterium | reverse complement strand
GGGCATCTTCCTGGACTATTCGAAGAATCGCGTCACGGACGAGACGCTGCGGCTGTTGGTGGAACTGGCCCGGCAAGCGAATTTGCCGGCGAAGATCGACGCCATGTTCCGGGGCGAGAAGATCAACGTCACCGAGAATCGGGCCGTGCTGCACGTGGCTCTGCGTGCGCCCCGCGATTGGTGCGTCAAGGTCGACGGCGTGGACGTCGTGCCGCAGGTCCATGCCGTACTGGATAAAATGGCCGATTTCTGCCATCGCGTCCGCAGTGGTTCTTGGAAAGGCCACACGGGCAAGCCGATTCGCAACGTGGTGAACATCGGCATCGGCGGCTCGGACCTCGGGCCGGTGATGGCCTACGAGGCCCTGAAGTACTATAGCGACCGCGATCGCACCTTCCGCTTCGTCTCCAACGTCGACGGCACCGACATCGCCGAGGCGACCCGCGATCTGGACCCCGCCGAGACCTTGTTCATCGTCGCTTCCAAGACGTTTACCACGCTGGAGACGATGACCAACGCGCGCACCGCCCGGGCCTGGCTGTTGGACGGCTTGGGAGGCGATGAAGCGGCCATCGCCCGGCATTTCGCGGCCGTTTCCACCAATACCGACGAGGTGCGCAAGTTCAAGATCGATACGGCGAACATGTTCGAGTTCTGGGATTGGGTTGGCGGGCGGTATTCGATGGACTCGGCGATCGGGCTGTCGACGATGTTGGCCATCGGAGTGGAGAACTTCCGCGCCCTGTTGCAGGGTTTCCAGCAGATGGACGAGCATTTCCGCACCGCGCCGCTGGAGAGCAACCTGCCGGTGCTTTTGGGATTGCTGACCGTGTGGTACGTCGACTTCCTCGGCTTTCGGACGGTGGCGGTTTTGCCATACGACCAGTACTTGAAGCGGTTTCCCGCCTATCTTCAGCAGTTGACGATGGAAAGCAACGGCAAACACGTCAGGTTGGATGGGGCGGTCGTCGATTACCAGACCGGCCCCGTCTACTGGGGAGAGCCCGGCACCAACGGGCAGCATTCGTTCTACCAATTGATTCATCAGGGGACGCAGATGATCGCCTGCGACTTCATCGCCATGGCCCAATCGCTGCATCCCCTGGGACGCCACCACGCCATGCTCCTGGCCAACGTCCTGGCTCAGGCCGAGGCGCTGGCCTTTGGCAAGACGGCGGAGGAGGTGAAAGCCGAGGGCACGGCCGACGGGCTCGTGCCCCATCGCGTGTTCGAGGGCAATCGTCCCTCGAACATGATCCTGGCCGCGCGGCTTACGCCGGAAACGCTCGGCAAGCTGGTCGCGCTCTACGAGCACAGCGTCTTCACGCAGGGGGTCATTTGGAACATCGACTCCTTCGACCAGTGGGGGGTCGAACTCGGCAAGGCCCTGGCCCAACGGATCATTCCGGAACTGGAAAGCCCCGCGGAACCGCATCTGACCCACGATACGTCCACGAACAACCTGATCCGTTACCAGCGGAGATTGGCCGCTGGCGGGTAGGGGATCATCAGCCGCTCCCCCCTACCGACCGTCACGTCTGGTACTGCCGGCATTATCGGAAGCCGCGGGCCGCGGTGTCCGGCGCCATTTTCGTCCGTTTCTGGCGAAGGCTCCCCTTTGCGGTTACAATAGAGCGTACTGGCGCATTCGCGTCTTTCACGATCGCTGTCGGTACAGCCCTTTTCTGTCGAGTAGGAACATGAGAAAGCGTCGTTCTTGCCGCAAGTCCGCGCCGTCGCGGCGGGCCGGTTTCGAGACCTTGGAACAGCGTTGGGTGCTTTCCGGACTTGCGCTGGACCCAATCGTCAGCAATGACGTCACCTTGTCGACCACCACGCCGGCTACCGTGTCGCCCGGCGCCCCCCTGCTGTTGGGGCTGCACGCCGAGAACGGCGATAGCAACCTCAAGTTCTCCGTCAGCAGCAGCAACACCGCGGTGGTCCAGCCCACCCTCACGCCGCAGACCAATCGCAGTTTGCAGATGAGCGTGCAGAACTTCGGCACGATGGAGTTCCAACTGCTGGAGAACCTGGCGCCATTCACCACCGGGCGGATCATCCAATTGGCGCAGCAGGGCGCGTACAGCCAGCCGCAGGATTTCTTCCGCGTCTTCCAGGGCTTCATGATGCAACCCGGATATAAGAACTCGGGCGTGGCATTCGCCAACGAGTTCAGCCAGGATCTGCGTTTCACGAGTGGGGGCATCTTGGCAATGGCCAACGCGGGCTTGGATTCCAACGGCAACGGCACGAACGATTCTGACTTCTTCATTACCAGCAACACGGTCACTACGAGGGAGCAGATCCTGGACTTCAATTACACGATCTTCGGCGACCTGACGCAGGGCGAAAGCGTGCGGCAGGCGATCGAGCAAGTGCCCGTGCAAAACCAGGACGTGGGCGGATCGCCGGAGTCGTCGCAGCCCGTAACGCCGGTGGTCATCAATTCGGTCCAGATCGTCAGCGACCCGCAGACCGACGTGTTGATGCTCAAAGTGCCGGACGGGGCCACGCAAGGCGCGACGGCCAATGTTACCGTGACCATTACCGACGGCATGAACACAGCCTCGGAGACGTTTCAAGTGACGGTGGGCGGCGCCGCCGTAACGCCAGACACGGCCTACACGGCGCCGGTCGTCTCCGGGTCCGTCACGTTCCCCAGTTATCCGCTCGCACTCACGTCGGTGGAAACCATGACCAACAAGCCGATTACGTTCACCATTCCGGCCACCACGGTGCCCGGCCAGACGGTGACCTACACGGCCACGGCCGACGACAGCACGGATATCCCCATCACCGTCAGCGGCAATCAGGCCACGGTCACGCCCAAGAATTCGCTGCTGGGAATCCATACCATCACGATCACCGCCACGCTCAGCGGCGGGACCGCGGCGCTGGACACGTTCTCGGTCCCCCTGTACCTGGACTCGGTGGACCCGATTTTCGCATTGCCCAGCGGCACGGGAGGCACGAACCGGCTGACCGCCCAGCGCGACGGCAGCCGTTTCGAGTTGTTCTACGATTTTCCCGACAGCGGCGACTCAATGGTCTTCAGCGAGCCGTTCACCGTGCTCCATTCGCTGACCATCCGCCCGTCGGACTCCGATCCGAACAACCTGGTGATCGACTTTTCCGCCGGCGGCGTATTCAACGTGCCCGGCGGCATCAGCTTCACTGATACCCCGGGGGGCAACATTGTCACCAAGAACTTCAACGCCGTATTGACCGTACTGGGCGGCAGCGGCGCCAACACGTTTATCGTGGGCGGCAACAAGGTCGTCGCCAACGGCCTTCCCATCAGTTACGCCGTGCCTGGCGAAACACTCGGTGGCTCCTCGGGCACGTTTTACCCCCTCGCTACCGAACTCGACCTGCAAGGCGGCGCCGGGGTCAACACGTACCAACTCACCAGCCCCAATACCAACGTCGTGGTCACCGCCGGCGGGAACGACACGCTGGACTTTTCCAAGATCACCGGCGGGGTGGGCGTCGTCGTCGATCTTTCCAAAGACAACGGCCAGGCCCAGCCCATTGCCCCCTGGGCTTCGCACACGCTGGCGATCAACGGCGTGATCAAGAAACTGATGGGCACGAATTATGCCGACATCCTGACCGGGAACGGTGCGGGCGATTCCATCTTCGGCGGGCCCGGCCAGGACCTCCTCTTCGGCGGCGCCACCGGAACCGATACCTTGTACGCCTGCAGCGGCAACAGCGTGTTGGTGGGAGGCGGCGGCCAGGATACGCTCGTCGGCGGCACCGGCAAGAGCATCTTGATCGGCGGACTGGGCACCGCCACCCTTCGCGCGGGCACCGGTCCGACCATTCTTGTCGGCGGGACGACCACCTACGACGCCAACGACCAGGCCCTCATGCAACTGTTGGACACCTGGCTTGCGCCGCCGCACGTCACCAGGACGAAGATGCTCTTGCGGCGGTCGTTTGTCTCCTCCACCAGCGTCCCGCAGTACCCGCTGCAGGTCGGCAGCGTGGTCCATTTCAATGGCGGCCGGGACGTTCTGGTCCGCGGCCCGTCACCCTTAGACCTGTATCTCGCAGGCGGCGCGGACGTGTTCCAGTAGCTCTTTGGGCCGAAGGCTGGGTGCCACAGGCTTGCCCGTGCTAAGTTGCGGGCGTGATGAGGACGAAGTTGGCGGCGGTTCAACGCGCAAGGACCGGCAGGAGGGAGCACTGGCAAGCGCACCCGACGCCAGCCCAGTCGGCAATTCTTCCTCTCACCCCTGTCAATCTCCCGTGAGAGAGAAGGGGAACCTACGTGTGGTAATCGGCGTTCAGGCGCACGTACTCGGCCGTGAGGTCGGCGGTCCAGAAGCGTACGCCGGCGTCGCCTTCGCCGAAGCTCAGCTCGACGAGCGTGTCGCGCTGGTCGCGGATCGAGTGCGAGACGGCCTCGCTGTCGAAATCCACCGGCGCGCCCTGGCAGTACAACAGCGTGCCATTGAGGTGCAGCGATACGCCGGCCGGACGGAAAGGTACGCCCGCATAGCCGGCCGCCGAGACGATGCGGCCCCAATTGGGATCCGCGCCGTGGATGGCCGTCTTCACCAGCGGGCTGTTGGCCACGGTCTTGGCAATGGCCAGGGCTGCGGCGCGATCGGCGCAGCCGGAGACTTCCAGCGTGACCAGGTGCGTCGAGCCCTCGCCGTCGCCGGCAATGGCCTTGGCCAGGTCGATCGAGACTTCGGTGAGCGTGCGGCGGAACAGGGCCAGGTCTTCGCCGGCCAGCGGCGCCCCGCCGGCGGCGCCGTTGGCCAACAAGAGCACCGTATCGTTGGTGCTCATGTGACCGTCCACGCTCATGCAATTGAAACTCTCGTCGGCCGCCGCGCGAAGCGCCGCTTGGGCCGACGGCGGGTCCAACGCCGCGTCGGTCATCAGCAGCGCGAGCATGGTGGCCATGTTGGGCCCCATCATGGCCGCCCCCTTGGCGATGCCCGTGATCCGGATCTCCCGGCCGCCGATGGTTGCCGTGCGGCCGGCGATCTTGTGGACCGTATCGGTGGTCAACATGCCGCGTGCGGCCGAGATCAGGCAGGCTTCGCTGTCGCCCATCTTCACTGCGGCGGCGGAAATCCCCTGCTCGATCTTCTCCAACGGCAAAAAGGCGCCGATCACGCCCGTGGAAAGCACCAGCACCTGCTCTTCCCGGGCGAAGCACACGGCGGCGGCCATGCGGGCCATCTGCCGGGCGTCGTCCAGGCCCCGCTGGCCGGTACACGCGTTGGCCACGCCCGAGCAAATCACCACCGCGCGGATCTGGTCGCTGGGCGTGCGGCTGCGATCCAGTTCGACGGGCGCCGCGCACACGAGGTTCTGCGTGTAGACGCCGACGCCGGTGGCCAGCCTCTCGGTCATCACCAGGGTCAGATCCGGTTTCTGCGCGTCGCGTTTAATGCGGCAATGCACGCCGGCCATCAGAAAATCTTTGGGAACTCGCGGGGACATGGCAGATGGATGGCAAAAAGTGAGGTTGTGATTGTACTCCCCTCTCACGCAAGGGGAGAGGGAGATTATTTTTCGCCGCTGCTTAAGCCAATGCGGTCGCCTCGGCGTAACCGAACATGAGATTGAAATTCTGTACCGCCGCGCCCGACGCCCCTTTGATCAGGTTGTCCAGGCAACTGATGGTCAAGACGCGGCCGCGCACCATGCGGGCCGTCACGTCGCAAAAGTTCGTATAGGCCGAGTCCTTCGTGCCCGGCAGATGATCGACCACGCGCACGAACGGCTCGTCGGCGTAGAACTCGCGGAGGACCTTCATCAGATCTTCTTCGCACACCTGGCGCGTGGGCTGGCTATAGGTCGTGCTGAGGATGCCGCGGTCCATCGGCACCATGTGCGGCGTGAAGATGATCTCGACGGCCCGGCCGGCGACCTTGCCCAGGATGCGCTCGATCTCCGGCGCGTGCCGGTGGCGGCCGATGTTATAGGCCGAGATGCTCTCGTTGCACTCCGGATAATGGGTCGTCAGCTTGGGTGTGCGACCGGCCCCGGACACGCCGCTCTTCGAGTCGACGATGATCCCGGTCGGCTCGATCAGCCCGGCCTTCAACAGGGGGGCCAGGGCCAGGATGGCCGAAGTGGGATAACAGCCGGGGTTGGCCACCAGCGGCGCCGGCACGATCTGCGTGCGGAACAACTCGGGCAGTCCATAGACCACCTTGCCCAGCCGGCCGGGGTCGCCGTGTTTCTGCCCGTACCACTGGGCGAAGGTTTCGGCGTCTTCCAAGCGGTAGTCGCCGCTGAAATCGACCACCCGGGCCCCGGCGTCCAGGAGCAGCGGAATGACCGCGGCGCTGGCCCCGTGCGGCAGGCAACTAAAGACGCACTCCGCCCGGGCCGCCACTTCCGCCGGGCTAAGGTCCTCCAGGGGCAGGTCCAGCCGCCCGGTAAGCGACGGATGGATCATGGCCACCGGCGGCTGGCCTTCCTGCCGGCTGGTCACGGCCACGATCTCGGCCTCGCCGTGGCGGAGCAGGAGCTTGATCAGTTCCAGGGCCGTGTACCCGGTGGCGCCGAGGATGGCAATGCGCGTCATGGCCGTATCACTCCTTGATCAGGTCTTTGACCGTCATGCCGGACGGGATCATCGGCAGCACATGTTCCTGGTAGGGGACCTGAACGTCCAGCAGAAACGGCCCGGCCGCGTCGATCATCTCCTGCACGGCGTCGCCCAGTTGGGCCTTTTCCGACACGTGCCGGGCTCCCCATTGGAACCCCTGGGCAATAGCCACGAAGTCCGGATAGCGCTCGGCGGGCGTCAGTCCGTTGCCCAGGCCGACCGCCTCGGGATGATCGATCGGGCCCAAATACGTATGCGCGCGATTGGCGGCGTGGAAACGGTCCTCCCATTGCACCACCATCCCCAGGTGCATGTTGTTCAGCAGCATCACCTTCACCGGCAGCTTCTCGCAGTAACAGGTGGCCATTTCCTGGATGTTCATCAGCAGACTGCCGTCGCCGTCGATGTCGACGACCAGCTTGCCGGGATGGGCCGCCTGGGCGCCGATGGCCGCCGGCAGGCCGAAGCCCATGGTGCCCAGGCCGGAACTGGAGATCCAGCGGCGGGGGCGCGTGAACTTGTAATACTGCGCCCCCCACATCTGATGCTGTCCCACGCCGGTGGTGATGATCGCATCGCGGTCGGCCGTCAGCCGCCACAACTGGTGGATGGCGTGCTGCGGCAAAATACCCTCGAAGAGGTGATCGAAGTCCAACGGGTCGGCCTGTTTCCACACCGCGATCTTGCGGTGCCACTCGCTGCGGTCCGGCTGCGGCGGGAGCACCTTGTTCAACTCGCCCAACACGTATTTCAGGTCGCTGACGATCCCCAGAGTGCATTTCTTGATCTTGTTGATTTCCGACGGATCGACGTCCACGTGTACGATCCTGCCATGCTCGGCGAACTTCGCGACGTTGCCGGTCACCCGGTCGTCGAAGCGCACGCCGAAGGCCAACAGCAGGTCGGCATTGTCGACCGCATAATTGGCATATACGCTGCCGTGCATGCCGAGCATGTCCAGGGCCAGCGGATCGTTGCCGGGAAAGCCGCCCAGCCCCATCAGCGTGGTGGCCACCGGGAGCTGCGCCTTGTGGGCCAACTCGATCAGCTCCGGACTTGCCCCGGACGAGATGATCCCGCCCCCGGCGTAAATCACCGGCCGCTTCGACGCGGCGATCCACTGGGCCAAAACCCGAATCTGCTCCGGGGTCGCCACCTGGTCCCGGAGATGGTAGCCGGGCAGGTCCATGGGTGCATTGTAGTCGGGCACCGTCTGCATAAGCTGGACGTTCTTAGGCAGATCGACCAGCACCGGGCCGGGCCGCCCGGTCGAGGCCACGTGAAACGCCTCGCGCATCACCCGGGCGATGTCGTTCACGTCGGTCACCAGGTAATGATGTTTCGTGACGCTGCGGCAGACCTCGACAATCGGCGTCTCCTGGAAGGCGTCGGTGCCGATTACGGTCGTGCCCACCTGGCCGGTGATCGCCAGGATGGGGATGCTGTCCAGCTTCGCGTCGGCAATGGCGGTGACCAGGTTCGTGGCCCCCGGTCCGCTGGTGGCCATGCATACGCCCACCTTGCCGGTGCTGCGGGCGTAGCCTTGGGCGGCAAAACTCCCCCCTTGCTCATGCCGCGGCAGGATCACGCGCAGCTTGTCGCGGAAACGGGTCAATGCCTGGTGCAGCGGGATGCTGGCCCCGCCCGGATAGGCAAAAATCGTGTCCACGCCATGGTTCACCAACGACTGCACGACGATGTCGGCCCCACTCGTAAGCCGGGGGGAGTGCTGGCTGGAATTCTGGGCCATGGTTGCGCGAAACACGTGGGAATGCGGCAACTGCCGCGCCGGCGGCTATGCCTTTGTGTACAAACAATTTAGCATAGGCCGAATCGCCACGGATTTCAAGCGGGGGGTGGCAAGGGTGTTGGAAAGGGATTAGGGATTAGGGATTGGGGATAAGACGCAAGCGGATGGAGGCGTCACCCTCTAATCCCTAATCCCTAATCCCTAATCCCTTCTCTCGCTGCCTTCCGCCGCCGGCAATCTCAGCCTACAATGAATCCTATGAATCACGTCGATATTTCCTTCGATTGCATCCCGCTGCGCTCCTTGAGCCGGTTCGACATGCCGGTCGATGCACCGGCCGAACTGGTCGCCTTCTTCGACCGCCTGCGGCAGGCCGCCACCCGGCACGGGCGGCACAACAGCTATTACCTGCACCACGGCCAATGCACGTTCCACCTCGCCAACCATGACCAGATCGGCATGATTGAGTTCAGCTTTGAAGGCACGATCCTGACCGACGCGACCGATCTGAAAACGCTCGGCTGCGACCTGCAAGTCGCGCTGGCGAGCGAGGTTTGTTCCTGGCTGACGACTGCCGCCGTCCAATGGTTGAGCGAAACCGTGAACCACGCCGTGCGGATCGAGTTCGATCGCTACATCGCGGCGGGCGACTTGCAGCAGACGATCCAACGCATGGAGCAGATCTCGGCCCTGAGCGACGCCCAGGGCGGCTTCTTGGGAATGGGACTGTAGGTTTCACTGAGGACCGGCGAAAGTGGGGGACTGCCGAACTGTCTCCTTTGCAAGCTACTCTGGAGAGGATTGGGGTGAGGGGAGGCGCGACCAAGAGACGAAACTGTTGTTGGACGGCCACTTAGCATCGTTATGGGTATAGCGTCTTACGCAAAGGCGCCAAGCCGCAAAGTCGCAAGGGAAGGGAAAAGGACGATGACCGAAAATGAAATCGCCACGGTTGTGGTGGATGCGGCGTATTGCATCCACAAGCATTTTGGCCCCGGGTTGCACGAAACCGTGTATGAAGTGACTTTGGTCCACGAACTGAAGAAACGCGGGCTTCAGGTGGAACGGCAAAAGGCAATCGCCGTTAAGTACGATTCCATCACCTTCCACGAGGGCTTCCGCGCCAATGTCGTTGTCGACGAGAAGGTGGTTCTGGAGTTGAAATCGGTGGAAAACCTGCATTCCGTGCATAGAAAGCAACTCCTTACCTATCTCCGCTTGATGAATAAGCGTCTCGGATTGTTGATCAACTTCAACGAGGAATTGATCAGGGATGGTATTTCCCGCGTCGTGAACGGGCTGCCCGAGGACCAATAACCGCGCTTTCCCCTGCGCCTTTGCGGCTTGGCGCCTTTGCGTCCAACCATGTCTGGGTCGAAGTTGCAACAACGCAAGAATTAGTCAAGTTGCTCTTGCATCAACCCCAATCGAATTCCCACCAATGTCGTTCTCATCTGAACGAGTGAGCAGCGCTGCCGGCCGGGTCTTTCTCGTCGGCGCCGGACCCGGTGATCCGGGAGCCATCACCTTGCGGGCCGTCGACTGCCTCCGCCGCGCCGACCTGGTGCTCTACGACTATCTGGTCAATCCCGTGCTGCTGGAACATGCGGCCGCGGCCGAGCGTGTCTGCCTGGGACATCATCACACCGGCCGGCTGGTTTCCCAGGACCAGATCAATGCCTGCATGATCCGGTCGGCGGCGCAGGGCAAGATGGTGGTCCGGCTGAAGGCCGGCGATCCGTGCGTCTTCGGCCACGTAGCCGAAGAGGTGGCCGCGCTGCGGGCGGCCGGCGTAAACTATGAAATCGTGCCCGGAATCACCGCCGGGTTGGCGGCGGGCGGGTATGTCGAAATCCCCGTTACCCACGGCGAGCGGGCCTCGGCCCTGGCCCTGATTACCGGCCACCAACGCGTGGAGAAGGAGCAGCCGCCCCTGGATTATGCGGCCCTGGCCGGCTTTCCCGGCACGCTGGTCTTCTACATGGGCGTGTCCAGCGCCGCCCAATGGAGCGAGGCCCTGATCGACGGCGGCCGCTCGCCCCAAACGGCCGTGGCCATCGTCCGCCGCTGTTCCTGGCCCGATCAGCATACGCTCCGCTGTACGCTGGGCACAGTCGCCGAGACGATCGCGCGGGAAAAGGTGCGGCCGCCGGCCGTGATCGTGGTGGGCGACGTGGTGGGCCTGGCCCCCGAGCTTTCCTGGTTCGCGGCCCGCCCGCTCTCCGGCCGCCGCGTGTTGGTCACTCGGCC
>JBEKZQ010000021.1:0-25822 GCA_049509675.1 Thermoguttaceae bacterium | reverse complement strand
GATCTCCTTGCTCGGCAGCAGCCCGGGCAAGGGCACCAGGGAAGCACCACCGCTGGAGCGGAACGGCTGGGCAAATCGCGTGGGCACCGCCGTGTTTGTCGGCAAGGTCGTATCGACCCCCGGGTCACTGCCGCTGAAGGCATTCCCGTGCCGGCTGGCAATGAACTTCGGCCAAAACGTGGCTAGCGCCGTGGCGTCGGCCAGGCCTGGATAATAGTTCATCAAGCCCTGCAAGACGTCCTGACTGGAGATCGTGTTCAGGTTGATCCGTCCCGGCTCGCGGTAGGTGGGAATGCGCTGGAACGGCACGTGGAACGAGTGCGTATTCGGGTTACCGGTTGCGGCCGCGGGATTCATCTGCACCTCGGTCTGCACGAAGCGCGACGGCACGTCGACGTACTCCAGGATGCGGTGCAGTTGCGGGGCGGCGCCGGCCGTGCCACTGGAAACGAAGAAGTTCAGCAAGTGCGGGTGCGGCACCGGCCCCCCCTGCCCGTAAAGGTTCGTGACGCCCGTCGGCACCATAATGCGGAACTCAAAACCCAGCCGGGCCGCGGTCGTGGCCGGCACCAGCAAGAGCTCCATCGGGTTGTTATAAGGCCGCGCGTTCCAAGTGATCCATGGGAACGGGGTCAGCGGGCTGCCCAGGTAATTCCCCGTCCCCGCCGACGTGAAAACCGGCATGGCTGGCTGAGACATATCGGGCGGCGCCGGCGACCAGAAGGGCGTGTTCAGGTATCCCAGCGTGTGGTGTAGAGTGAAAGGGTAATTCTCGCCCGAGCCGTTCGATGCGAAACGAGGCAGCACGGCAGATAGCACCGGATCGTCGCTCAGCGGCGCATAAATGTTCGATTGCCCCGGCACGATACCATAGTACGGGTCCGCTGCGTTGTAGGCGATCCTTCCCCGCTGTCGGCTGAAGAAAGCCTGTGCGGGTAAGGTGTCGGCGTCATTCTGCGGATCATCCGGATCCCACACCGAGTAAGTGGCCTTCGTCGGGTCGGTGCCGCCGTTTGGGTTCATCCAGGCGGGCGGCCAGGTCCGCGTACCGCCAGTCTGTTGGTCGAAGCCGCCCTTCCGCGTGTCGTCGCCGTTGAAGACCGTCAGATCGATCGGCAGCCAATCGACCGTCAGGTACGGATTGGCTGTCTGATCATAAGGCAGGGCCGGGTTGGCAATCCGCTGCAAAAAGACGGTCTTGTAGTTCGGATAGGTGCCGGTGTACGTGAGAGGCTTGCCCGGATACCTGTCTCCATAGGCGCCCGACTGCTTTTCCGCGGCCATGGGCCGGAGCGTCGGGCCGCCGGCACCGGTGTCTCGCGGACTCTGCACAGGTGGCGCGCTTGCGCCCGTGTCTGTCAACACGAGGTTCATCGCGCTTTCCAACGGGACGTGGAGGAACTTGCTGCTCCCTTGGGCCGGATCTCCATACCATTCGGCCGGCGGTGCAGGGTTGTTGGGGTCCGGCGGGGGGGTGATGGTGGAGTCCGGCGGCGGGTAGTAATTCAGATCGGAAAAGACCGGTTCGGAGATATTGAAACCGATGCCGTGCCCGGCCGTTAGCCCGGGAGGCCAGGCGTTACCACCGCTCCCGCCAATCGCCACGCTGCCGGGGCCGTCGCCGCCGGCCGCGATGATCGAGAGCGTCGGTTTGATTTGAGCGGCGGGATAATTAGCGACGGGGTAGAAGCCGGCCGGAATGCCCGCTGAGGTCCCCAGCGTGATGTATTGGCTCGAGTTCGTCACGAGGCTGGGGGCCAACGGAACTTTCAGGCCGACGTAGGTTACCGGACGCGGCCCGACAACGGCGTAGGAGCCACAGGGTAGTCCCCACGTTAGAGGGGTCTGAGCGCCGCGGTTGTAGTAAATAAGATTTGCGTCGAGGTGGGTGGTAGGAACCTGCGGGGCGAGCCACACGATCCGGTCGATCTTCACCTGCGGCGCCTGGCCCGTCGTACTATGTTTGAGGCTGAACTGCCCGGTCGGCGGGTACCCCGTCGTCGGGTCGGCGGCGGGTTGGCCGGCGAACTGCTGAGGCTCCAACGAACAACTGTCGGGATTGAGGGCCAACCGGCCGCGGACGTCATTGTTGGGGTCCAGCCGCGTGCTCTTGCTGACAACCAACCGCCAGACCGGATAAACACCTCCGTCGGCGCTCGGCGTGCCGTTCGGGTGAGCGGTGTCCACGCCTGCCAGCCGCCCCAGGTCCACGCACCAGGACAGGCGGGTGGCGTCGTAATAGTACAAGTCGTTGGGCGGTTTGCCGCTGGCGGGGCTGCGCGGGCAATACAGTTCCACGAATGCCGACCCTTGCGGGGTGCGCGGCTGATCGAGATACCAATCGCCGGCGTATCCGATGGTCTTGCCGGCGGTGTCGGTAAGCGTCCAGCGGTAGCAGGGCGGCGCCACCGTCGAACTCGTCGTGTCGCTGCAGGTCAGCGGAGGGTCGCCCGTGCCGTCGTCCCAAGCCGTGTCGGCCACGCGACGGTTATGGAAAGCGGCCGTCTCGGTCAGGAGCAACTCCGGCGGCTTGCACCCCCACACCACGCCGCACGTGCCCGGCGCAGCCACGGCCGGATTGCTCCCATACGGGTTGGTGAGGTCGTTGTCGCACCAGCCCCCGCTCGGGTTGACCGGGTACTTGAACGGCACCATGGCCGAATCTGGCGTGGAGAAACAAACAGCGTTGATCGCCCATTGCGCGATTCGCCGCGCGGCAAATTCCGCGCCCACCGGCGTGCTGGAGTCCAAGGTCAGCGCCTCCACCGGCGAAAAGACCTGGATGTTGCCGTTGTCCTTCAGAAACGTCATCAGAACGTACAGATAGCGGGCCTGAATCAACCGCGCGGTCACGGCGGGAGTAGGGGCCGTGCCGACGGCAACCGTGCCGCCGGGGATGAAGGGCCTTGTGGCCGGATCAGTACCGAAGGCGACGGTGTTGCCGTTGGGATCGAGACTGAAGGCCCCGCCCGGATCGGTCCATTGCGTCGTCGGCGTGTTGTAGAATTGCAGCGGCCAGGCCGCACCGTGCCAGTTGTTCAAGGGCCGCGATAGGTTCAACTTCAGCCCGGCGAGCATCTCCGGCGGCAACAACTGCGACCACGCTGCCTGCGGGACGCCCTTGGCCATGAGCATGTCGATCACGTGCCGCGGCGTCACAGTGCTCAGTCCCTGCAGATTGCCGAAGGTGGTGCGCAAGGAGGGTGAGAGCGCCAAACTGGGGCATGGCACGCTCCAACTCTCGGTAGTCACCTCGCAGCGCTTCGCCAGCAGTCCGTAGCTGGGAGGGGTGGTACTGCTATCGTAGCTCAGGAAAGCCAAGCGGTTAGGGAGCTTGCTGGCGTCGCGATCGAAAGCGCGGAGGATGCGCTCCAACTCGCCGGGGCCGAACGGCTCGTCGGCGCCGCCCGCGATGCCGTGCGGGGCGTTGCGCGATAGATCGATCTGGTATGGGTTGAGAAGGGTAGCGCCGCCGCAGGACAAGTACAGCGGCGTGCCATTGAGGTCCAGGGCCACGGCGCCGTCGCCCTCCGGGTCGGGCGGGGAACCATAAGGGTCGCCGACGGTGGTGGCGGCGGTGAGGTAGTTCCAATAGGTGCCGCCGCTGGTGTTGGCGTAATAATCGAACCACTTGTTCCAGGAAAGCGGCGTTTGCACGGCGCCGGGGCCGGGCAGGCCATCCGAACCGTAGCGCCCGGGGAGCCCCAAGGCGGCGCTGCCTTGCAGAAGTTGCTTGTAAAGGGAGCCCGATGAACCGAAAAGCGGTTGGAGGTTGATTTCGGCCGGACCGACGCCCGTGCCGCGCGCCAACAAGGGGTTAGCGCTGGCCGGTGTGAAGCCGCCCTGCCCGGAGGTAAAGCCCTGGTAGGCGGCCGCACCGGCCTGGGCCAGCGTGCCGTGGGCGTTGAGGTTCAAGCGGCCGTCCATGTCCAGGCACAAGATGGCGAACAGCGGCTTGAAGGCCCGGCCGTCGCTGGTCCAGCGGACCGGCAGGCCCAGATCGACCCATATGCTGTCGGGCACGCCGTCGCCATCGTTGTCCACGTCCCACTGCCCCATGCCCGGGGTCACGCCATCCCACGTCGGATTGAAGTTCGGATTGCTGCCGGTGAAATGGCTGGGGTCCTGCGGGGGCCGAAGCATGTAATACGACGTCTGCACACCGGCGTTATTCTTCTGCCAATACTGGATCAGATCGGGGCGGTGGAGCGAGGGGATCGGCGTGACCACGCCGCTGCCGTTGGGCACCTGGTATGCCAACATCATGTGCTGAAAATCGGGGGCCGTATAATCGCTGTTAGCCCCGCCCACGGGATTCAAGTTTTCCGGATTGTTGGGTTGCAAGGCCAGCAGTTGGCCGTTGTTCTGGGCCGGGGCATCGCACGCATCCCAGGGCGTCGGGTGGGTAGCGTCGGGCGGGTGGCGCATATACCCATAGCCCATGCCGCTAAAGGGCGTGCCGTTGATGGCGCACGAACCGCCGCTGATTGTCGCCGCCCCGGTGATAGGCGCCTCGCTGAAAGCCAGGATCTGGGGATTGCCGGTAGTAGGATTGGTTCCGACAATCCGCGTGCTCAGGCCCGCCAGGCTTTGGCCCGTCGTCGACAGGGTGCCGCCGGTCATCGTCAACACGCAGCCGATGCGCCGCGCGAGGTCTCGGCCGGTGGCGGGAAGGGTGATTTCCAACAACTGGCCACCGCAGACCGGGGTCGCCCCGGTAATCGCAACCTGCGTCGGGTCGTTGCCGTAGATGTCTTCCAGCAGGCTGTGGGAGCCGATCACCGATTGCGGGTTGTTCGAGCCGCGCAGCACCTCCCGCATGGCCTGATCGAGATCCTGCTTGGGGTTCAGGTTGGTCTGGCCGACGCGGCGGCCGGTATCGGCGCTGCGGCGCGACTGGCTGGAGACGATCACGAAGGCCACCGCCACCAGCGAAAACATGGCCAGGAGTCCGAGAATAACCAGCAGCAACACGCCGCGCCGGGGGTTTCTAATCGTCATTGCCGTTCCTCTTCTCGCTTGCAAAAAGCTTCACGGTGGTTACTTAGCCACGGACAAATACGGAAGAGATTAGCCACGGATTAAACACGGAAGAAACACCGATAGGAGAACAGGAAGAGAATGCCGCTGATGAACGCGGATACACGCGGATGAACGGATTAGTTTCATACTGCGTTGATTCGCATTCATCCGCGGTTCCTTCCTCGTTTCTTCGTTTTGTCCCGTGAACAGTTACCCATTCCACATGCACTATCCGTGTTTGATCCGTGTTTCATCCGTGGCCGCATTTCCCCATTCTTCCTTACTGCTGCCAAATCAAATCCTGGTCCACGTCGATCACTTCGCTGTACACGCCGATCACGCTCTTGCCGACCGTCAACAGCGTCGTCGGCTGAGAGGCCAACGTCCAATCGGGACCGGCGAGGCTCAGTTGGGTTCCATCGCTGCTAATGCCCACCACGCGATACCAGAGGCAGATCGCGGGATTTCCGCCGCACAGTCCGACCCACTCGTTCAGCCTGACCCGGGGGAGCGGGGGGGTGGACGTCGGTGAAGGCGTAATGATTATGTCGCCGCCGCCGAGACCGACGCTGGCCGAAGCGAGTGAGTACTGCTGCTCGCCTTGCTGGAAATCGCGCCGGTAACAGACGACGGCGGAAACGACGAAGTGCGTTCGCTCGGCCAGGGGCACGAATTGCAACTGCTGCACCTCGCTCAGCGACGGCGTGACCGTCAAGAACCAGGAGTAGTTTCCTTGATACTGGATGGCGCCGGCGGCGATCAACGGCTGCGGCCGGGTGGTGTTGGTGACCGGCGGCTTCTCCTCCTCGGGCAGGGCGAAGATAAGATCGTCTTGGCACAAGAATATCTGCTGGGCGTTGACCGCCGGAAGATTGACGCGGAGAATGCTGCCCACGCCGCAAAAAGGCCCCGACAGCCCGCTGGCACAGCCCAGCGGATCGATCACGAACGTGCCGCTGCCGGGCGTCGGGTTCGACCAGTTGCGGTAGTCGAGCATGCGTTGGGCGCGGGCCTGGTGCAGGGCGGCGCGGCCGCAGACGCCGCCGCGGTCGGCCTTGATCGACTCGGCAATGCTGTTCTGGCCCACGGGAAACAGGGCGGCCAGGCCCAGCAGCCCCACCGAGAGCACGAAGGTCGCGATGAGCACTTCCATCAGGCTCAGGCCGCCGCGGGGCGATAAATGCGCGGAAGGATCACGCAAAGGCGCGAAGGCGCAAAGGAAGGGAAGCCGCTTTCCAGGTCGCAACTTCATATGCCACTCTTCGCGCCTTGGCGCCTTTGCGTGATCGTCTCTGACCCTTGGTCTGTAGACAAGAAGATAACGGACAGGAAGATCGACAAGACATCCATTTTCCTGTCCACCCATATTCTTGTCGCCGCTCTTCGCGCCTTGGCGTCTTGGCGCCTTTGCGTGAGTCACTTCATCCACTTGCCGCATCTCACCGTCCTCCCATGTTCTGGCCTTGGCCGGCGAAGACCCGGGCCTCGGTGACGGTCGGCGCGGCCGAACTGGCCGAGGCCGCCACCTCCGCCGTGGTCACGATGCCGGTCTGCGGATTGACGGCGATCCACTGGTTGGTCAGATCGGCCAGGTTGCTGGTCGCGCCCGCCTGCCCCACCTTTTCCCGCTTGCCTACCAGCAGATACACGGTGTCGGTCGCGCAGTATTGGCCGTTGTCGTCCCAAATGCGATCGATGCCGCCGTTGGCCGAAAAAAGGATCATGAGCGAATTGGACTGGCTCTTCCAGCGGTAATCTGTAATTCCGATCCCGGAGAACTGCAGGTCGACGACGGCCGCATTTCCCAGTTGCAGCGGCGTGGCCCCCGACTTCACCGGCTGGCGGAGGATCGTGAAAGGCATCGGCTGGGAAGTTGTGTTGGTCCAGGGCGCAAGTTGGCCCTGATACGCGACGGGCTGGCCCCCCACGGGGGCCGCCTCCAGGAGCGTAACGGCGGCTGAGGTGGCCGACAGGCTTTGGATCTGGTATAGAGGCCCTTCGTAATTGAACTGGATCAGATCGCCCGCATGCACCAGGTTGGTGTTCATGCCGGCGGGGAATGCCACCGTATAGGAGCCGGTGTCTGTGGCGGAAATCGTCCCGGTGGGCCCCGTGACCGTCGCCATGGCGGTGGTCGTGTCGCCGCCGTAGGGCGGGGGCACGGCCACCTGGCTGAGATTCATCGAGCAGCCGGTGGCGGCCGGCAAGCGGTCGATCCGCACGCCGCAGGAGCGGCCGGTGGCCACGGCCGAGTTGCGGGCGGCGCCCAGGTAGACGTTGATGGCCCGGGCCGCCTCCCGCGCGCGTCGCGCGTCGATGGAGGTGCGCACCCGCGGCACGGCCGCCGCCATGAGGATCATCATCAGCCCCACCACGACCAGCAGTTCGATGAGCGTGACGCCGCGGCGATTGCGGACGTTCGACCCAACCGCGAAGCGGTTCAACAAACTAGCCCAGGGCAAGCGCAGCGACGCCCTGGGTACATTGCCCTGTTCTCGAACGTACTCATCACGCTCCGCGTGATGGATTCCATCTCGCGGAGCGAGATGAGTACGATTGTTGCTGCGCTTCCCCTGGGCTATTCTGTGAGACGCTTTCAGCGTCGGAACCGCAGGAAGCGTCTTGAGGCTCAGGAGTTTTCCGCGCGCGATAAGTCGCATGGATGTTTCGCTAATCGAGATGGTGATTGTGAATCGGCATCCGGCCCGTGCCTACCAACGTCCCGGGCTTGGGGCTCACGCTGGCGTAGTACGGATCAATCTGTGTCGAGTAGCTGGTGTTTGCCGGGGACGTCTGGATGCCGTAGTCCGTAGCGCTTCCGCCCGAGGAATAAATCAGCGGTATGAGATGATACGCATTCGTGTTTACCCCCTGCGGATCGAACGGATCGTGGTCCGCCACCGTACTGGACGTGCTACTCTGCGCAATTCCAGACTGAATTTCCGAAAAGCCGCCGGCCACGTTGCTACTGCACCCCGGCGCCCAACGGATCCACATGATGGGGTTTTTCCAGCCATCGAGGAAAACGGGCCAGCCGTCGCCCGTGTAATCGCCATACTCGCTGGCGGTGAACTGCTCGCGCGCCTCGGGATCGCTCATCACGATCAGGTACAAACATTTGGCCGGCAAGAAGTTGGTGTTCGGCGCGTGGCTGCTATACTTGCTCAGATACGCCTGCGAAAGCGCTGGCCGGGCAATGCCTCCCCAGCCGCTGAATTGAACGGGACCACTAGTGATATCCGACTGGCTGTCGGGCATCTCCATCCGCATCAGGTCGTACAGGGCGTTCAAACGGGCTTGCAGCACCGCTTGCCGGGTCATCGTCGCCGGAAGGGCTGGCATGGGCACGCGCCGCGTCAGGTACGACTCGTATTTCCGCTGAATGATGCTGTTGATCTTGGCGATAGTGGCCTTGGTCCCCGCGCGCCGGGCATTGTCGCGGGTCAACTGCAACGCCCCCAGCGTCATCGCCGCCAACATGGCGATGATCACCATCACCACCAGGATTTCCACCAGCGTGAAGCCGCGGCGGCGGGCGCCACGGTTGGCTTGCCCAACCGTGTTCTTCGCACTGCTGGACAAGCCAGCAGTGGCACCCGGCGAAACCCGTTGCGCTTTCGCATGCTGAAAACTGAAAACTGAAGACTGAAAACTGTGCATTGCCTCTCCCCCCCTCGCGCGTCGTCGTCAGTTGTTCATGTTGTCCGATACTTTGCCATTACTGAAGTTCGTGATGTCGTCCAGCATGTAACCCGGCTGCTTGTAATTGCTGCCCGTGGGATAAATGGGATTGTTGCCGTCTCTGGTGTTGTCGTATTGTGCGTCCAACCCGGGGCAGAGGATCTGGAACGTGTCGGGATTGACCATGCCGCCCACGGCTTGCGCATAGGGGCGAACGGTCACCGAACTCAAGGTGTAGGTAGATGAGGAGTAAGGGGTTCCCGACGTGTTCATCGCCTTGAAGTACACGAACGGGGCGCTGCTTGCGTTGTCGTTCTGGGGCAGATACCAGCCGCTGTTGGTTCCGCTGGTGGTGATGTAGGGGGTGCGGGTGACGTCAAAGTTGAAGAACGGCCCCTTTCGACTGGGCTGGGTCGTATCAAACGGGCTGAGCGGATTGGCGCTGAACCCCCGGAAGCCCGCACTGGTCGTCCCCGTCGTCACGTACATCCCTCCCAGCCAAAAAGTCAACGCATTCGAGGGGTCCAGCGTGATACCGGTGGGCAGCCCGCCGGAGTAGCGCGGAAAGGCGCGGGCCAGGAACATGGTTGTCCCGGCGGGATCCTTGCCGTCGGGCGGATAATCGCCGAACTCGGTTTTGAAGGCCTCCAGGGCCAACGCGAGCTGCGTGATCTCGGTCTTCATCCGCGCGTTGCGGACATAGTTCCGCGCGGGGATGGCCGCCGCCGTGATCATGGCCACCAACATGCCGATGATCACGATCACGGTGAGCAGTTCGACGAGCGTGAAGCCGCGAGAAGGGGACAGTCCCATTTTCGTCGAACGAAAATGGGGACAGTCCCCCGCCTCCCGCTGAAAACTGAAAACTGAAGACTGAAAACTGCCTGCGTCCATGATTCGGTCTCCTTCATCCGGTCAACTTGTTGATCAGGCTGATCAAGGGCAGGAACAGGGCGATGACGATGAAGCCCACCATGCCGCCCAGGACGATGATCAGCACCGGTTCCATCAAACGCGTGAGGCTCTCGGTCAACACGGAGACTTCGTCGTCGAAGGTGTCGGCCACTTTGTAGAGCATGGTATCCAACTCGCCGGTCTCCTCGCCCACGTCGACCATGTTCACGACCATGTCGTCCAAGACGCGGCGGTTCATGCGCGTCAGGTACATCAGGGCCCCGATCGGCCCGGCGACGAACATGAACCAGAAGAACAGTGCCACGGGATGGAAGGGCGGCCGCGAGGCGTCCTTCATGGGCTTGGCGATCGATTCGCCCTCGCGGATCGACTCGTAGATTTTCTGAAAGACCTTCTCGAAGAAGGCGTTGCCGGACGTCTCCTTGGTGATGTGGATGGCTTCCAGGATGGGCACGCCGCTGGCCACCAGGGTGCCCAGGGTGCGCATGGTGCGGGCCACGATGTTCTTCTCGGAAAGCTGGCCGAAGACGGGGATTTTCAGGATGAACAGGTCCCAGCCCATGCGGCCGTAGGAGAACTTCCGCACCAGCTTGACGAACAGCCAGATGCTCAGCGGCACGCCCGGCAGCAGATACCAGTAGTTGACCACCAAGTGGGAGGTGACGATGAGGATCTTGGTCATTTGCGGCAGATCGGTGTTGAAGTCGGCGAAGATCTTTTGGAACTGCGGCACGATTTTGAGCATGATGAAGGTCAAGATGCCGACGGCGAAGAGCACCACGAAGACCGGGTAGACCATGGCGCCTTTGACTTTGCGGCTGAGGGCCTGGGCCCGCTCCTGGAACTCGGCCAGACGCTTGAGGATCACTTCCAGGGCCCCGCCCGCCTCGCCGGCCTTGATCATGTTGACGAACAAGCGGTTGAAGGCCTTGGGCGACTTGGCCATGGCCTCGGAGAGCGTGGCGCCGCTCTCGATCTCTTCGCACACGTCGATGAGGCTGTTCTTCAGGGCCCCCGGCTTGCACTGCTGCTCGAGGATCTTCAGGCTCCGCAAGATGGGCAGGCCGGCGTCCTGCAGGATGGCCAACTGGCGGGTGAAGGTGGTGAGGGTCTTCTGGTTGACGCCGCCGATGGCGAAGGTCTTGCCCTTTTTCTTGGTGGCCTTCTTCTCGCCGCCGGTCTTGCGGCTTTTCTTGACGCTGATCTTGGTGACGAAGTATCCCATCCCGCGGATGGTCTGCTGCGCTTCGTCCTGGCTGGGCGATTCGATGACGTCCTTGATCTCCTGGCCGGTGGCGTCCATCGCCTCGAACTGATAGGTCGGCATGGCTAACTCCTTAATTACCCCTCGTGTACCGTTTCGCGGACGACTTCCTCGAGCGAGGTGACTCCCTCGTATACTTTTTCCAGGCCGGCGGCCCGCAACGGCCGCATGCCGGTTTGCAGGGCCAGGTCGCGGAGCTTCTCGGTCGACGAGCCGCGATTGACCAACTCGCGAAGCTGGTCGTTGATCATCATCAACTCGTACAGCCCGGTGCGGCCCTTGAAGCCCGTGTTGTTGCAGGCGGCACAGCCGCGGCCGTGCCAGAACTTGCGGCCCAGCACGTCGTCGGGCGTCAGATCGAGTTGTGCCAGGGTCTCGGTGCTGGGGACGGTTTGCTCGCGGCATTCCTTGCAGATGCGGCGGACCAGCCGCTGCGCCAGCACCGCCTCCAGCGTGGCGGTGATCAAGAACGGCGGCACGCCCATGTCGCGCAGCCGGGTGATGGTGCTGGGGGCGTCGTTGGTGTGCAGCGTGCTGAAGACCATGTGGCCCGTGAGCGACGCCTGCACCGCGATCTCGGCGGTTTCCAGGTCGCGGATCTCGCCCACCAGGATTTTGTCCGGGTCTTGCCGCAGGATCGATCGCAGGCACTGGGCGAAGGTGTTGCCGATGCCGGCGTCGATGGGGATCTGCACGATGCCGTCGATCTCGTATTCCACGGGGTCCTCGGTCGTGATCAGCTTGTCGTGGATCAGGTTCAACTCGTTCAGCGCGCCGTAAAGCGTGGTGGTCTTGCCCGAACCGGTGGGGCCGGTGACCAGCACGATGCCGTTGGGCTTGCGGATCACCTGGCGAAAGGCGGCCAGCGTGCCGACTTCCATGCCCACCACGCCCAGGTCGAGCATCACCACCGAGCGGTCGAGGATTCGCATGACGACGCTCTCGCCGAACATGGTGGGCAGCACGCTCACGCGCAGGTCGACGGGGTGGCCGCCCACGGTGAGGCGGATGCGGCCGTCCTGCGGCAGCCGTCGCTCGGCGATGTCCAGGTCGGCCATGACCTTGATGCGGGTGGTAATGGCGAAGGCCAGGTGTCGCGGCGGCGGCACCATCTCGTACAAGATGCCGTCGGAGCGAATGCGGATCTTGAACTCGTTCTCGAACGGCTCGAAGTGCAAGTCGCTGGCATGGTCCTTGATGGCCATCAGCAGCACCATGTTCAAGAGCTTGCGGACCGGGGCGCTGTCGGCCAGGGCCTCGATGCTGGTGAGGTCCATCGCGCCGCCCTTCTGCAATGCCTCGACGGCGGCGGCCAGGTCCGAATCCTGCTCCATGTCGGCGATCAGCGTCTCCACGCTCTCGCCCCCGACCGTATAGTAACGGTCCAGCGCCCGCAACACTTCTTTCTCCGTGGCCACCACCGCCCGAATGTTCAGCCCCAGGAAGCTCCGCAACTCGTCGATGATCGTCAGCTTCTGCGGATCGCACATGGCGATCGTCAGCGTGTCCTCCTCGAAGGCGATGGGAATGATGCGGTACAGTTGCGCCATGGGCTCGGTGATGCGGGCCAGCACGTCGGGCGGAATCGCCGATTCGCCCAGCGTGACCACCTGCATGCCCATCTGCTCGGCCAGCGCCTGGGCCAGTTGATCATCGGTGATCAGCCCCATGCTGATGGCGATCTGGCCGATCATCTCGCCCGGCCGCTGCTGCTGCTCCTCCAGCAACATCTCCAGCCGATCGTCGCTGAGAAACCCCAAGTCCACCAGAATCTGACCGATGCGCCGCAGTGCCATGAGTCGCTCGCTCCCGAGTTTTAGCCGGCTTCCCTTTGTTGTCCCGGTTCATCGTCCAACAGGCCGCGTTCGTGCCGGGCGATCCGCATCATCATGTCGTCCGGGTTGTTGGCGCGGAAAAGGATCTCCTTCTTGTCGACCAGTCCGTCCTTCCAAAGTTTGAACATGTGATCGTCCAACAACTGCATTCCCAGCTTCTGCCCCGTCTGGATCGACGAGGTGATGCGATAGGTCTTGTTTTCGCGAATCAGGTTGGCGATGCCGGGCGTGACGACCAACATCTCATAGGCCGCGATGCGGCCGCCGCCGATTCTGGGCATGATAACCTGCGAGATGATGCCGATGACCGAGGTCGACAACTGGGTGCGGATCTGCTCCTGCTGACTGGTGGGAAAGACGTCGATGATGCGGTTGACCGTGCCCTGGGCGCCGGTGGTGTGCAAGGTGGCGAACACGATGTGGCCGGTTTCGGCCGCCGTGATGGCCGCCTCGATCGTCTCCAGGTCGCGCATTTCGCCCACCAGGATCACGTCCGGATCCTGCCGCAAGGACCGGCGGATGGCCTCGGCAAACGTGGGAACGTCGACGCCGATTTCCCGCTGATTGACCGTCGACTTCTTGTGCGAGTGGTAGAATTCGATCGGGTCCTCGATGGTAATGATGTGGTGGTCGACGTTGATGTTGAGGTAATCGATGGCGGCCGCCAGGGTGGTGGTCTTGCCGGACCCGGTGGGGCCGGTGACCAGGATCAAGCCGCGCGGCCGCATGATCAGATCCGTGAGCACCTTCGGCGTTCCCAGGTCCTCGAAAGTCATCAACTTGGCGGGGATCTGCCGCAGGACCATGCCCACATAGCCCTTTTGCTTGAAGATCGACACGCGGAAGCGGGCCAGTTCGCCGAAGGCGAAGCCGAAGTCGGCGCCGCCCACCTGCTGCAACTCCTGCTGGGCCCGCTCCGGGGCGATGCTCTTCATCAGGTCGACCATGTCCTCAGGCTCGAGGACCTTGGTTTCCAGCCTCTTGAGCCGGCCGTCGAGCCGCAACACCGGAGGCTGACCGACCGTCAGGTGCAGATCGCTCGCCTTGCGTTTTACCACCGTGTGCAGGAGTTTTTCGATAAGAACATTGGCCATGCGTACACTCATTCCTCAGAAAGGGCGGAGGTCCAAGACCCGGACCCGCATCGAGATCTTTCTTGACAGACCGGGAGAAAAGCTCTTCTCTGCTTGCCGCGGCCTCGCGCCCTTTCAGAAACCGCGCCTTGCCTGGTCCGCGTAGATTATTCGCAATTTCTGGAAAAAAAGCCAGCAAAAAGTCTCTTTTCACGCGGCGCAGCCGATCAATCTGAATCGCTGCGTTTCGCCACGCGGAACACTTCATCCAAGGTCGTCACGCCGCGCATCACCTTGTCGATGCCATCCCAATAGAGGGTTCTCATACCCTCGCTAACGGCGGTCCGGCGGAGCACCTCCGTAGGTGCTTGATTAAAGGTCAGCTCGCGGATCTTGGACGACATGAGCATCAGTTCATAGATTCCCATGCGGCCGCGGTAGCCGAGCCCCTGGCAATTGCCGCACCCTCGGCCCTTGGTGAAGTTTGCGCCCTCGACCATTGACGGAGTGATGCCGGCGGTGTCCAGGGCGGCCTCGCCGGGGGTATAGGGTTGCTTACATTTTTGGCAAACGACGCGGACCAAGCGTTGGGCCATAATGGCCACGACGCTGCTGGCGACCAGATAGGCCGGTACGCCCATGTCGATTAGACGTGTAACAGCACTAGGCGAATCGTTCGTATGTAGTGTACTGAAAACCAAGTGTCCCGTCAATGAAGCCTGAATTCCCATTTGGGCTGTTTCCAGGTCACGCATCTCGCCCACGAGGATCACATTCGGCGCCTGACGCAGCATGGCCCGAATCACACGCGCAAAATCCAGCCCGATGTCGTGCCGGATCTCGACTTGATTTACGCCCGGCAAATAATACTCCACGGGGTCTTCGGCTGTAATGATCTTCCGATCCGACGTATTCAGTTCATTGAGGGCGGCATACAGCGAGGTGGTCTTGCCGGAACCGGTCGGCCCGGTCACCAGAATGATCCCGTTGGGGCGTTGGATCAAGCCCTTGAACCTGTGGTAATCTTCCTCTGAAAAGCCCAACTGCCGCAGGCCCACCTTGATGTTGTCTTTGTCGAGGATCCGCATCACGACCGACTGGCCGTGGGCGGTGGGGATAATGCTCACCCGCAAGTCCAGTTCTTTTTCCCCCACGGTGACCTTGATGCGGCCGTCCTGCGTCCGCCGCCGCTCGGCGATGTCGAGTCGGGCGAGGATTTTGATGCGGGAGAGGATGGCCCCCAGGAGCCGTCGGGGGGGGCTGTCCCGCTCGACCAGCATCCCGTCAATCCGATAGCGGACGCGAATGCGGTCCTCGAACGGCTCGACGTGGATATCCGAGGCCCTCAGTTGCACCGCCTCGGAGATAATCAGTTGCACCAGCCGCACGATGGGGGCACTGGTTTCGTCGATCTCCTCCTGGCCGGTGGGGGTCTCGTCGGAGGTTTCCGTGAAGTCGATCGCCGTGTCGGTGAACTCCTGGAGCATCGAATCGGCGCTCTCGCCCACCGTCTGGCCGTAATAGCGGTTGATCGCCTCCATGATGCTTTCGCGAGGCGCCAAGGCGATATCGATCTGGCGATTCAAGATGAACCGCAGCTTCTCCAGCGTATCCATTTCCATGGGATCGCTGACGATGACCGTCAGCCGGCCGTCACCCTCCGATAGCGGTATGACGGCATTTTCGCGGGCGACCGCTTCCGGCACCAACTCCACGACGGAGGGGGGAATGACGACTTCGTTCAAGTTGACGTAGTTCAGCCCATGCTGCTCGGCGATGGCCCGCATCACTTCTTCGCCGGTCGCGAACTCCAGGCGGATGAGCGCGTCGGCTAATTTCATGGAGGCCTCTTTGGCCAGTTGCCGAGCTTCGTCCAACTGCTCCGAGCTGACAACGCCCTGGCGGATGAGGATTTCGGTCCAATCGCCTTTTCGCTTGGCCATGCGGGCCCTCCACAAGTTGCAACCGACAAGGGTTCTATCCGGGTCGGGAGCCACTCCCTTAATACCTAAGCTAATGGGAGGCGACGGCGCTGTCAACCCATTTTGCCTATAGGGTTGTCCAGGGCACGTCGATGCGGGTGTGCAGCCGGGAGGCGACTTCGACGCATTCCAGCCGGTGATCGAGCACTGCTTGTGCCACCCGGCGCAGGGAGAGGTCCTGGGCCTCGTAACACAACAGCAGGTCGTTCTCCGCATTGCACACGGCCGTTGGCGGCCCGCCGGCCTTGCCGCGGAGTTGATCGAGCAAGGGGGGCGACGCACAACCCCGGGGCGCCAAGAGCAGGAGGCGTTTGCCGCCGCCGCATTGGGGCAGTCGGGGGGTCGCCGCGCGAAGGCCTGAACCGAGCGAGTAGATCGATGCTTGCGGGCCGGCCTCCCCGGCGGCGATTTTTTCCAAGGCAAGTTGCTCAAGCACCCGCAGGATGGCCGAACGCGCCGTGCGGCGCAGCAGCCCGGGGAGCACGGACCGGACGTCGCCGTCGGCCGCCGTGACGATCCGACGCAGATCGTCCTCCAGGCTGTGTTCCACCGCCTCGATCAACTCGGTCCTTTGCCTGTCGATCGTCTCAGTCACGATGTGGGCGACGTTCTCCGGCCCGGCCGCGGCGCAGCGTTCCTTGTCGGGCAGGGGTGTGTGCTGGAACTGTTCGGCGAGCCGGTTCAGATCGGCAGCCAGATTCCGCAGTCGATCATCCAAGGTCATCACCTGGGCCAGGATAAGGCTGGCCAGTCGGCACACGCCGTGCAGCGTCAGTTCGCGGATGCGCAGGCGGAAGTAATCGGACAGGCGGTCGTCGGCGGCCAGCCGCCGACGCCAGGGGAGGCCGCGGAATCGCAGCCATTGGCAGCTTCCACGGTCATCGTTGTGCAGGGCCGTCTCGATGATCTGGATTTCGCGCCGCGCGGCCTGCACCGCCTCGCCGGCCTCGTGACTCAAGGCGCGGAGAAAATCGGCCGTGTAATCGGCGGCGCGCTGAGCCCCTTCCACCCGTTGTTGCGGATCACCGATCAAGGTCAGGATCCACTCTTGCAGGGCGGCGGCCTGGCCGGCAGCCAGTTCCTTGAGGTGCTGTTCCAACACCGCTTCCAGGCAAACACCGCCTGTGTCGTGCGCGCCCTCCCAACGGATCACGGTATTCAAGGCGGAAACAATCATGGCGCCGGACGGCAGGCGGCCTGCCGGCCCGCGCTCCGCCTCGCAATTGTGTACCAACTCAGCTAGCAGGGTCAACAGATAGGATCGGGGATCGTTGCCCAGGGCCTGCGTTGCGACGTCGGACAACCGGCCTGCGATCTGCTGGACGTTGAGCCCTGCCGCCTCGGCGCGCGACGCCAGCGCGCCGCACAATTGCTTTTGACCCATTTCGGCGGCCCGCTGCGTGACCAGAAGCGAAGTGGGATCGGCCAACGAGGGCGGCCGCTCTTCGTTCTCGGCACGGCCGGCGCCGCGCCAGCGCGTGACCAGCGACCGGCACAGCTCATCGACGGCCGTCACGGGGATGTCAGCGTCGCAGAAGCCCAGTTGGCACAGGCCGAAGGTCCGTACGGCGGGAGGTGCGCCGGCCGACGGGCCGTCGGTCGGTTGCGGCTGGCGGGCCTTGTCGAAGAAGGCCGCGGCCGGCGTGACCGCATTGCAGTACAGGTAGCGGGCCAGGTTGTCGGCGGCGGCCGCGAACTGGTGGGGCTCGAGGTCTTCGCCCAGGTGTACCACGTAGGTATGCACGAACGGCCCATCTTCCGCGGCGAAGGCGGGCAGACCGCGCAGCGGCGCGCCGGGGTAGACGTGTTGCCGGTCGCTGTAGTGCGCCAATTCGCACAACAAGGCATAGGCGTTGGCCGCCGCCAGGTCGCGCGCCTGCGGCTTGCGGCCGGCGCAATGCGCCAGCACCCCGCACAGGCCCTCCTCGGAAAGCCCCAGATCGCGCAGCACTTTCCGAACCGTATACCCCACGTCGAGCACCATGCCGCTGCCGGTCCCGCCCGAAATCGACGAGACCACAAACACCCGCGGCGTGGCGTCGCGGAACGCCAATCCGCTGGTACGGGCCGAAAGGGCCATGCCTTCGCGGGCGACCGCTGCCTTGACGACGCGCGTCAGGCGATCCAGAACGCGCTGGAAATGGTCGACCAGTGCCAGGCGTCCCAGCGGGCGGAAACCCTGCGTTTGCAGCGAGCGCGGGATGTTGAAAATCCAGCGCCGGCTCAGCCATTGCAGATAGTCGTCCGATTCGTGGCGATATTCCGCCGATTGACGCAACGGCAGGGGGATGGCCGATTCGTTGGGCAGCGGCGTTTGGCTCTCGCCTTCGGTGACCGACTTCAAGGTCTCCACGTCGGTGTCGAACAACAGCATTTGCAGGGCCGGCACGGAGCCGAGATCGCCGAAACGGTCCGCCAGCCGGCGGTGCAGCGCGTGCAGCGTTCGGGCGGCCAATCCGCCCATGCCTACGAAGATCGTCGGTCGATACTCCACGTCTTCCGCGCGGATTTCCAGCGGCGGCAGATCATACTCGGCCGGCGCCGCCTCGCGCGGCTCGGTGATGGAGCGGGCGGCCGGCGCGGCGGCATGCTGCTGGAGTACCTCGGTATTCGTCGCCGGCGAGCAAGGCACAAAACTGCCGTGCAGCGGCGGCGGGGCCGGCAACGGCCGCGGACGGCCATCCAAGGCGGCACCGAGCAGGCTGTCGATCATCTCCCGGCAACTCGGGAAGCGCTGGTCGGGATTCTTCGACAGGGCCCGGGCGATGATCGGCTGGTCGCAGAGCGGCAAGCGGTCCAGGTGGGGACGGCTGTGCAGATGCTGGGCGGCCAACTGCGCCGTGGTGCGCCCCTCGTGCGGGAGCACGCCGGTCAGCATCTCTTGATACACGATCGCCAGGCTGTACTGGTCGCTGCGGTTGTTGGGCCGTCCGTCGAACAGCTCCGGCGCGGCATAGACGGGCGTCAGCCCGTTGATGATCGAGCAACTCGCGTCTTGCAGATCCTTGACCAGCCCGAAATCGGCCACCTTGATGCGGCCGCCGACGAGCAAGAGGTTCTCGGGTTTGACGTCGAGATGCTGCAAGGAGTGTTCCTGGCAGATATAGTCCAGGGCGTCGGCGGCGTCGCCGAGATGCGCGAGGAGTTCGCGGCGCGGGATGCCGCACTGGCCCGACTGCCGATAGTGCTCGAACTGGTTCTTGAGGCTGGAACTGGCCAGTTCCGTGACGATCACCAGGTGGCCGTCGACCAGTTCGATGCGTTCCAGCGAGAGGAGGAAGGGATGGCGCACCTCCTTGATGCGGTTCAGCGAGGTGAGTTCGCGGCGGGCGCGATCGGCGTCGTGGCAGCCGTAGACGATCTTGATGGCCTTGGCGATGGCGCCCGGCGCCTCGGCCCGCCACACTTCACCGTAGCCGCCGGCGCCGATGCGCTCCTGAACGTGATAGCCGGGGATCGGCTCGTTGATGTCGAAAGTGTGCGAGGCGAGGTTGACGCTCATGGTTGGTTCCGGACTATCGGCGCTCGCAGTCGTCGCCAAGCACGGTGGCGAAATAGGTTCGTACCGCGCGGTCGAAGTATTCCGGGCGGAGTTCCATGGGCTGGCGGGCATAATTGCAATAGGCGCGGATTTGCGCCAACAAGTCGCGGGGCTGGCAGCGGCGGAGCCGCCGGCCCGTGGGCCGATAATGCCGTTGGAGCAGATCGTCGATGGCCTCGGCGCGGAATTCGCAGCCGAACGTGCGGCAATACAAGCGGAAGAGATGCCGGAACTCCTCTTCGCCGGGATCGCCGATCTCGATCTTGAAGGGGATGCGCCGCAAGAAGGCCTCGTCGACCAGGTCGCGCGGCTCCAGGTTCGTCGAGAAGATCACCAGTTGATCGAACGGCACCTGCAACTTCTTGCCGGTGGGGAGGGTGAGAAAATCGTGCCGCATTTCCAGGGGCACGATCCAGCGATTCAGCAACTGCTTGGGCTCGATGCGCTGGCGGCCGAAATCGTCGATGAGCAGACATCCGCAGTTGCTCTTCATCTGCAAGGGGGCTTCGTTGATGTTGCTGCGCGGGTCATGCCGCAATTCCAGGTTGTCCATGGTCAACTCGCCGCCGACGACCACGGTGGGGCGGCAGATCTTCAGCCAGCGGCGGTCGTGCTCTCCGCACTTGATGATGCTGCGATCGTTGTTGACCACCAGCTTGTGATACGCCGTGTCGTAGAACTTGATGATCTGGCCGTCTTCGCACAGGGCGTGGGGGATCCAGATTTCCTGGCCGAAGCACAGCGTCACCCGCTTGGCCAGGGTCGACTTGCCGTTGCCCGGCGCCCCATACAGGAACATGCCGGCGCCGGAATTGATGGCGGGTCCCAGGCTTTCGAACAGGGTCGGATCGACGGAAATATCGCGCACCGCCTCGGCCAGGCGGTCCGGCCCCGGCGCTTCGGCGGTGATCGATTGGGCTTCGACGGAAATCACGTAGTCCATCAAGGGCACGGGGGCCGGCCCGACATACGCACAGGCATCCAAGAAGGCCATGGCCCGCGTGCGGCCCTGCGCCGAGAGCGTGTAGTAATAGTCGTTGAACGGGGCGGCGCCGGCGTGGGCCACGATCTGGTTGGTGCGCAACGTGCCCAGCAAGGGCTCGACGACCCGGAACGGCAGGCAGACGTAGTCGGCGATGCTGCGGCCGTTGCTGGTGCCGAACACCGCCAGATACTTGCAGATGAGCTTCTCGACGAATTCCTCGCCCAGGCCCGCCTCCTCGATCGAGGTCGGCTCCATGGGCGAGAAGCTCTCGTTGGAGAGCAACGACGCCAGCAGACTGTCTTTGATGTCCAGGGTCTCTTGTCGCAGGGCCATGTGCGTGTGCTTCGCGTGTGAAGAATGTGAAGGCGCCGCGTGTCGCAAGGCACTGCCCGGTGCAGGCGTCGCGGCGCGCCGTCCTGGCGCCCTCGTTCCATCCTTTAGAATTGTAGGTTAGAGTGCCGCGTTTCGGACCGAGAGATTAGGGATTAGAGGCTGACGCCCCAATCGGAGCGTACTAATCCCTAATCTCTAATCCCTCCTCACCTGCCCTACAACCCGCATGACCTATCCGGTCCTAATCGCTAATTCCTAATCCCCAATCCCTCCTCGACGCCTCTTGGCAACCTATACTTTTTCCGGGGCGCTTCTTACGCACGGCAAGCAACGAACTGTCGCCAGAGAATCGAACATGCCCGCGAACTTGAAGGCCTCGGCCAGCACCGTGTGGTTCCTCGTGGGGCCCTTGGACAGTGCCGAGACGACGCGTTACCAGCCGATCTATACGGTGCCGTTCCTGGTCGGTCGCCGCCAGGACCTGGCTTTGTCGCTCTCCTCGAAGGCGGTCTCCAGCCTGCACGCCGAAATCACGCAGACCGGCGACGCGCTCGTCTTGCGCGATCTTGACAGCACCAACGGAACGTATGTCAACGGCCAGCGCGTGTCGGGACTGGTCACCCTGCATGAAGACGACCTGGTGCAGTTCGCGAACCTGGCGTTCCGCGTCCGGCAGCAGGCGGCGCGCAACAGTTGCCACACCGTGTACGAGAACGTGTGTGATCGGGCCCTGGCCCTGGTGCAGTTCGACAAGCTCATGGCCGAGCGGGCCGTTACGCCGTTTTTTCAGCCGATCGTGTCCATGGCGACCCGCGAAATCACCAGCTACGAGATCCTGGGCCGAAGCCGGCTTTTCGGGCTGGAAATGCCCAACGACATGTTCCGCATCGCCGCGCAACTGCACCTGGAGGTCGAACTCAGCGCCATGCTCCGCTGGGAGGGCGTCCAGGCGGGCCAGGCCCTGGCGGGCACACCGCACCTGTTCATGAACACGCACCCGCTGGAACTGGCCAAGCCGGGGCTGCTGCCCTCGCTGGAAAACTTGCGCGAAAACTGGACGGAGCAGCGGTTGACGTTGGAGATCCACGAATCGGCGGTCACCGATCCGGCGCAGATGATCGAGATCCGCCGCGCCCTGACGGCACTGAACATCGGCATGGCCTACGACGATTTCGGCGCAGGCCAGTCCCGCTTGAACGAATTGGCCGAGAGTCCGCCGGACTATCTGAAATTCGACATGTCGCTCATTCGCGACATCGACGCGGGCCCGCCGCAACGGGAGGAATTCCTGGCCACCTTGGTGCGCATGGTCCACAGCCTGGGCATCCTCTCCGTGGCCGAAGGGGTGGAAACGCAGGCTGAAAGCGACACCTGCCTGCAAATGGGTTTCGACCTGGGACAGGGTTTTCTCTACGGGCGGCCCGCTCCGGCGCGCGACTCCCGCCGGCCCGCTTGAAAATCGCCGGCCACGGATGCCAGGAGAACTGCAAAATTGCGAAGTCTCCCGGGACACGGGTCCATTCCGTACACTAGCCCGAAGCGCCAGCGAGGGATTTTTGGCGATTCTCCCTTGCTGGCGCGTCGGGCTAGCGTCGCGCATCGCGACATTGCAGTTCGCCGGCCACGAATGCTCAGCTTTCGCGCCGCCGCCCCTGAATCTGCTATACTGCACTCCTTGTTTTCATTGAATGGAGGAAGTCATGGAAGCCGCGGCAAACAAGGGCGCATCTCCCGGCCGCAGTAACCTGCCTGCCATGCTCACCTGGACCTTGCTGGTTCTGGCAGGGCTGTTGCCCATCGCTCTTTTGAGCCTCTATGCCTTTCGCGTCACTTCCCGGTCGATCGCGGAGTTGGTGCGCTCGAACACCCGCTCCGCGGCGCAAATGGCGGCCGAGCTTGTTCGTTCCGATCTGGACAGCAGCATCGATTTTGCCAAGGGCGTGGCGAGCATGCCGGACATGATCGATGCCGTTGGGCGGCGTGACGTCCAGGCGGTTCGAGAGCGACTCCGGCTGGCCATGCAGGCTTTTCCCCGCGTCGACCGCGCCATGGCACTCGACTGCGAGGGCGTGCTATGGGCCGACTATCCGGCGGCCCCCGAATCACTGGAACGCAATTTCGCCTACCGCGACTATTTCCGCGGCCTGTCCCGGGCTTGGAAGCCGTACGTCTCCGAGGTCTTTCTGCGCCAGGCGAAGCCGCAGCGCATGGTGGTGGCCGTCGCCGTCCCGATCGTGGACCGCGACAAAAAGGTCTTGGGCGCATTGGTGCTTCAACATCGTTTGGAAGAGGTCACCCAGTGGGTCAAAGAAGTCGGCGTGGGGCAGAGCGGTTACGTGTTCCTGATCGATCATCACGGGAACGTTGCCGCCCACCCGAAGCTCGATCTCCAGGCCCGGCGTTATGCGGACTATGCCGCCCTGCCCGCGGTGCGAACGGCCATGGACGGAGCGGAGTCGACGGTCGAGTACCAGGACCCCTTGGCGCGGCAGAGCATGGTGGCCACCTTTCTCGCCGCCACGGTGGCCGACCAGCGTTGGGTGGTCGTGGCCCAGCAACCGTCGGCCGAGGTCTACGCCCCGGTCCGGCAGTTGCGTCTGCAATTGATCGCCGCGGCAGCCATTCTGGCCCTGGTCGCGCTGGCCGTCGTGTTG
This sequence comes from Thermoguttaceae bacterium, assembly GCA_049509675.1. Classification (GTDB taxonomy): domain Bacteria; phylum Planctomycetota; class Planctomycetia; order Pirellulales; family Thermoguttaceae; genus JBEKZQ01. Next base: position 2,537 of record JBEKZQ010000021.1, on the reverse strand, counting down.
GGCCTGGGGCAGATCCGGCAGCAATTGCAACGAGCCAATCGCCGGCTGTTCAACGAGCGGCAATTGCTCAAGGACCTGCTGGACGTTTACGAGCAGCACCGGCAACTCGTGGCCTACGAGATCCACGACGGATTGGCGCAGCCGCTGACTGCGGCCATCATGAGTTTCGAGGCCTTGAAGTCGATGCCGGTCGAGGCTTCGGCGGCGATCAAGGAGCGTTTTGCCTCGGCCTTGGAGTTGCTGCGCGACAGTCTGGCCGAGACGCGGCGCTTGATGAGCGGCCTGCGCCCGCAGGTGCTCGACGATTTCGGCATCCTCGCCGCCGTGGAACACCTCGTCAAGGCAAGCCGGATCACCAGCTCCGTGCAAATCGACTATTCTCAGCAGGTCGCCTTCGATCGCCTTGCCGCCCCGCTGGAAACCGCGCTGTACCGCATCGTGCAGGAGGGGCTTACCAACGCGCTGCGCCATAGCAAGAGCGCTCGGGTGGCGATCTCGATGGTGCAGGAAGGCCAGCGGATCCGCCTGGTCATCGAAGACTGGGGATGCGGATTCGACCCGCAACAGGTCGACGGGCGGCGATTCGGACTGCGCGGCATACGCCAGCGCGCCGAGTTGTTCGGCGGCCAGGCCACGATCGACAGTCAGCCCGGCAAAGGCACGCGGGTGTCGGTCGATCTGCCCATCGTCGAGGCCGCCCCGTCCGATCCCGAGGAGTAAGAGCCGTAAGAGAATAAGTCGATCAATCATCGTAGGACGGATTGCCAATCCATCCCGCAGCGGGCAACCGGCCAGGTTATTGTTTTGCGGAGAGCTTACTGATGTCGGACAGCAGCGGGGCGTGGCGCTGCAGCGTGTGCGGCTATATTCATCGCGGGGCCGAGCCGCCCGACGTGTGTCCGGTTTGCGGCGCGCCGCGAGACCTGTTTGAACCGTTCGCGGAGCAGTCCGCTTCCGCCGTGGCAGGCGCCGGGCCCCAGTGGCGATGCCTGATCTGCAATTATGTCCACGGCGGTTCCCAGCCGCCCGCGGCGTGTCCCGTTTGCGGCGCACCGGCCGATCGCTTCGCGGCGTTCGGCGCCGCGGCCGCAGCAGGGGCCGTTCATGCGCGGAAACTGCGGGTGGTGGTCATCGGCGCGGGGATCGCGGGCGTCTCCGCCGTGGAATCCCTGCGCTCGGCCTCGACCATGGCCCAGATCACGCTGGTCTCGCTGGAAAGCGAGCTTCCCTATTATCGCCTCAACCTGACGCGCTATCTGGCCGGGGAACTCGGCGAGCAGGACTTGCCCCTGCACCCGGCCGCCTGGTACGACCAACGGAGGATCGAACTGCTGCTCGGCGCCGAGGCGGCCGAGATCCGTCTGGATCAGCACGTGGTCGAACTTCGCGACGGCCGGCGACTCCCCTTCGATAAACTGCTGCTGGCGGCCGGGGCCCATCCGTTCGTGCCGCCTTTGCCGGGCGCGGATCGAACGGGCGTAACCAGCCTGCGCACGCTCGCCGACGCCCGCGCCATCCTGGCGGCCTGCGCCGCCGGGGCCAGGTGCGTGTGCATCGGCGGCGGACTGCTCGGCTTGGAAACCGCCGGCGCGCTGGCCCGCCGCGGCGTCGACGTAACGCTCCTGGAAGGCCACGCTTGGCTCCTGCCGCGGCAGCTCAACCAACGGGCCGGGGAAATCCTCAACGACTTCGTGGCCCACGCCGGCATCAAGCTCCGCACCAAGGTCCGCATCCGGGAAATCGCCGGTCGCACGCGGGCCGAAGGCGTCTTGTTGGAAGACGGCCTGACGCTGCCGGCCGAGCTGGTCGTGATTGCCACCGGCATCCGCCCCAATAGCCACCTGGCGCGGCGGGCCGGATTGGAAATCAATCAGGGGGTGGTCGTCGATCCCCTCCTGACCGCTTCGCATCCGGACGTTTTCGCCGCCGGCGACGCGGCCGAGCACCAGGGACAGGTCTATGGCATCTGGGGCCCTTCCCAGTACCAGGGCCACATCGCCGGATTGAACATGGCCGGCGGCCGCAGCGAGTTCGGCGGCGTGCCGCACTGCAACACGCTCAAAGTCCTGGGCTTGGATCTTTTCAGCATTGGCCAGTTCAATCCGCCCGATGGGAGTTTCCTGGCGCTGGATCACGAATCCGGGGGCCACTATTTCCGCTTTGTCTTCCACGACAACTATTTGGCGGGCGCCGTGTTGTTGGGCGACACCCAGTTGACCGCGCGGGTACACAAGGCGGTCGAGAGCAAGACCGACTTTTCGGCCTTGTTGGCGGGAAGACCCACGGCACGGGCAGTCATCGAGAGGCTGGCCGAGGGCGAGCAGGCAACCGCGATTTCCCCCTCTCCTGCGTGCCGCAGCGGCACAAGTGGGAGAGGGCCGGGGTGAGGGCATGGCAGAACCGGGCCGGGTCGCACTAACCCGGATTATTCATAAACATGTAGGGTGGGTCGAGCAAACCGTTGTACTGGTGGGGCTTCGGTCGCTTGCCGCCGGTCTGATTCGTTTACCGGGTGCGGAGCAGAGTTTCGTCGGTTT
>JBEKZQ010000209.1:0-10618 GCA_049509675.1 Thermoguttaceae bacterium | reverse complement strand
TCACCAACGGCGTGCACATCCCCACCTGGCTCGCCTACCAGATGATGCAACTCTACGACCGCAACTTCCAGCCCGGCTGGATGGCCCACCTCAGCGACCCCGAGATCTGGCAGGGGATCCATGCCATCGATCCGGGCGAGTTGTGGGAGACGCACTACGCGCTGAAGAACCTGCTGTTGGCGTTCGTCCGCCGCCGCGTCAGCCGCCAGTGCCGCCGCCGCGGCGAGAGCGACGAGGCGGTCGAGGCTGCCCGTAACATCCTCGATCCCAACGTGCTGACCATCGGCTTCGCCCGGCGTTTCGCCACCTACAAGCGGGCCGACCTGATCCTCTACAACCCGGATCGCCTGGCGGAGATGATCAACCACGCGGAGCACCCGGTGCAGTTCATCTTCGCCGGCAAGGCCCACCCGGCCGACGAGCCCGGCAAACAGTTGATCAAGAAGATCGCCAACCTGCGGTTCGATCCGCGCTTCGCCGGCCGCATCGTATTCATCGAAGACTACGACATCAACGTCTGCCGGCACCTGATCCAGGGGGTGGACGTGTGGCTGAACACCCCGCGGCGGCCGCTGGAGGCCTCCGGCACCAGCGGCGAGAAGGCCGTCTTGAACGGGGCCCTGAACCTGTCGATCCTCGACGGTTGGTGGGCCGAGGCCTTCGACGGCTCCAACGGCTTCGCCATCGGCCGCGGCACCCAGCACGTCGACGACCGCATCACCGACGCCCGCGACGCCGTCAATCTGCACCGCGTCCTCTCCGAAGAGGTCATCCCCTTGTATTACGACCGCGACATCGACGGCCTGCCCAGGCATTGGATCCGGCGGATGATGAACTCGATCAGTTCGCTGGGTTGGCGATTCAGCGCCGATCGCATGGTCGCCGACTATGTGCGCTACTCCTATTTGCCGGCCTCGGGCGGACTGAGTTGCGACATGGGGAACCGATAAGGGAAACGGCTTCCATGAACATCCTGCTCATCCTGGCACACCAGCGGAAAGGCAGTTTTTGCCACGCCATCGCCGAGACGGCCGCCGACGAACTGCGCGCCTCCGGCCATGAAGTTCTCTTTCACGATCTTTATCAGGAGCGGTTCGACCCGATCCTCGCCGACGCCGAGATCCCCAAGGGCTCGCCCATGGATTCGGTCGTGGCCCTGCACTGCCGCGAACTGACTGCGGCCGACGGCTATCTCGTCGTGCATCCGAACTGGTGGGCCCAGCCGCCGGCAATCCTCAAGGGCTGGCTGGACCGCGTGCTGCGGCAGGGCGTGGCCTACGAGTTCGGCCCGCAGGGAGTGATCGGACTGTTGCGCGGCAAGACGGCCACGGTGTTCACCACCTCGAACACGCCGCGCGAAGACGAGTTGAAGCTCTTTGGCGATCCGCTGGACAATCTATGGAAGGCCTGCGTCTTCCAGTTCTGCGGCCTCCAGGACGTCTATCGCCGCAACTTCGAGTCGATCATTCTCAGCACGCCCCAGCAGCGGGCCGGCTGGCTCGACGAAGTGCGGGCCACGGTCCGCAAGCGCTTTGCGGCCGGACGCTGAAACGTTTTGTCAGGCTACAGAATCCGTCAATCGAAACGGCGGGGAGACCATGACTTATTTTCCAAGCGCCGCGCGAATCAAGTCATGCGTCCCCCGGGGAAGCGAATCCGGGGAATCCGGCCTTATCCTGCATGCCCTTCTGGCCGCGCCGCTTCTTTGGCCGGCGCTGTTCCGCGGATCCACAATTCGTACTCGCTAAGGTCGATATCATCGCTCCAAGAGATCCCATAGCCGCCCGGATCCACTCGAACGGCGCGGAAAAACGCCGCGTCAGCGAGCAAGCGGAACTGCGGACGGCCCAACAGGGGTCGACAGTCGTAGGTCTTTTCGACACCATTCTCGAAGCGAACAAGCAGTTCGGCTTGCCCGACGGGTTCGACACCGGCAATTCCTGGAATTCTTTCCATGTTCCGATCACTCCAATCCCGGAAGTTGCCGGAACTCCTGCCGGTTCCACATGTCGAGCAACTCCCGCGAGAACACCGCGGTCCACTCCTTGACCAAACGCTGCGCGCGGACCGGAAGGTCACCCTCCAGCATTTCCTGCGTCTCGATGCCAAACACGGCGTTGAACTCGCCGTAAATCGCGTGGAAATGCGGAACCCCGTGTTCAGACTGACTGAAATACATCTTGATTACGATACCATAGAATCGGGCGATCACGGGCATTCGATTTGTCCTCCCTCCTCTATTATTTTGCCACCGTGCGCAGTCGCCGTCCAGAGGTACGTTCGGGGGTGGGACCCCCAATCGCAAGATCCTCCTCGCTGCAAGAACCGACAGGGAAGAGCACTGGCAAGCCCGTGCCACCAAGCCGACGGGAGGCCTACGTCGCCCGCTCGCCTTGCCTCCCCCGGGCCCAATGGGCCAACACCTTTTGCACCAGCCGGGCGGCCGTGAAGTCGCAGCCGGGCGGCTGGGGCGAAGGAACCAGTTCCACCACGTCCGCCCCGATCCAGTCGGCTTTTCGGGCCGCCGCCAAACGTTCCAGCAAGGCCATCATCTGCCGCCAACTCAGGCCGTTGGGCTGCGGCGTGCCCGTGCTGGGAATCACCGCCGGGTCCAGCCCATCCACGTCGATCGTCAAGTACACTTTCCCCTCCAAGCCGCCGACCATGGCCAAAATCTGCTCCCATTGCTCCGCCAGGCGATGGGCATACCAGGTGACGATGCGCGGGCCGCTCTGCGACAATTCGTATTCGCTCCGCGAAAGGCTGCGGATGCCGATCTGCACCAGCCGGCAGCCCTCCTCCCACAGCCGCCGCATCACCGTGCCGTGCGACCAGCGCCGGCCCTCCAACCGATCGGCCAGGTCGGCATGGGCGTCGATCTGCACGACGGTCACACGGCTCGGGTCGCCGACCAATCCCCGCACCGTGCCGTAGGTGATCGTATGCTCGCCGCCCAGCGACATCAGGAAACGGTCGCCGAGTGCCGCGACCTGTTGCCGGACGGCGGCCAGATAATCTTCCACGCCGCCGGTCGCGGCCAAGGGCGGAAGGGTGTGCAGCTTGGGATAGACGGTGAAATCGACGAGCGTCTCTTCATCGAACAGCTCGATTTGCTGGCTGGCTTCCAAAATGGCCTGCGGACCGCCCGCCGTGCCGCGGCCGTACGAGACGGTGGCCTCCAGCGGCAGCGGCAGCACTCGGGCGTCGGCCGCCTCCCGGCCAGGCGACGGCAATCCCAGGAATTGGCCCGCGGCGCGTTGTTCCATCATTTGTCCCGCCATTAGCCTGAATTATTCACGTCCCTATAAGAGCCCGACTCGCAAGCGAGCGCAGGCGGGGGTGCGCGGCCCGACCTCGCAGACTCAGGGAACGTGCTGCGCATTCCCAAGGAAGGCAATTAATCGCCCTACCAACCACTCCTTTCGACGAGTCTGGCACTCCCAAACGACAAACACTTGCCAGCCGCTCTTGCGTAATTTGCGACGGTTCCTTCGATCACGCCTCTGGTTCTCTCCGAGCTTCTCCAGCCAAAATCGTCTACGAGTTGTAGGTGTTGCTCGCCCGAAGCGGCAATTGTGCCGGTGCCAGAAACAGCCATGAACAAAGATGACTTTCCTTCGCCCGGCGAAAACCAAGTCAGGAACTCCACAAAGGGACCTAACATGAACGTGGAAGCGATAACCCAATGCGTGAAGGCTCCTCCGCACAATCATTTCCGGCCTCGTGTCCTTTCCCTGGATACGTGACATACAGTAGCTTCGTTGCTCGGGCGTCAACACATCGACCATTTTCGCTCGTCTGCAAAGGCGGCATTAGCCGCCACCTAACTGAGTAGACTCTCGATGCTTACGGTTTCGATGTCGGGGATTCCGACCGACGCGTAGAAGCCCGTGAAGCAAGATTGCAGCGCCTCGGCATAGGGCGGCATGAGCGTCGCGATTCGCTGGAAGTGCGCTGCAACGTCCTCGTAGGAGACGCTATCGACTCGTAGGAAGTCGCAAAATGAGTGAGGGATGTCCAGAAACCCCGGCAGATACCAATGTCGTCCTTCTGGTTTTCCTTCTGTTTGGGCAGGTGATCGTGCCCACTCGCCGAGTCGCTTCTGTTGTTTCGGCTTCGTTTGAGCCTTCGCGTTGTCGAGTTTCCTCCCCAAAACATCCTCAGCCCTTACGGCCTTCACCAGGAGAACATGGTCAGCCCGAGGCTTATCCTGACCCTGCTGTGTAAACAGATGACAATGCGGAGTGAGAATGACCCGCCAGTCGCTCGCATCCTCCTTCGAACGTAAGACATCACCAAGGTTGAAGTTCTCCTGCTGAAACGCCGGGTAAACGTAATACTCTGGTGCATGCCTGCCGACCAACCCGGCCGTTGCCGACGACGGATCAATATCACCGATCTGGATTGCCGCCCGCCTCCGGACCATCCGTTCAAGGACGCTAGCGCCTAACCGCGAAGGGTTGTTGAGCTGGTCCCACTTCTCCTCCAGGAAATCCCAGAGATACGAGCCTGCGCTTCGCTCTAGATCATCATGTAACTGTCGGGCAAGCTGCGGTATACGAGTGTCGAGGAGCTGATTCATCGCGCGCTCAATGTCCCCTGATTTGCTCTTGTCTGCCCACACGACAAACGGTCCTTCCCGTAGTTCCACCGGTTTCGGGCCGCTACTGTAAACCACAAGTGGGCAGAATCGATGGCCCTGATAGTTCTTCACCATCCGAAGAACCTGGGCGTCCCGATTATTCACTGGATCCCTGTACGTGTCCGACACGATCAGGTCAAAACGGTACAGCGGACTCGACGTGAGTTTGTAAGCGTTATCAAAGTCTTGGCACGGGAATATGTCCACTTCAACGCCGCGCGCGTCGAATACTCCAGGGAAATCGCGTTGGTACTGCCTGAGATCGTCCGGTTCGTCCTCTACGAGGAGCACCTGCATTCGTGGCTTGGGCTGACTCATAGTCCGACACCCTGTTCAAAAGATGCTTCAAAGCACGCCCCCGAAAGCTTGCAGTCATCGCGATAAATCAACTTGCCGTACGGCTCGATGACCTGGCGCGCGATGAAAAGTCCGAGCCCCATTCCGTTTGGTTTGCGAGAGAACTCCTGATCGAAAATGCGCTCGCGGTCCTCCTCGGCAACTCCGGGGCCGTCGTCGCAAAACCGGATTCTGAATCCGTGTTTCAATGTAGTGAGGTGGATGTCAATCTTTCCGCCCTTGCCATCCCCGTGATGCCGTGTGAGCCAATAGATACTGTTGTCAAGAAGATTCGCCAGGATTTGGCCGAGGTTGGATCGCGACATATGCACGGCAATGTCCTGCTTCGGAGCCCGAAGTTCACACTGGACCTTCTGCTTTCCAATCAGCGCCGCGAACAATGCAAGGTTGTCGGCGATCTCGTGCTGAACCACGAATGAGGAAGGATGGCCACGTTTCCCAGCAGCTTTGGGAACGAGTCTTTCGCGTAGGGTTGCAATCTGCTCAAGCCATGCCTTCAAGCGGGCAAACGTGTCCGTAAGTTCGTCAAAGGCGCCGTTGCCGAGGAGCTTGTCCAACGCCTGTCTATCAAGCGAGCCAAGTATCTGCTTTCTAAGGAAATCCACTTCTCGCGTGATGCGCCCAAGGGGAGCGCCGATTTCGTGGATCACGATATCGACAAGTTGTCCGAACCCCGCGGCGAGCAGGACCCGCGAGTAGTGCTCTTGAAGACGCTTAACCCCGTCACGAATATCAGCATCTTTCTGCTTTACCAGCCTGCTGACGGGATGCGCTTTGCCGAGTTGCTTGTCTGCCTCGGCGACAACGTCGGACAGGTCGAACGGTTCAAAAAGCGTTGACAACTCCTCGGGTTTCGTCTCCTCACGCGGACGTCGTTTGTAACGTTCCGCCTCGAGTAGCGCAAGCACGCGAACGAACCAGTCAGTAAGAGAGTGATACTCGCGATTGTGAACGAGTCCCTCACGGGTCGTCCGATCGATGAGGCCATCGTTGCCGTCGCGGGAGATACGAATGGCGGCGACGATTTGGTTGTTCGCAAGCCTGAGTGTTGGCGTTTGGCGGCTTCGGGTGTCGAGACTCAACCAGTCGATGCCTTTCTCACCGTAAGGATGCACGCGGAATCCATCGCGGTAAATACTTACGCCACAGTACTCGTCAAGAATGCGACGAATTCCAATAAGCGATTGGTTGTATGCCAACATGTAGGGGGACAACCCCGGCCGATCGCGATCCCATGCACGAATCTCGACTTCAAGAGCGCCACAACCTACCGTCTCGCCCTTGCCGCCAAGCTTCCTATCACTGAACATCTCCACCCGTTTACTGTCGATTTCAATCGCACCGGTGAACAGGCCTACCGGCGACAATCGTCCGGTTAGCCGATACTTGGGCTTACCCGTGAGTCCGTGAGGCTCAACCTTTCCAGTGAGGTCCGGATATCCGGGAATGTCGAGGTCAATTTCAAAGTGCGGGACCTCCGACTCGCCGTGGTCCGTTTCGAACGGCGATATCAGTCGCGACAAGCGGTTGTGCAACGAACGAAACGCGTCTTCCGCCCAGTGCTTTCTCGCGTGAAGATTCGACAATTCCAGTCTCGTTCCGTGTTCGATATCCGGCAATGGCACTATCTCGTAGTCAATCGTGATTTCATCGAGGTAGCTCTCGTCGCCGAATCGGCCCCAGTCAAGCAGCAGCCTAACGCCTTCAGGTTCACCTTTCATGCGGGTTTCCAAACAAAGCATCTCGCCGATTCGGGCGGCCGCGAACCGCCCTATACCTTTCGCCCCGAGGTACAGCCGCCCCGACGGAGACATTTTTTCGCGTTTTTTCAGCACTGTTCCGGGTTCAAACCAACCAGACATAACCGTTTCAAGGTCCATCCCGCGACCGTCGTCCGCAACGACCAACGTGTCCGGATCGTTGGGGTCCACTCCCGTGAATCTTACAGAAACGTGCGCCGCATCCGCGTCGTAGGCATTCTTCACGAGTTCGACGACCGCCACCGACTCATCACTAATCAACTCGTTTCCGATAAGCGCTATGAGTCGTGCGCGCGGACGCATCTGCGCCTGTCCGGACTTTAGTGGTGCTGTTTTCTTGGGCATCGCTTCACGCTCCGCGGACAAGCGTTTTCACAACCGTGCGCATCAATGGCGGGCAAACTGCGTTTCCAATCAATCTAATCCGATCCCGGCGCGATCGGTGTCCAACACTGAACTTCTGCGGCATTCCCATGGCTGCCTTCAACTCCGGTACTTGCAACATCCGCATCACGGGCTCGGATTCTCTCCATTTAACGAAAGCGAATCGATCTACAGTTGTGACCGTTCGAAGCGGACGGGACAGCTTCTGCCATCCGCCCGCGCCGTCGCTACCGTAGTAAACCAGAAGGAAGGGCCTCCTTCCTACAGCGGCTATGGCGCGCTCGGCACGCTGTAAGGTCGGCGCCGCTCGGCCTTCGGAACGCAACGGCGAGTAGGCGAACGTCCCGTTCTTTTCAACAATGCCTGACGCTGGTTTGGGTATTCCTGACGTTGGTTTGACTTGGCAAGGCATCTGTTCGCGATCGCACAACAGGAAAAGCCGTTGTCGCGCCTGGGGCACGTTGAATGCTTCGGCGTTCAGCACCTGGGCAGTAACATTGTAACCCAAATGTTCTATTGTCGAAATGAACTCGGTGTAACGCGACCAATGACGCATGCTCGTCACGTTTTCGACGACAATCCATCGCGGTTGGAACGCAGAAGCAAATCGCGTTACCTGAAATGCAGTTTCCTTGCTCTTTTCACAGCGTGGCCCCTTCCCCTTGGCTGGGCTGTGGTTTGTGCATTCGGGAGAGGCGAGAATTAGGTCAACCGCGCCCAGTTCATCGGCAACACGAAACGGGTCAAGACTCTCGAGACGATCTTCGTAGAACCTCGCCTCTGGAAAGTTCTCGCGGTATGCCTCGGCTGCCGCCTTGCACATGTCGAACCCGGCGACGATCTTGGCGCCAGCCAGCCGGGCTCCCCAACTACTTCCTCCCGCACCACAAAACAGATCGATTGCTCGAATGGGCAACTGCACGATGATGGTCCTGCTCGTAAGCCATTAACCGGCATAAGGATACGGCGTATTCTCACGGCCACAGAGATTATATCGTCAGCCGGCGCGCCAGCGCGTGAGAATAAGGACACGGCGCAAGAGTCGCAGCCCAATTCGTATTGGGCATCAGTCACCCTACATAAGTGGCATGGCCCAGAGATTGGGCCACCCGAGCTAGCCAGTTCCATGACGAGTTGCAACCCGCATTTCTGGAAGCAAGTCGCCCTCTTCGCGTCCAGGCCATCGGGGGTTTCACGGTCATCGCAGTGGCCTTAGAATGGGGTCATGACGATTTCTTCTGTTACCCCCATGATGAAGCAGTATTTCGAGGCGAAAAGGGCCTGTCCCGACGCGCTGTTGCTGTTCCGCATGGGCGACTTCTACGAGATGTTCCATGACGACGCCAAGACGGCCGCCCGGGTGCTGAACCTAGCCCTCACCAGCCGCGAGAAGGGCCCCGGCGCCGTGCCTATGGCCGGCTTTCCGCACCACCAGTTGCAGAGCTACCTGAGCAAGCTGATCGCCGCCGGGTTCCGCGCCGCCGTGTGCGAGCAGGTGGAAGATCCCAAGTTGGCCAAGGGGCTGGTCAAGCGCGAGGTCACGCGGATCGTCACGCCGGGCACCGTGACCGACGAGGCGCTGTTGGATCCGCGCGAGAACAACTTCCTGGCGGCCGTGGCCCCGGGCGATCCGCTGGGCCTGGCCTGGGTCGAGTTGTCGACGGGGCGCTTCGTGGCGGCCGCTTTTCCGCCCGCCCAATTGGCCGATCAACTGGCCCGCATCGCCCCGGCCGAGTGCCTGCTGGCCGAAGACGCGGCGCCGCTGCCGCAGCCGCTGGCCGACCGCATGATGGTCACGCGCCGGCCCGGCTGGGCCTTCTCGCTGGAATCGGCCCGGCAGATCCTGGCCAAGCACTTCCGCACCACCGGGCTGGAAGGCTTTGGTTTTGTCGACGGCGCGGCCGACGATCAGGCGATCCGCGCCGCGGGGGCCACGATCGAGTACCTGATCGAGACCCAAAAAACCTCCATCGAGCACGTCGACCGGCTGCTGCCCTACCGCAGTTCCGGCACGCTGGAAATCGACCAGGCCAGCCGCCGCAGCCTGGAGATTACGCGCACCATTCGCGAGGGCCGGCGGGAAGGATCGCTCTTGGCCGTGCTGGACCGGGCGGCCACGGCCATGGGCTCGCGCCTGCTGGCTCAGTGGGTGGCCAACCCGTTGGTCGACGCGGCCGCCATCCGTGCCCGCCACGAAGCGGTCGAGGAGCTGGTGGCCGATGCGGCCCTGGCCGGCGAGCTGTACGAAGCGCTGCGGCGGGTGTACGACGTCGAGCGGCTGCTGGCCCGCGTGACCACCGGCCGGGCCAGCCCCCGCGACTTGAGTTTCCTGGGCCGCACGCTCCGTGTGCTGCCGGCGCTGAAGGCCAAGCTTACGGCCCGCAAGAGTCCCCGCTTGAACCAGTTGGAGGCGGAGATCGAGCTGTCGGCGGACTTGCGGGCCAAGCTGGAGGCGGGCCTGGCGGACGACTGCCCGCTGGGCAGCCACGACGGCGGGTTCGTACGCGACGGTTATCACGCCGGCCTGGATGCCCTGCGCGAGTTGGCCCACGGCGGCAAGCAGTGGATCGCCCGCTACCAGGCCCAGGAGAGCGCGCGGACCGGCATCGCCACGCTCAAGGTGGGCTTCAACAAGGTCTTCGGCTATTACATCGAGATCACCAACGTCCATCGCGAGAAGATCCCCGCCGAATACATCCGCAAGCAGACGGTCAAGAACGCCGAGCGATACATCACGCCGGAGTTGAAGGAGTATGAAGAGAAGGTGCTCACCGCCGACGAGAAGGCGAAGGAGTTGGAGTACAATCTGTTCCTGGAGTTGCGCGAGGCGGTGACCGCCGCGCGGCGGAGGATGCAGGCCACCGCCGCCGTGCTGGCCGAGATCGACGTGCTCCTGGCCCTGGCCGAGCTGGCGCGGCAGCGGAACTATTGCCGGCCGGAGATGGTCGAAGAGCCGGTGCTGCGGATCGTCGAGGGCCGGCACCCCGTGCTGGACATCGTCGAGCCCGAGGGAACCTTCGTGCCCAACGACACGCTTGCCGGCGGCCCGTCCGCGTCGATCCTGCTGATCACCGGTCCGAACATGGCGGGCAAGAGCACGTATATCCGCCAGGTGGCCCTGATTACGCTCTTGGCGCAGATCGGCAGTTTCGTGCCGGCCCGCGAGGCCGTACTGGGCATTGCCGACCGGATCTTCGCCCGCGTGGGGGCCAGCGACGAGTTGGCCCGCGGCCAGAGCACGTTCATGGTGGAAATGACCGAGACCGCCCGGATCCTCAACACGGCCACAAAACGGAGCCTGGTGATTCTGGACGAGATCGGTCGCGGCACGAGCACCTACGACGGCATGTCGCTGGCCTGGTCGGTGGTCGAATACCTCGACGAACACGTCGGCTGCCGCACGCTGTTCGCCACCCACTATCACGAATTGACCGACCTGGAGAAGTCGCTCTCGGGCGTGAAGAACTTGAACGTG
>JBEKZQ010000208.1:0-10730 GCA_049509675.1 Thermoguttaceae bacterium | reverse complement strand
CTCGATCGGAAGGTCCAGAAGCGTGGCATTCATAGGGCCACGCTATAACCAAGTTGACCGCCTCAGACCAGATCAATTCCCTTGCTAATCCACCCCGATGGACGGGTTCGACGAAGGTTTACAGAAAGCCTTTCGTAACTCATTGCTACGAAAGGCTTTGCAAAGAGCGGGAGAGGGGACTCGGACCCCCGACATCCAGCTTGGGAAGCTAGCGCTCTACCAACTGAGCTACTCCCGCACATTGGTGGGGTATTACTTACCCCAAACTCTCAAACAATCTCCTTTCACCGCCTACAGCTATCAATATAGCCGGCACTGCATCGATCGCAAGGGCCGCCAAGCCGGCGAAAGCAAACCCGGACCGAAGATCGATCGCCGCGGCGAAGCACGGGCAGGGCCCCTTGGACCCGACTGCCGGCCGCTGCGTGACAGCCCTATAAGCAAGGATTTCGCAAAGCTCATCAAGACATAGCCATATACCCATCCCAAGAAGGTATATGTGTACTATGGGAGAATTGAAACGCCCGCTGTGCGTGCAGGATTGCTCGGGCCGATGTGGTGCCATACAATTGACCCTAAGCGGTGCATCGCTGGGCCCTTTCGCGGCGGTTCGAATAAACGGCCCATACTCTCGCGGCTGAACCGCTGGTTGGATTGCGTTTGTTCCATGTCCTGGGGTGGCCAATGCCGCGCCCAAAGAAGTAGGGGAGATATCGTATGAACCAGCACGTGTCCTATTTCCGCATTGTCCTGGCAATGTTGTGCCTGAGTTTTCTGCCCAGGTTGGCGACGGGGCAAGATGCCAACACCGGCACGATCAAGGGTGAGATCACCGCCACTGGGGTCCGCAGTCCGGAAGACGTGGTCGTGTATCTGCAGAATGTGCCGGGCGAACAGAAGCCCCCCGCCCAGCCGGCCAAAATGGATCAGCAGAAGCTGGTTTTCGTGCCGCACGTCCTGGTGGTCGTGAAAGGGACGACCGTGAGGTTCAAGAACAGCGATCCCTTGTTGCACAACGTGATGTGGCCGGCCACCGATGATGGTTCCTATGCGGCCAACAATCTGGGCACGTGGGGGCAAGGCGATGCGAAGGACTTCGCGTTCGATAAGGAAGGCCACGTAGTCTTGCTGTGCAATATCCACGCCGAAATGGAAGGCCATCTGCTCGTGGTGCAGAACCCGTACTTCTCGGTCGTCAAGAAGGACGGCCTGTACGAGATCACCGGCGTGCCGCCCGGCCAGTACACGCTCACGACCTTCTATCCGCAGCCCAGGAAGTTGAAGGCGAAGTCGATGAGCGTCACGGTGGCGGCGGGCAAGACAGTGACCCAGGACATTGCGCTCGGTCGCCGATAAGGGTGGATGATGAAGCGTTTCCGGCTGCAGGCGGTGAGTGGCGCCCAGTGGTTCCACGACAACATCTCGTGTCACGCGGCCTGTCCGGTGGGCACCGAGGCATTTGCCTATGTCGCGGAGTTGGCCGAAGGGAACCACGAGTCAGCATATACCATCGCCCGCCGGCCGAACCCGTTTCCCTACATTTGCGGCCGGGTCTGTGCCCACCCCTGCGAAGAGGCCTGCCGCCGCGGCGACATCGACGAGCCGATCTCGATTCGGGCCCTGAAACGCACGGCCACCGATTCGCACGACTTGAGTGCCGGGCACGCGCCCGGCCTGACGCAGTTGCCCAAGCGGGAAGAAAGCGTGGCCGTGGTCGGCTCGGGCCCGGCGGGGCTGGCCTGCGCCCATGACTTGGCGCGCCTGGGATATGCGGTCACCCTGTTTGAGGCATCGTCCGTGCCCGGGGGAATGCTCACGCTGGGAATCCCCGAATACCGCCTCCCCCGGGAGATCGTGCAACTGGAAATCGAGGCAATTACCAAGATCGGGGTCGAATTGAAGTGCAACCAGGCCCTGGGCCGGGACTTCCTGTTGGCCGACTTAATGGCCCAGGGTTTCCGCGCGGTGTTCCTGGCCATCGGCGCGCATCGCAGCAAGGACCTCCGCATTGAGGGGCTGGGATTGGACGGCGTGCTGCGGGGCGTCGAATTCCTGCTGAACGTGAACCTGGGGTACCGCGTTTGGTTGGGGCATAAGGTGGTGGTCATCGGCGGCGGGAACGTGGCGGTCGACGTGGCCCGCACGGCGGCCCGCGAGGGCGCCGACCAGGTCGCGGTGAGCACCACGCTGGACGCCGCCCGAGCGGCCCTGCGGCTCGGCAGCCGGGAAGTCCACGTGATTTGCCTGGAATCGCGGGAGCAGATGCCGGCCCACGGCTACGAGGTCGAGGAAGCCGAACGGGAGGGGATCATCTTTCATCCCTCCACGGGGCCCAGGAAGGTGCTGGGAGTTGACGGCAAGGTGACCGGGCTGGAAACCGTGCGGTGCCTGTCGGTTTTCGATGCCAACGGCCGCTTCAACCCCAGTTTCGCGCCCGGCTCGGAATCGCTCATCACCACCGACTCGGTCATCCTCTCCGTCGGGCAAGTTTCGGACTTGTCGTTCCTGCGTCCGGGAGATGGGGTCGAGACCACCGGCCGCGGGACGTTGGCTATCAACCCGGCGAGTCTGGCCACGACGGCCCCGGGCATATTCGCGGGGGGCGATGCGGCGTTCGGTCCCCGCTTGATCATCGACGCGACGGCCGACGGCCGCAAGGCGGCCCGGTCGATCCATCAGTATTTGCGCGGCAACGTGCAGTGGCAGCAGTGGGTGCGGCTGCCGGTGATTCAGCCCCGGGATCTGGGTAATTCCTACGACGGCATTCCGCGTCAGGCCTGTCCGACCCTGCCGGTGGAAAGGCGCATGGGATTCACCGAGGTCGAGTTGCCGTTCTCCGCCGCGCAGGCGGCCACCGAGGGCCGGCGCTGCCTGCGCTGCGATTACGACATCTTCCTGGACGGCGAGCGCTGCATCCTCTGCGGCGGTTGCGTGGATATCTGCCCGTACCATTGCATCGCCATGATCTCGGCGTCGGGCGTCGATTGGGGCCAGAGCGCCGCGGACTTTCCCGAAGAAGCCGGCCGCGGCGAAGGATACGTGATGGTGCTGGACGAGACCTACTGCATCCGCTGCGGCCTGTGCGTGCGGCGCTGTCCGACCGACGCCATCGAAATGCGACGTTTTCAAGCCAGCGGAGAATGGGTCTATGAATGAAGTCCAATCAAGAGACAGCGCGGACCAGAATCGTCGCGGTTTCGTCGCCGCGGCATTCACCTGGCTGGGCCTGGGGAGCCTGGCGGCCAGCCTGGCCAGTACGGCCTATGCCAATTTTCGTTTCTTCTTCCCCAAGGTGCTGTATGAGCCGGCGGCGCAGTTCAAGGCCGGTTTCCCCGGCGACTATCAGGCCGGCATCCCCAGCGACCGTTGGGCCAAGGAGCACCAGGTATGGATCGTTCGCCAGAGCGACACCCTTTATGCCTTGCTGACGGTCTGTACACACCTGGGATGCTTGACCGGTTTCTTCCCGGCGGAAGGACTTTTCAAGTGCCCTTGCCATGGAAGCAACTTCTCTGTGCAAGGCGATCCCGTGGCGGGACCGGCGCCCGTGCCGCTGTACCGCCTGGCACTGTCGCTGAGCGTGGACGGGCAGATCGTGGTCGACAAGAATCAGCGCGAGAACCGCGCGGGCGCACGCGATAAACCCCCTTTCCTCATGAAAGTATGAGCCGTGGCACCGCCTATTGAGCCCCAGAATAGCGATGAAACGAGGCCGACCAGCGGGAGGCCGGCTTTGCAGGGGGAAACGCCTGCACGCCGTCGCACTACTTTGTCGCAGTTGTGGCAATCGGTCTTTCGGCACGGTCCGCCCACCACGCCGCGGACCCGGTCGCTGGTCGTGTTCACGAACTTCTTCTTGCACCTGCACCCGGTTTCGCTGCCCAAGCGGGCATTGCGATTCGGCTACACCTGGGGGCTGGGGGGCGCGTCGCTGCTGCTGTTCTTGATCCTGGCCGTTACCGGCATCCTGCTGATGTTCTACTACGTGCCGGACGTGGATCGGGCCTATGAATCCATGAAGGACCTGCGTTTTGCCGTCCCTTTCGGCGTCTTTCTGCGGAACATGCACCGCTGGTCCGCACACGCCATGGTGCTGGTCGTCATTCTGCACGCGGCCCGGGTCTTCTACACCGGCTCGTACAAGACGCCGCGAGAATTCAATTGGGCCATCGGCGTGGGACTTTTGGCGCTCACGCTGCTGTTGAGCTTTACGGGCTATCTGCTCCCCTGGGACCAGTTGGCCTATTGGGCGGTGACCGTGGGGACCAACATGGCGCGGTCGACTCCTCTGATCGGCTCCAACGGCCCCTTCCACGAGTTGCTCGGCGTGCAGGTCGACAACGACGTTCGCTTCGCGATGCTCGGCGGCACGATCGTCGGCCAGAACGCGCTGTTGCGCTTCTACGTGCTGCACTGCATGGCCATTCCCGTGGTCTTCAGCATCCTGGCCGCGCTGCATTTTTGGAGGATCCGCAAGGACGGCGGGATATCGCGGCCCGAGGGCCCGGAACCCGGCGAGACGCCGGCCGTTGCCGACCCTTTGCCGGCTGCCGCGGTGCGCCCGCCCGAGCCTGCGGCTGGTCCACGATACCGCCTGCTGGCCTACGTCCCGGGGCAAACCTATAGTGGGAAACGGGACCTGGCCGAGGACGAGGCGGCCACCTGGCCGCACCTGGTGCAGCGGGAGTTCATCGCCGCGCTGACGGTCATCATCGTCCTGTGGATCCTGGCGATTGCGATCAACTCGCCCCTGGAGCAAAAGGCTAATCCGGCCCTGACGCCCAACCCCGCCAAGGCGCCCTGGTACTTTGTCGGGCTGCAGGAATTGCTCGTCTATTTCGATCCGTGGATCGCCGGGGTCATGATCCCGGCCATCGGCGTCTTCGGCCTGGCGGCCATCCCCTACCTGGACGTCAACCGCAAGGGCTCGGGCCAGTACGCTTTCGCCGGGCGGAAGTTCGCCGTCAGCGTCTTCACCTTCGGCATCCTGTTCTGGTTCGCCCTGATCTTCATCGGGCTGTTCATGCGCGGGCCGAGTTGGGCCTGGTACTGGCCCTGGCAAGACTGGACCGTGCCGAAAGAAACGCTCATGACGCCCCGCAACCTCCCGCCGCTTTGGGGCGGCCTGTTGCTGGCGGGCTGCTTCGGCCTGGGCCTGAGCCTGCCGGCTGTGCTGTTCCCCAAATTCTGCAAGGCCCTGGGCCCCGTGCGTTACCTGCTGACCATGACTTTGCTCTTGTTGATGATCGGCGTGCCGGCCAAGATCGTTCTACGTTTGGCCCTGGACATCAAGTACGTTCTTCCCACCAAGTGGTTCAACATCTGACAGGCGGTGACATGGGATTCAAGGTTTACTTCGGCCTTGCCTCGTTGGCCATCCTGGTGTTGTGCGTGCTCAACTATTGGATCGAGTTGACGCCGACATGGGGCCGCTATCAGCGGGAATACTATGACTTGCTGGCCACGAAGGTCGAGGACCCGGCCGAGGCGGCGCAGATCGCCGCCACGCCCGCCAGGTTTGCACAGATCTACAATCAGCCGTTGGGGGTGGCCGATCGCTGCGTGATTTGCCACCTCGGCATGGAGAACCAACTCATGGACGGCGTGAAGAACCCGTACAAGGTTCATCCGGGCAAGTTGCTCGCCACGCACCCGGTCCAATCCGTGGGCTGCACCATCTGTCATCAGGGCCAGGGGTTGGCAACGACCGTGGCTGACGCCCACGGCAACGTGCCCCATTGGGACAAGACGCTGCTGGCGGGCCATTTCGTGCAAGCCTCGTGTACGAAGTGCCACCATGAAGAGGAGATCCCCGATGCGCCGGTCTTGACCCGGGGCAAGCACTTGCTGCACGACCTGGGCTGCGTCGGCTGTCACCGCACGGGCGAAGGCAGCGACGACGAAAAGGTCGGCCCGCGCCTGGCTGTCGTGGGCAGCAAGGTGTCGCGCAAGTGGCTCGACCAATGGTTGATCAATCCCAAGAACTACTTGCCCAAGGGCCAGATGCCGCAATTCCACCTGCGGCCCAAGGCGGCCGACGCACTGGCGGCCTACCTGGTGACGTTCAAAGATGACAAGACGATTGACCGAGCGCCCGAGCCCAAAGGAGACCACGACGCGGGGGCGGTGATCTTCCGCCGCTTGCAGTGCATCACCTGCCATGTGACGCGCGAGGACACGCGGGGAAATCCCGTCGGCGGGACCATTGGTCCGGACCTGCGCAAGGTGGGAAGCAAGGTCAACAAGCGGTGGTTGGCGGCCTTCTTGCGGGATCCGCACGCCTTTTATCCGCACACCAAGATGCCCCGCTTCTACTTGAGCGAGAAAGAGGTGACCGACCTGACCCAGTACGCCGTCGAGGAGTGGGTCGATTATGAGCAGGACGCGGAGAAGAAGCAGCCCGCGACATCCCCGGATGAACCCGCGCTGGTCGAACAAGGCAAGAACCTGTACGCGGAACTGGCTTGTTCGGGTTGTCATGACCTGACGGAGCAGAAGAGCCAGCCGACGGGCCCGGACCTCACCTATGAAGGCAGCAAGGCGGTCCACGACCTCGATTTCGGCGCGGCCGAGGTGCGGCGGACCGTGCCCGACTTCCTCTACGCGAAACTCAAGACGCCCCAGGTCTTGAACCAGGCAGGGGCGCTGAATCCGCTGAAAATGCCCGACTTCCAGCTCAACGACCCCGATGCCGAGGCGCTCACCATCGCGCTGATGAGCCAAAGCGCCGAGCGGGTCTCCCTGGCGACCTACGAGGTCCCCGCGAAACGCAAGCCGATCTTCGATCCCCAGGACGATTTTGGCGGATTGGCGCAACGTTACCGTTGCCTTTCCTGCCACAGTATCCGCGGCTCGGGCGATCCGCAGGCCTGCGACATCACCTGGGAAGGCAGCAAGGTGACGCGCGAGTGGTTGTATGGTTTTCTCAAGAATCCCTACTCGATGCGGCGCACCATCACCATCGCCATGCCGCTGTTCAATTTCCCCGATGAGCAGGCCCGCTTCATGTCCGAGTACATGTCGGCCGCGTTTGCCGACCGGCAGATCGGCGCGGGCTGGAAACAAGGCCAGGGCGCTGCGGACGCTGCGCGGGGCAAGGCCCTGTTCGACGCCAAGGGCTGCATCGCCTGCCATCAAGTGCATGGTAAGGGCGGCGACGTCGGCCCCAGTTTCACCACGCAGGTGCCGGAGTTCCCGCAGGGCACCTGGGTCGGCGATAAACTGCGGCCCGAGTGGGTTTTCCAGTGGCTGAAGAATCCCCGCGCCCTGGTGCCCGACACCCTGGAGCCGAACCTGGGGCTCAGCGATCAGGAGGCCCTAGATCTGACCAAGTACGTGATCAGTTTGAAGAACCCCGATTTCCACGGGGACTTGGGAAAAAAACAAGCGGAAAAGTCGGCAAATAACCCGGATTAGTCATGTAGGGTGGGTCGAGGTCGCGCAAGCCTATGGTGGGTCTCGCAAACCGAGCAACCGTTGCGCAGCGCTGTGTCAGAAAGCGGTAAGTTGATAAGCGACCGAAGACCCACCAGAACCACGGTTTGCTCGACGCCACCCTACGGTTTATGAATAAGCCGGGCTGATTTCTAAGAAATGAGGCGAGTGATGCGCCGCTGGCTTGCGATTGCCCTGGTGGGCTTGATTCCGGCCGCCTACGTGGCCGCCTTTCTGGCGATGGGCTGGATTCGCGCTCGTCAAGGCCATGATGAACAGGTCTACCCGTCGCGGATCGAGGCCCTGGCGATCTCGCGCGAGCCGGCCGACCCGTTGGCCGACGCCCGCGCCCGGGGCGAAAAGGTCTATCGGCACTATTGCCAGATATGCCATGGCGAGGGCGGCAAGGGCGACGGCTTCAACTCCAGCCACCTCGACCCGCGCCCGCGAAATTTCAGCGACGCGAAGTTCTGGCGGAATACGCGCGGCGACCGGATCTACGATGCGGTTGCCCAAGGCGGAACCGCCAACGGGAAATCGGTCTTGATGCCCGCCTGGGGACACACCCTAACGGAAAGGCAACTGCGCGACGTCATGGTCTTCATTCGCGCCTTCGCCGCGCCGGCCAAGAGTATTGAGGCAAGGGTCGAACGGGAGTGAAGAAGAGTGAAGAAGGTGCTGATTCTGACGGCCGGGCTCCTGCTTGCAACGCTTACCGTGTTGGGGCTGGATTCGGCTTGCCGCTTCGGCGGCGAGCCCGAGACGGCCCGGCAGTTCCAACGCATGGCCGGCGGGCTCGGCCTGGGCGCCACGGTCCGGCCGCGCTGGTGCTTCGTGAACTTCGACCGCCGCATCGAGCACTGCACGTGCGCCGAGCAGCCGGTGCCGGGCGGGTATTGCTACTGCCCGGAACACACCGGCACGGTGTCCTCTTTCGTGGAGCCCCAGTGAACGTTTATCTCAACCTTCTTCTCGCCGCGGCCGCCAACCTCGCGCGCTACCGGTTGCGCTCCATCGTGGTCGTGGTCTGCCTGGCGGCGATCTGCGGACCCTATGTGACGGGGATCGCCATTTCGGAAGGCGTTCGGGCCGAGGCGGCAATATCCGTGCAGGAAGGACCGGATCTGTATCTCACCATGGACCAGTTCGGCCGCAATGGCCCGGTGCCGCTGCGCTATCTGCGCGACTTTCGCAGCAGTCCGCACATTACGGCCGTGGCCCCGCGAATCGTCGGCCGGGCCAATGCGTCGGTTCTCCTCCCGGGCATGGACAGTGCCGATCCGGAACTGGTCGTCATCCTGGGATTGGAGCCGGGCCGCCTGGACCTGGCCCCCTGGGCGCCGAAGGACGCTTCGCCGGCCGAGCTACGCAGCGGCGAAGTCATGATCGGAGCGGCGCTGGCTGCTCATTTTGGCTTGCAACGGGGACAGGAGCTGAGTCTGCAAGTCGCCGACGTGACGCTGCCTTTCCGCGTTGCCGCCATCTTTCCCCGCCAGGCCACGATTTGGAGCGCGCAACTGGTCTGCATGAATCTGGACGACGCGGGCAAACTGTTCGCGCTGTCCGGTTACGCCTCGGACTTCCTGATCTACTGTCGGCCCGGGCCGGGGAACATTCAGGCCGTTCGCCAGGACACGCTGAGTATTTTGGGAAATATCCCCTACCGCCTCCAGACCAAGAGCGGCGACGTGGCCGGCTACGTGGACAAGGGATTCCGCCAGCAACAAGGCATATTCACCGTACTGTTCCTCGTGGCCTTTGCCGTGGGAATTCCCGCCCTGTTGATCGCGTCCGGGCTGGGGCTTGCCGAACGGCGGCGGGAAATCGGCATCTGCAAGGCCGTCGGCTGGCAGACGACCGACGTCATGTTCATGGTCACGCTGGAGCAGGTGTTGCTGTCGGTGATTGCCGCGTGTCTGGCATGCCTGGCAAGTTACGTGTGGATACGGGTCTTCAACGGCGCGCTGGTGGCCCAGTTCTTCATCGGCGAGATGCAGAGCATCGCGGCCTTTGCGGGGCCGGCCCGTTTCGGTTTCACGCCCCGGGCGTTGGCCCTGCTGTTGTGCCTTGCCATGACACTTTCCGGCGGGCTGTATACGACGTGGCGGCTGGCCTCCGGAGCGCCGGCCGAGTGTATCCGCTAGCCCGGATTATTCATAAACTGTAGGGTGGCGTCGAGCAAACCGTGGTTCTGGTGGGTCTTCGGTCGCTTATCAACTTGCCGCTTTATGACACAGCGCGGGACAACCGTTGCTCGGTTTGCGAGACCCACCATAGGGTTGCGCGACCTTGACCCACCCTACATGAATAATCCGGGCTAGCGAGTCCACCCATGACATCCGCAGTGCGAACCCATCGAGTCACGCGCGATTATGCCGCCGCGCGGAGCGACGCGGTGAAAGCGGTCGATGCGGTCGACCTGGAAATAGCTGCGGGCGAGATGGCCGTGGTCTACGGCCCGTCGGCATCCGGCAAGACCACGCTCTTGGGTCTGCTGGCGGGGCTGGATCGCCCGAGCAGCGGCCGCGTGGAGCTATTCGGCCGCCCGCTGGCCGAGATGTCGGACGCAGCCTTGGCCTTGCTCCGGCGAACGCAGGTCGGCCTGCTGTTTCAGGATTTCAAGTTGCTGCCCGCTTTGCCGGCCTGGGAGAACGTGGCCTTGCCGCTAGTACCCACGGGCATGCCCTTCGGGCAGCGCAAACGCGCGGCGGCCCAGTGGCTCGACCGGCTGGGAGTGGGCGACGTTGCCGATCGCCCCCCGGAACAGCTCAGCGGCGGACAGCAACAGCGGGTGGCCCTGGCCCGGGCTTTGATCAATGATCCCCTGCTCGTGCTGGCCGACGAGCCAACCTCCCAGGTGGACGCCGCGTCGGCCGAGACCATTCTCGCCACGTTTGCCGGCATGGTCGCCCAAGGCAAGACGGTTCTGGTTACTACGCATGATCCCACGTTGTTCAAGGTTTGCCGGCGGCGCTTTCACATGAGCGCGGGCCGGTTGGAGCCGTGCCAATGATCGTCAACAAGTATAGCGTTCTCTGGTTGTTCCTCAGCGCGCTGGGACTCGCGCTTGCCGGTGCGCTGGTGGCGACGGCGGCCTGGGCGGCGCGGCGGATCGCTGCTCGCAGCGGCGGCGAGTTGGATGCCAGCCGGGCGGAGCGCAGCCAACACCTGGCCACTCTGGTGGCAACCGTTGCTCTGGCGCTGTTGGTGATCGGCTGGCCGTTGCTGTATGCCATGCTGGACAGTTTCGTTCCGGAGATTCCCGGCGCAATGTGCATCTACGGAGTAACCAAGGT
>JBEKZQ010000207.1:0-10749 GCA_049509675.1 Thermoguttaceae bacterium | reverse complement strand
TTTCCCCTCACCCCCGCCCCCTCTCCCGCAAGGGGAGAGGGGAGTAGTCAACGGACGGCCGCCTACTCGCTTTTCGCCTCGTGCATGATCTTGTCCAGCACGCCGTTGACGAACTGCGCCGATTGGGCGGTGCCGAAGCGTTTGGCCAACTCGACGGCCTCGTCGATGGCCACGCGCGGCGGCGTGTCGGAAAAGAGCATCTCGTAGGCCGCCAGACGCAAGACGTTGCGATCGGTGGCCGCCATCCGCTCCAGGCTCCAATTCTGCGCCGCCTGGCTAAGCCGCTCGTCGATTTCCGCTCGATGCTGCCGCGCACCGGCCATCAGGTCCCGGGCAAACTGAATCAGGTCCTCCGACCGCAGGCGGCCCAAGAGCGGCTCGTCCAAGGCCGGATTGCGGTTCGGATTCAGATCGTCCTGGTAAAGGACCTGGAAGGCCACTTCTCGCGCTCGACTGCGGCGTGACATGGGGTAGGAGTTTTCAGTTTTCAGTTCTCAGTTTTCAGTTGGTGGGGCTCGCCGACCATGCTACGCGCGGTGCCCGGTCGGTACTCGTCGACCCCTACGCGCTCTTCCTTCCTTTCGGGCTTTCGCTCTTTCGGGTTTTCGTGATTCGCCTCCCTGCCTTAACGACCCTGCTTCAAGAGGGCAGCCGGGCCAGGAGATCGACCATTTCCAAGGCGGCCTCGGCGCAATCGACACCCTTGTTGCCGATCCGCGCCTGCGACTGGTCCTTGCCGCTGGTGGCCGCCGAACCGCCGCTGCGCTCGATCGCCTGCTGCAGCGTGTTGCAGGTCAACACGCCGAAGAGCACGGGCAAGCAATGCCGGGCGCCGAGCTGGGCCAGGGCCAGGCTCACCGCGCGGTTGATGTGCTGATCGTGGCTGGTTTCGCCGCGAATGACGGCGCCCAGGCAGATTACGGCCACGTAACGTCCGGCGGCGGCCATCCGCGCCGCCACGGTCGGGATCTCGAAGGCGCCCGGCACCCAGGCCACGTCGATCTGCCCTTCCGGCACGCCATGGGCCGTGAGCGTCCGGACCGCTCCTTCGAGCAGCCGGGCGGTGATCGATTCGTTGAAGCGCGACACCACGATGGCGAAGCGGCCCCGGCAAACGGCGGTAGTGCCTCGGTATTCGTTATAGTGTGAACGGTCCGTCATGATACGATCCGTATTATTTGGTTTGCATCGTTTCCCCGCCCATTTCCCCCTCACCCCCGACCCCTCTCCCGCGAGGGGCGAGGGGAGTATTACATCTTCATGTTCATGCTCATGAGGAATTCGGCGTTGCTCTTGGTCTTTTGCAGCCGCGTGACCAGCAGTTCCATGGCGTCGGGGGCGTTCATGTCAGTGACCACGCGGCGGAGGATGCAGATGCGGCGGTACTCCTCGGGATCCAACAACATTTCTTCCTTCCGCGTGCCGCTGCGGTTGATGTCGATGGCCGGCCAGATGCGCCGATCGACCAGTTTTCGGTCCAGCACGATCTCCTGGTTGCCGGTGCCTTTGAATTCCTCGAAGATGACTTCGTCCATGCGGCTGCCCGTATCGACCAGGGCGGTGCCGATGATCGTCAGCGAGCCGCCTTCCTCGACCTTGCGGGCCGAGCCGAAGAAGCGTTTGGGCCGTTGCAGGGCGTTGGCGTCGACGCCGCCGGAGAGGATTTTGCCGGAATTGGGGCATTCGCTGTTCCAGGCGCGGGCCAGGCGGGTGATCGAGTCCAGGAAGATCAGCACGTTGTAGCCGTACTCGACCATCCGCTTGGCCTTTTCCAGCACCATCTCGGAGACCTGGATGTGCCGCGCCGCCGGTTCGTCGAAGGTGGAGCTGATCACCTCGCAGTTGGTGCCCTTGACCTGCCGCTCCATGTCGGTTACTTCTTCCGGGCGCTCGTCGATGAGGAGCATGAAGACGTACAGATCGGGATAGTTCGCCAGGGCCGCCTTGGCCATCTTCTGCATGAGGATGGTCTTGCCTGCCCGGGGCGGGCTGACGATCAGGCCGCGCTGGCCGAAGCCGATGGGCACGATCAAATCGACCACCCGCATGCTGATCTCCTCGGCCGCGCACTCCATGCGGATCCGTTCGTCGGGGTGCAGGGGCGTGAGGTCGTCGAAGGAAACCTTCGCCGAGAGCAGGTTCGGGTCCTGGTAATTGATCGCTTCCACCCGCAGCAGGGCGAAGTACCGCTCGTTCTCCTTGGGCGGGCGGATCTGGCCGGAGACGGTGGCGCCCGTCTTCAGCCCGAAACGGCGGATCTGGCTGGGCGAAACGTAAATGTCGTCGGGGCAGGAAAGGTAATGGTAGTCGGGGCTGCGGAGAAAGCCGAAGCCGTCGGGCAGCACCTCCAGGGTGCCTTCGCCGTACATCAGCCCGTTGAGCTTCACCCGTTCCTTGAGGATTTTGAAGATCAGGTCCTGTTTCTTGATCCCGGCATATTCGCTGACGTTTTCCTTGCGGGCTTCCTCGATCAACTCGGCCATCGACATCCGCTGCAACTCGGCGATGTGCGTATCGCCGGACTGCTTGATCTGCTCGTAGCGATCGTGGATTTCGTCCTTTAGCAGGCCGCCTTCGGAGGCGATCTCTTCGGCCAGCGAGAGCGGCTCCTCGTCGAAGTCGTAGTCGTCGGGAGTGCTGTCGGGCTGCGTGGCGTCGACGAGCGAACGGTCTTCAGGATCGTCGAATTCAGGCTGGGCGTCCTGGGCGCGGTTCATGGCGATGGAACTCCTGAACGGGGGAACTCGAAGCCGGCGCACGGAAGGCGCCAGCGGTGGGATCGAAACATCTTCGCGACAGGAATGCTACCCGACGAGGGACTGCCAATAACGCTCGACTTGAGATCGAGTATAGTCCGGAGACCCGGAGTTGTCTATTATCACATCGGCCCGGCCGCGCTTGAAGTCCAGCGATTCCTGCGCGCCCTCGCGGGCCGCAAAATCGTCGTCGCTCCACCCGCGCGCCCGTGCGCGCGCCAACCGCGCCGGACGCGGCGCGTCGACAAAGATAAACGCTTCACATAGTCTATCCCAAGCGGCTTCGAGAATCAACGCGGCGTCCAGCACGGCCACTGCCGTGCCCGCCGTCGCCATGCTCTGGGCCTGCTGCTGGAGCGTGCGGCCGATCTCCGGGTGCGTCAAGTGTTCCAAAAATGTCCGTTCCTTGGGACCTTGGGGGGGAGGGGCAAACACGATACGTGCCAATTGTTTGCGATTGATGAGCCCGTCGGCGCCGACCACGGCATCCCCCCAACGTTGGCGGGCCGCGCCGACAATGTGAGCCAGCCGCAAAACGTCATGTCCGGCCCGGTCGGCGTCCAGCACGCCCGCCCCCAGTTCGGCCAATTGCCGGGCGATCAGGCTCTTGCCGCTGGCCACTCCACCCAAGATTCCAATAATGTGCATCGCTGACGCCTCACTTCTGCACACATATCCTCTTAGTCCGCCCGCGGTGGACTAAAGTCCACCCTACAAGTGCAGCGGCTTTGCATCCGCCCAATTCGGCCCGGCTTTCAGGTCCACCTTCAACGGCACGCATAACTGGCGCACGCCGACCATCTCGGCGCGCACCAGCCGGGCCAGGTGGTCGAGTTCCGCGGCCGGCGCCTCGAAAATCAACTCGTCGTGGATCTGCAGCAACATCCGCGACTGAAGCCCTTCCCGCCGCAGACGATGATAGATCGCCAGCATGGCCAGCTTGATCAGATCGGCGGCCGAGCCTTGAATGATCGTGTTCACGGCGGTCCGCTCGGCCAGGTTCCGGTTGCGGCCGGCCTCGGCGCGGACCCCCTGGATCGCGCGCCGCCGCCCCAGGATCGTGCTCACGTACCCCCGCGCGCGGCATTCGGCCAGCGAACGCACCAGGAACTGCTCGATGCCCGGGTAGGTCTGGAAGTAGCCGTCGATGAAGCGGGCCGCCGTGTCGCGGTCGATCCCCAACCCGCGCGCCAGCCCCGTGGCGCTCTGGCCGTAGATCACGCCGAAATTGACCACTTTCGCCTGGCGGCGCATCTGCGGCGTCACCTCCTCCAGCGACACGTTGTTGACCTGGCTGGCGACCCGGGCGTGGATGTCCTCATCGCGCGCGAAGGCCGCGCACAGTCGCTCGTCGCCCGAGTAATGCGCCAAGACCCGCAACTCGATCTGCGAATAGTCGGCCGCCAGCAACAGCCAGCCTTCCCGGCCGGGCACGAACGCCGAGCGGATGTCGCGGCCTTCCTCCGTTCGCACGGGAATGTTCTGCAAATTGGGATCGCTCGAGCTGAGCCGGCCCGTGGCCGTCACCGCCTGGTGGAACGAGGCGTGAACGCGGCCGGTCGCCGGGTGGACCATGTGCGGCAGGGCATCGACGTACGTGCCCTTGAGCTTGGCGTACTGGCGGTACTCGACGATCTTCGCCGGCAACTGGTGCAAGAGGGCCAGGGCCTCCAGCACGTCCGCGTCGGTGCTCGGTCCGGTTTTCGCCGTCCGCTTCATCACGGGCAGCTTCTGCTCTTCGAACAGCACCTTTTGCAACTGCTTGGGCGAGGCGATGTTAAACGGATGGCCGGCCAGTTGGTGGATCTCGCGCTCGAGAATGATCATCTGCTCGCCGTAGCGGCGACTCAATTCGGCCAGCCGCGGCACGTCCACCTTGATCCCGTTGTATTCCAATTCGACCAGCACGTCGACTAGCGGCATCTCCAGCTTCGTGAACAACTCCTGCAGATTCGCCGCGCTGAGGCCGCGGTCCAGGATCGGCCGCAGCCGCACGGGCAACAGTGCGTCCTCGCCCGCATAATCGGCCACCTGCGGCACGTCCACTTCGTCCATCCGCTTCTGGTTCTTGCCGCTGCCGATCAGCTCTTCGATCTTGATCGTGGCATGGTTCAGATAGCGCTTGGCCAATTCGTCGAGGTTGTGATTGCGTTGGCCCGCGTCGAGCAGATAGCTGGCGACCATGGTGTCGAAGGTTGCGCCCGCGAGTTCGATCCCGGCGCCGCGGAGCACGATCATGTCGTACTTCAGGTTCTGGCCGATCTTTTCGATTGTCCGGTTTTCCAGTACGCCGCGCACTGCCGACAGGGCGGCGTGCGGCTCCAGGCACGGTTGCCCTGCCGGAGCCCGCAACGGCAGGTACCAGGCTTCGTGCTCGTTCCAGGAGAACGACATTCCGACCAGCTCCGCCCAGCGCGGCCAGATGTTGGTAGTTTCCGTATCGACCGAGATGCAGCGTTGCCGCTGGAGTTCCAGCACGAAGGCGGCCAGGGCTTCGGGCGTGTCGATGGTCCGGTAGGTCGGTTTGGCCGCCGTGGAAGGGGCGGCCGGCGGCAGAGGGGCCGCCGGCGCGCTTGGCGCCGCCTTCAATTTGGAGAGCTGCCGCCCCAGCTTGCGAAAGCCGAATTCCTCAAATAGCGCCAGCGCCCGGGCCGGGTCGGAACCGTCCAGTCGCGCGGCCTTCCAATCGACGACGATGGGCACATGTGCGTCCAGGCGGACCAACTGCCGGCTCAACAGCGCCTGTTGGCGATACTTGACCAGGTTCTCGCGGCGGGTCGTGCCGGAGACTTCCGCGGCGTGGTCGAGCACCTCGTCCAGCGTGCCGTATTTTTCCAGCAACTGCCGGGCGAACTTGGGTCCGATCTGCGGCACGCCCGGCACGTTGTCGCTGGCGTCGCCCACCAGGGCCTGGAAATCAACCACCTGCTGCGGACTAATCCCCCAGTGCTCCTTGAGCGATTGGCGATCGAAGACCTCGTCCTTGCGAATGTTGTACAACTTGACCCGATCGCTGAGCAACTGGCGGCAATCCTTGTCGCCGGTGACGATGACGCAATGCCCGCCCAACTCCTCGGTAATCCGCGCCACCGTGGCAAGGATGTCGTCGGCCTCGAAGGTGGCCAGGCCAAGGGCCGGGATTCCCAAGGCGTCGACCACGCGGCGGATCGCGGCGATCTGGGGTACGAGGTCCACGTCCATCGCGGGCCGACCCGCCTTGTACGCCTCGTAGAGCCCGTGACGGAATGTCTTGCCCGGCATGTCGAACACCGAGAACAAGAAGTCCGGCCGCTTCGACTCCAACAAGTAGAGCAGATCTTGCGTGAACCCGTAGACCGCCGCCACCGGCTCGCCGCGCGGGCTGGTCATTTCCGGCAAGGCGTGGAACCTCTGGTGGATCAGCGAGTGTGCATCGACCAGCCACACCGTCTGCCCGGCCAGGCTCGCCGGAGGGGGGCTCGGCGCCGGCAGTTCGATCGCGCCCGGCGGCTCAATAGCGGCTGGGGGCTCGACGGCCAGCGGGCTCGGCGTTTCAGGCTCGAAACCGGGCAACATGGGCCCTCGCTGGAGACGTTTCGACATGGGTGAATGTTATCCCCACTTATGGATGGCGTCAAGCACTCACTGCGTTCCTCTTCACTCGCCCGTCACCCTTTCTTCCGCCAGGGACTTCCAGCGCTTCGACGGGTAGCTCTGGATCTTGCCCTCCGGCACCCGCGTCAAGAAGGCGGCGGCGTACGGCGTTTCGTCGATCAGTTTCAGTCCCTTCTCGGGCCCCAACACCACCACGGCCTTGGTCAGCCCGTCGGCGACCATGCCGTCGGGAGCCACGACCGTCACGCGGCTGCGATCGGTCAGACCCATGCCGGTGCGCGGATCGACGATGTGCGAGTACCACCGTCCGCCGATTTCGACGAACTGGATCGCGTCGCCGGAGGTGGAAACGGCCACGTTGGCCAACACCAGGTAGCTCGTGGGCCGGCGGATGTTGTCCAGGGGCGTGAGGCCGACCTTCCAGCCCGCGGCGTCCGGTGGCGGATCGCCCAGCCGCAGGTCGCCGCCCGCATCGACCAGGGCCCGCGAGATGCCGGCCTTGTTTAACGCCCGCAAGGCTTCTTCCGTCGCATAGCCTTTGGCAATTCCGCCCAAGTCCAGGCGCATGCCCGGTTTGAGCAATTCCACCGCGTGCCGTTGGGGATCGAGTCGCACCAGCCGATAACCGACGAGCGCGCGGGCCGCATTCAGGTCTTCCGGCGGAGGAAGCTCCCCACGGCGTCTGGCCCGCCGCCAGAGCCGAACCACCGGCCCAACCGTTACGTCGAACGCCCCTTCGCAGCGTGCGGACAAGGCTTCCGCATGGGCCAATACCTTCCAGAGATCGTCGCTGACCGGCACCGCCTTCCCCTCGCCAGAAGTACGGCACAAGCGGTTCAACTCGCTCTCGGGATCGTAATCGCTCATGATCGCATTCAGGGCGTGGACGCGGGCAAAGGCAGCCCTGGCGGCGCTGGTTGCGGCGGCCGCGTCGGGAGCGTACAATACGAGCTTGAACGGCACGGCCATTTCCACCTGGGTAAACTCGAACCGGACCAATGCCGGCGAGTTGTGCCCAGCGGCCAGCCCACCCGCCGACCACAACCACACGATCCACAACCCTGCCATTGAGACTCCCTCCGCATTGCGTGCCAACAGCTAGGAGATAGCGGACGCCTACAACCTCTACTTCTAACTCCGGCCTTCCAACCTGTCACTCCTGACGAGAGGTTCTTCTATGACCAGCGTACTTTGCAACCGCCGCGCGGTGCAACCGTCCCTGCCTTGGATTTTCATTTTGGCCGCGGCAATTGCGTTGGCCGTCGCGGGCGTCGCCCCAGCCCTGGCCGCCGAACCGGCCAGCGGCAAGAGCGGACCGCTGCTTTCCGCTGCCACCGAAACGCCCACCACCGCCTGGCTGCCGAAACCGGTCGTCGAAATCGCGGAGGCCAACGCCGCAACTCCCCGGGCGATGAAGCCGTATACCGAGCCGATCCCGGGCACCGACGTGAAGTTCGACATGCTGCCGATCCCCGGGGGCAAGTTCCTGATGGGGAGCCCGAAGGGCGAGAAAGGTCATCAGGCCGACGAGGGCCCGACGCACGAGGTCGCCATCGAGCCGTTCTGGATGGAGAAACACGAAATCACCTGGGACGAGTACGAACTGTGGGGACTCGGTTTGGACATCCAGCGCCGCAAGATGAAGAACATCGCCTCCACCGAGCGCGACGTGCTGGTCGATGCGGTCGCACGCCCCACCAAGCCCTACGCCGACATGACCTTCGGCATGGGCAAGGAAGGATATCCGGCGGTCTGCATGACGCAGTTGGCCGCGAAGATGTATTGCAAATGGCTGTCGGCCAAGACCGGCCGTTATTACCGTCTACCTACCGAGGCGGAATGGGAATATGCCTGCCGCGCGGGCACGAGCACGGCCTACTCGTTCGGCAGCGACCCAAAGAAGCTGGGCGATTACGCCTGGTTCTACGGCAATAGCGAGGAGAAATATCATAAGGTCGGCCAGAAGAAGCCCAATGCCTGGGGGCTCTGCGACATGCACGGCAACGTGGCCGAATGGACGCTCGATCAATATACGGCCGACGGCTACCCGAAATTCGCCGGCAAGAAGGCCGACAACCCGCTGGTCGCGGCGAGCACCGAGTACGGGCGGGTGGTGCGCGGCGGCTCCTGGGACGACGACGCCGAGAAGTGCCGCAGCGCCGCCCGCACCGCCTCGACCAAGGATTGGAAGAAGCAGGACCCGCAGATCCCGCAAAGCATCTGGTACTTGACCGACGCGAACTTCGTCGGTTTTCGCGTCGTGCGGCCGTTGCGCGTGCCCACGCCCGCGGAAGCCAAGCGTTACGACCTGGACGACAACCAGTTGCAACAACTGAAGGACTACAAGGAGGCCCAGGCCGGCAAGGAGTGAGGCTATTTCAAAGTAGCAGGCACCGGGCACCATGCGAAGCATGGTCGGTGTGCCGTAGCTTTGCGGACGGCACACGGAGTGTGCCTGCTACGATTTGTGATCCGACAGAACCCGAATTCCCTTCCCTTTTTCTCAAAGGTACATAGCATGAGCAACAGGCAGACATCATCACGGCGGGATTTCTTGAAGGGCTCGACGGCCACGGCCGCGGGCCTGGCGCTGGCCGGCAGCCTGACGATCGGCCGCACGGCGCACGCGGCGGGATCGGATCGCATCAAGGCGGCCCTGATCGGCTGCGGCGGCCGCGGCAACGGCGCCGCCGACAACTGCCTTACCGCCGATGCGAACGTCAAGATCGTGGCCGTCGCCGACGCCTTCGAAGGCCAGGCCAAAGGCGCCGCCGCCCGGCTGAATCGGGACTGGGGCGCCAAGGGTCAGGCCGAGATTCCCGCAGACCACGTCTTCGTCGGCCTGGATGCCTATCAGAAGGCCATCGATTGCGGCGTCGACCTGGTGCTGTTGGCCACGCCGCCCGGCTTCCGCCCCATGCAGTACGAGGCGGCCATCAAGGCCGGCAAGCACGTCTTCATGGAAAAACCCTGTTGCACCGATGCCCCCGGCTTCCGCAAGCTCATGGCGGCCAACAAACTGGCCGACGAGAAGGGGTTGAAGGTGGGCGTCGGCCTGCAGCGCCGCCACGACGCGGGCTACCTCGGCGGCGTCAAGGAGTTGCAGGACGGCAAAATCGGCGCCTTTGTCTTCTCCCGCGTCTACTGGAACGGCGACGGCATCTGGTTCCGCGATCGCAACCCCTCCATGACCGAGTTGCAGTACCAGGTCCACAACTGGTACCACTTCGTTTGGCTCTCCGGCGACAACATCTGCGAGCAACACGTCCACAACCTGGACGTGGGCAACTGGGTCAAGGGAGATCATCCCGCCGAGGCCAACGGCATGGGCTCGTGCATCCTGCGCTATGTCGGACGCGACCCCAAGAAGGGTATGGGCCAGATCTTCGACAATCACTTCGTCGAGTTCACCTACAAGGACGGGACGAAGATGTACAGCCAGTGCCGCCATATCCCAAACACCTGGGGCGGCGTCAGCGAGACCATTCACGGCACCAAGGGCGTGACCGGGCCGTATGGTCGCGGCCCCAAGCTGAAGTTCGGCAATCCCTACGACCAGGAGCATTACGATCTGTTGCAGGCCATCCGCAACAACACGGCCTATAACGAGGGCTGGCACGGGGCCACCAGCAGCTTCACCGCCGTGCTGGGACGCATGGCGACCTACTCGGGCCAGCTCGTCCGCTGGGACGACGCCGTCGCCAAGGGCACCAGCGACATGCCCGAGAAGCTCGCCTGGGACGTCGATCCGCCGCTGATGCCCGACAAGAACGGCAACTACGCCATCGCCGTGCCCGGGGTCTACCGGCCGTATTGATCATATGCATCACACTTGTCGCGCCAGGCGTTTGGCCAGCCGCGTGAGCGCCGTGCTGTAGTCGTTGCGATCCAGGTGTACGTGCATCAGACTCGGGCCGGTCGTGTCGGCCAGGGCGGCGCGGAGGGCCCGATCGAAATCGCCTTCGGTGCGAACCTCGTATCCGCTGCCGCCGCCCAGGACCTCGGGCAGCTTGTGGTACTGCCACGGCTGCACGTCGTTGAAGCGATGTTCACCCGGGTGCAACAACCGCTCCGTACCGTAGCCCCCGTTGTCCAACACGATGACGATGGGGCAGAAACCGTAGCGGACGGCCGAGGACAGCTCCATGCCGGTCATTTGGAACGCCCCGTCGCCCACCAGCACGATCGGCCGCAGCTCGGGTCGGGCCACCATCACGCCCAAGGCCGCGGGAACGGCGAATCCCATCGACGTGTAATAGGCCGGGCTGAGGAACTCGGTCTGCCGATGGATCACCAGGTCGCTGGAGGCGAACAGGCTGTCGCCCACGTCGGCGATGACCACCAGCGACTCGTCCAGCGCCTGGTTCAGCCGCAGAATCAGTCGTCCGATGGTGATCGG
>JBEKZQ010000206.1:8025-28522 GCA_049509675.1 Thermoguttaceae bacterium | reverse complement strand
CAAGCCCGGCGTAGGCCGGCATGTAGGCCAGCAAGATGCCGCGTTGGCCGAGATCGTGCTGGATGCGGCGCATGGCTGCGGCACTGCCCAGGCTGAGGCACACGATGGGAACAGGCGTGGCGTCAACCGCCAGCCCGAGCCGGCCGAGGCCGCTCTTGAGCAACTCGACGTTGGCCCATAGCGCCGTGCGCAGCGCGGGTTGCGCGGCGATCAACTCCAGCGCCCGGGCCGTGGCTGCCGCAATGGCCGTTGGCATGGGGCTGGCGCCGTCGAACCAGTGCGAGGAGCGTTTCAGCCGTTGGATGAAACGCCGCGGGCCCGGAATAATGCCGCCGTAGCCGCCCACGGCCTTGCTCAGTGTGCCGCACAGGAACAGTCGCGGGCCATCGCCGTCGGCGTCGCTGCCGATTGAAGCGGTCAGGCCGGCGTGTTCCAGCGTGCCGCGACCATTGGCCCCCAGCACGCCCAGGGCATGGGCGTCGTCGAGCACAAGGGCGCTGCCGGCATAGTTGCGCAAGCGGAGTTCGTACTCCGCCGCCGGCGCCACCGAGCCCCGTGCGGCAAAAACGCCGTCGCTGGCCACCAACGGCCGCTGCCCGGGCCGGAGATTCCGCCG
The DNA here is from genome assembly GCA_049509675.1 of Thermoguttaceae bacterium. GTDB lineage: Bacteria > Planctomycetota > Planctomycetia > Pirellulales > Thermoguttaceae > JBEKZQ01. The sequence goes on along the minus strand of JBEKZQ010000206.1, from coordinate 27,906 downwards.
CAGGCTGGACGCCAGATCGTCCGGATCGCAATGCCGGAAACAGAACACGGGCCGGCCGGACTGCCGCGCCGCTTCCGTCACGCAATAATGCGACCACTCATCGACGAACATCGCATCGCAGCAGTCGGCCAGCGCCGCGGCGAGGATGCTCGGGGCGGCGTATCCCGAGGGGAAATAGAAGGCGTCGCCGGCCTGGTACAGCTCGGCCGCGCGGCGTTCCACGTCGAGCGTGGCCTGCGTGGTGCCGAAGCCGGCCCGGCTCGTGGCACTGCCCACACCGTAACGCTGAAGCGCTTCGATGGCCGCGCGAAGCACTTCCGGATGGTTTTGCAAGCCCAGGTAGCCGGTGCCCACGAAGTACAGGTACCGCCGACCGTCGATCGTGGCGTAGGGGCCGGGCGCCGATTGCATGAGCGAAAGAGCGGTATCGTTCATGGTTTCAAGCCGAACTGCTCCAGCACGATGCCGAAGACATCGGTATCAGCCAGCGTGGCGGCGGTGGGCAGGATCGGCCGCGAGGCCAGCAGCACCGTCCGCTGGGCCCGATCGACGGCCGGGGCGCCGTGCGACCCGCGCACCAGTCCGCAGTCCAGGGGAATGCTCTTGGCGGCCGGATCGAAGTGCAATTCCAGCGGATCGTAGCCCGGCTTGCGGTGGATGTCGACCGCGCGGGCGAAGGCCGGGGCCCGATCGTCGGCGCGCCACCAGTAGTAGGCTTGCCAACTCCGCGGTGCGGAGATCAGGATCACGTCGCCACTGCGCGGGTGCTCCAAGGCATAGCGTCCGCGCTGGGGCCCCACGAGGACTTCGGCGATGCCCGGCTGATCGCGAAACAGTGCGGCGACTCGGGCGGCCAGTTGCTCATCGCCATCGGCCACGAAGACGTGCGCGAGTTGGTGATCGGCCAGGGCCCAGGCCCGACTGGCCGCCAAGTCGAGATGCTCGCCGTCCGCCTCTTCACGAACACTCAGCAGTCCCGCCTGGCGGAGCACGCGGTTGGGATAGGCGACGTGGTCGACCGGCGTAATTGCATATTCGCCGGCCACCAGCCAGAGCAGTTCCTTGCCGTAGAGCGCGGCGAAGGCCTCGGCCAGCCGGCCCAGCAGGTCGTCCAGTTCGGCGACGGCTGCATCGGCGGCCGGGCTGTCCGGGCCGCTGCGTTGGGCCGCATAGTCGAGGTGCGGCAGATAGATGTAGAAGAAATCGGGGCGGAATTGCTTGGCGGCGGCCACGGCCGAGGCGGCGATCCAGGCCGTCGAGCGGATGTTGGCCAGCGGCCCCCAGAAGTGCCGCAAGGGGAAGTCGCCCAGCTCTTCGCGCAGCGTGCCGTAGAGCTCGATCGGGCGCGTGTAGCACCACAGCGATTCCGAGCCGTCTGGGTTATGGATCGGCGCGGGCGTGCAGACGTAATCCGCCTCGCAGCCCCGGCTGTGCAAGGGGAACCAGACGGCCGAGGTGATTTCGCCCCGGGCGTGCGACAGAAGGTCCCAGATCTGCGGACGCTCGATGCACTCGTTGGGCGAGGTCCACATTTCCACTTCCCGCCGCGCGGGCCAATAGAAGCCGTTGGCCACCACGCCGTGCTCAGCGGGCGGGCGGCCGGTGGTCATGTTCGCCTGGACCGGGCAAGTGAGGCAGGGGAAACCGGGCACCAGGTCGGCGATCTGTCCGGCGGCCGTCATTTCGCGGAGGTTCTTCATCACCGCCACGTCTTTTTCGCGCAGGCCCGGTATGGAAAGTAGTACGAGTTGCGTGCGCATGACTTGGACCTTTCTGCGTTACTCCGCCATCGGCGACAGGAACTCAAACGCGCGGCGGGCCGTCTCCGGCGCCTGGTGGCTGTGCCGGCTGAGTTCCACGTACACGCCGCCGCCGTACCGGGCCTCGGCCAAGGCGCGGAATACGGGCGGAAAGTCGATCTCCCCTTCGCCGAACATCAGGTGCTCATGCCGCCCGGCGCGCATGTCCTCGACGTGAACATTTACCAAGCGCCCGCCCCACTGCCGGATGACCGCCGCGATGGGCAGCTCGCCCTGGCAGTGCAAATGCCCGATGTCGAGCGTCAAGCCAAGGTCCGACCGGCCGAGCTGCGCCGTCAGGTTCTCGAAGCCGGGCGTGCGATCGACGAGCATTCCCGGCTCGGGCTCCAGTGCCACCGTAACGCCGCGCGCGGCGGCATAGTCGAGCGTCTGCCCGAGCCCTTCCACCAGCCAGGGCCACGCCTGCTCGGCCGAGACATCCGCCGGCAAAGCCCCCGACCAGAGGGAAACGCAATCGCTGTGCAATTCGGCGGCGCAATCGACGGCGTACTTGTAGAAGTCCAGTCGCCGCGCCCGGCCGGCCGGGTCGCGGCTGACCAACGTCGGCTCGTGCTTGTGCCGCGGATTGAGCAGGAAGCGGGCCCCGGTCTCGATCACCGAGCGGAGGCCCAGTTGTTCCAGGCGGCGCCGCAGGCGTTTGGTGCGTTGCGACGCGTAACTGGCGTAGGGCGGCAAGGCCGTGTGATCGATGGTGACGGCCACGCCGCGGTAGCCGATCTCGGCCAACAGCGCGACCGCGTCGAACAGATCGTGATGGGCAAAGCCGTTGGTGTTGTAGCCGATGTTCACGTGCTCTGGATCCAGCGGCCCAGGAATGTGGCCGGCAGCAGCAACAGCAGGATGACGATGGCCCAGTACGTGCCGCGGACCGCGTAGCAGGCGGCCGCGTCGAGGATCACCAGCGACATGATGGCATGGGCCACGGCCGTTTGCACCCGGCCGGGCGCCGGCTCGGCAATCGCCCACAGGCAGCGCCAGGCGATCATCCCGCCCAGCAGGGCCATGAGGATGTACCATCGCTGCGGTTCGATCACGAGCAGTGGCACGAGGTTCTCGCTCCAGCGCGGCAGCCAGGCCAACAGGGCCACGCCGGCCATCATCACGGCCGTGGCGGCAGCCAGTTGCCGGGCGTCGCTTTGCTGGTCTTCGCTGCGGGCCAGCCAGGTGACGCCGACGATGTATACGCCCACGGCCGCCGACACCAGCCAATGCTCGGCCTGCCACGTTCCCAACAGTACGCTCATGCCCAATAGAACGTTGAGCATGCGGCACCCTCCCATCGCCAGCGGTCCGAGCACCGTCCGCTTCAACACGGCGTTGTACAGGACGATCGCCAGGGCCAGCAGCGTGACGACTACGGCCGTCCGCGGCTGACGCAGCACCACGGCCACGCCGCAGGGCAGGATGATTCCCAGCAGGAGCAGTTCCCAGCCCAACCAGCGGGCGGCGCGGAGGGAAATACGTCCGGAGGGCAACGGCCGCTCGGGCCGTTGCTGCCGATCCAACTCCATGTCGAACACGTCGTTGAGCACCACGCCCGCAGCATAAAGCATACTGGACGCCATCACCAGCAGTCCCAGCACCCAGGCGTCGGCCGGCTGGAACTGGCCGGGGAAATCGTCTTGCCCCGGTTGGCCCGACTGCTGGACGAACAAGAAGCCCATGGCCACGTCGGCCATGGCCGTGAAGATGTTCGGCAGCCTTAGCAATTCGAGGTAGTTGCGCAGGGGCGAAACTGCGTCGACTTCATTGCCGTTGGACATGGGTTGCTTCTGCCTTCTCCAGAACGCGCTTTGCCGTGGCCCCCGCGGCGTCGGGATCGTCGATATACGGATAAAGCTCGACGGTGACGAAACCCTGATAGCCGCTGTTGGTAATTTCCCGCAAAACGGCGGGGAAGTCAATCGCCCCCTCGCCGGGAACCAGGTGGCGATGCGCGCGTGTGGCGGCGATGTCTTCGATATGGTAATGCCTCGTGTGCGGCGCCATCCGCGCGATCCACTGCTGCGGTTCCTCGCCCACGCAATAGGCGTGGCCGATGTCGAAGTTCAACCCCAGCCAGGGCGAATCGACCCGGGCGGCAAACTCCAGGTATTGCCGGAAGCGCTCGATGAGCAGGCCCGGCTCCGGCTCGATCAACAAGAACACCTCCAGCCGCTGGGCCAGTTCGACGCACGGCATCAGCTCTTCGTAGAACAGGTCCAGCGCGGCGCGGCGGCTTTGGCCGGGCGAAGGCGGTCCGCCCGGCTCGGTCTGGATGGAGGCCGCGCCCAGTTCCTTGGCCAGGGCCAGGGCCCGCTTGGTGTGCTCGCGGCGGATGGCTCGATAGTGCGGATCGGGCTCGATCCAGGAGGGATGCCAATAGGGCTGCCGCGGATCGGCCACGGCGTTCATCATGAAGGCGTTGACGTTGGCGATCGCGAGGCCATGCTCTTCCAGGCAGGCGCGGATGGCCCGCTTGCGCTCGGGCAACAACCCGGCCGGCCAGGCATGCGGCACGTCGGCCAGCAGTTCCAGCCCGGCGTAGCCCAGGCCGGCGATCCGCGCGATCGTGTCTTCGATCGAGAAATGGGTGTAGGCGTTGGAACTGAAGGCGAGTTTCATGGCTTATCTAACTACTGGCGCTGCGATAACTCATCAGCGCCCGCTGAAAGAGCCAGCGGGAAACGCCGAGACTGCCCAACGTGGCCGCCAGGGCGACCGCCGGCAACAGGCCGTCTTCCAGTGTTTGCGGATACAACGGCCGTACCAGGAGCCGGGCCGGCACGTTGACCACGATCAACACCGGAATGCAGAACGTAAACAACCGCCGCAAGGGCGTGCCGATCGGGCCGCGATAAATCTCCATCGGATAGCGGGAGAAATTGGTGATGTAGAACCAGAAGTCCAAGAGCGTCAGGTTCCGGCCCATCCACACGCTCGCCGAGGCCATGGCAATCATCAGGCTGTAGTAAATCGCCGCGCCGCACAGGACATAGAAGGGATACAGCAACACCGCCAGCGGCCCGGGCCGAAAGGAAACGTGCCACAGCGACCAGGCCATCAGCACCAATCCCACCGCGAAATTCCCCAGCGAGGACCAATCGATCCGCCGCAGCGACACGACGAACTGGGCATCGATCGGTTTGACGAGCACGAAATCCAGCTCCCCGGTGCGGATCAGCTCGCTGAACTCGTCGGCGTTGGTCATGAAGAACGTCTGGATCAGGCTGTTGATCATCAGCCCCGTGGAAAAGAAGAGGAAGAACTGGTACTTGCCCCAGCCGGTGTCGCGGCCGATGGACGAAGTGTATTGAAAGATCAACAGGTAGAAGGCCAGGTTGATGGCCACCCAGGCCATCGAGGTAAAGAGGTCGATGAGGAAGTTGCCGCGGAAAGTCATGTCGCGGATCAGGCTGTTGCGCACGAACGTGGCCAGCACGCGGAGATACGAGGGATGAACATCTCGGCGCGGCACCGTCGTCACCCTCCGAAACCGCTGTAGTGCCGCACGCCGTAATGGAAGGCGGTGCGGGCGGCCACGATGAAGAACACCACCCAGCCCAATTGTACGGCCAGCCCCCAAAGCAGGTCCGGTCCCGTGACCTTGCCCAAAAAAACGGCGGCCGGGAAATAAGCCAGGTACTGAAGCGGGATCAGCTTCACCAGTTGACCCCAACCGCCCGGCAGCATGTCGATGGGAAACATGTGGCCGGAGAGGAAGAAGGAAAAGAGCATGAACACGAACAACAGCGAACTGACCTCCAGGAACCAGAAGCCGATCATGCCGATGGTGGCCTCCATGAAGAAGCCCAGCAGGAAGGACATGGCCAGCGAGGCCAGGAAGGCCAGCATGGTGGGCGCATCGCACCAGCCGGGGAAATAGCTGCGGCACAAGTAAAACACCAGCGCGAACGGCGCCAGGCCGACCGTATAGTACACCAATTTGTGGGCCACGCGGTTGAGCATCAGAAACGCGAGCATGTCGATCGGCTGGATGAGATACTTCTTGACGGTGCCGTCGCGGATGGAGCGGGCGATTCCCGAGGCCAGGCCCGGCATGCTGGAAAACGCCCGGCTGATGGTCGTCAGCAGGTAGTAGGCGATGAAATCGTCGTAGGAGTAGCCGGCGATGTGCGCGTCGCCGGCGGCGGGCGCTGGCATGGCCGAAAAAATGGCGCGCCAGAGGAATATCTGGGTCACGATGGGCAGGAAGCGCATCAGTGTTCCCAGGGCAAAATCGGCCCGATAGACCAGCCGCTCTTGGATGCTGATGCGGAGAATGGTCCACGTGGCAAGGAGGAAGGATGCAGGATGAAGGCACAGTGCGGAGGCGGCCGCCAGTTTCCCCGGGCCTCGCGGGTCTCGCCGTTCATCGTTCATCCGTCATCCCAGCATCGATCTGCGGTAATGCCGGCGTAACCAGCGCCTTCCGGGCCAACAGTCGGCAAACCTGGGCAATTCCCTGACAATCCAGTCCCAGATCGGCCAGCAGTTCGGCACGGCTGCCGTGCTGGATGAAGCGGTCGGGGATGCCGAGCCGACGGACGGCCCCCAGAGGCAGGTGGGCGTCGGCGGCGGCCTCCAGCACGGCGCCGCCAAAACCGCCCATCAAAGCCCCTTCCTCGACCGTCACCAGCAGCGGCGCATCGGCCATGGCCGGCAGAAGCGTGTCGAGATCCAACGGCTTGACGAAGCGGGCGTTGATCACGCCCAGTTCCAGCCCCTCGGCGGCCAGCAAGCTGGCTGCCTCCAGGCAATTGCCCAGCAGGGTGCCGCAGGCAAGGATCAGGCCGTCGCTGCCGCGGCGGAGCACCTCGGCCGTTCCCAGTTCCAGGGGCGCCGGCTCCCGCGCGAGCGACTCGGCAATGGTCTTGGGATAGCGGATGGCTACGGGTGAGTCCTGGCGCAAAGCCCAATCGATCATGCGTTCCAGGTCCACCTCGTCGCCCGGCGCCATGACCACCAGGTTGGGCAGCGGACGGAGGTAGGTGAGGTCGAAAACGCCGTGGTGCGTCGGTCCATCCGGCCCGACCAGGCCGGCCCGATCCAGGAGCAAGATGACGGGGAGATTCTGCAAGGCCACTTCCTGGAAGATCTGGTCGTAGCTGCGTTGCAGGAAGGTGCTGTAGATGTTGACGATCGGCCGCATGCCGGCCTTGGCCAGGCCGGCGGCCAGCGTCACGCCGTGCGACTCGCAGATGCCGACGTCGAAGAATCGGTCGCCGAACTCGTCGCGGACCGGCTCGAGCATCGTTCCCTGGCACATGGCGGCGGTGATCACCGTGACCCGCTTGTCCGCACGCATGTGCCGCAGCACCGCCTGCCGGGCGACCTGCGTGTAGGACGCGGCGACGCTGGTCTTCATCGAGATCACCGCGCCATTGCTGCGGGCGAACGGCGCCGGGGTGTGGAAGGTCGTCGGATCGGCGGCGGCCGGCTGGAAGCCGTGGCCTTTTTCCGTCACCACGTGCAGCAGCACCGGCGCACGGAACTGCCGCACCTTGGCCAGGTAGCGCTGCAACTGGGGAATGTTGTGCCCGTCCACCGGGCCGATGTAGCGGAAGCCCAGGTCCTCGAAGAACATGCCCCCGAGCAAGCCGGCCTTGACCGCCTCCTTGATCTGGAACAAGAACCGCTCCACCGGATCGCCGACCACGGGCAGGCGCACCAACAGCTTCTGGATCTCGGTCTTCAAGCCCGTGTAGAGGGAGTTCATCCGCAGCTTGTCGAGCGATTCGGCCAGTCCGCCCACGCGCGGGCAGATCGACATTTTGTTGTCGTTGAGGATCACCAGGAGATTTTTCTTCAGTCCGCCGGCGTGATTCATGGCCTCCAGCACCACGCCGGAGGAGAAGGCGCCGTCGCCGATCACGGCCACGGTATAGCGGTCCTCCGCGCCGCGCAGCAGGTCGTCGCCGCACTTCAGGCCCAGGGCCGTGCCCACGCTGCAGCCGGCGTGACCGGTGATGAACGGGTCGTAGGCGCTTTCGGCCGAGTTGGGATAACCCATCAGGCCGCCCTTGGCGCGAAGGGTGTGGAACTGCGGATAGCGGCCCGTCACCAGTTTATGCGGATAGACCTGGTGCCCCGTGTCCCAGATCAGGTGATCGCGGCTGAAATCGAAGGTGGTGTGCAGTGCCAGGGTCAGCTCGACAACGCCCAGGTTCGAGGCCAGGTGGGAGGTGCGGGTGGCGGCCAGACGGCAGATCGCCTCGCGCATCTCGGCCGCCAATTGCGTCAACTGCCGCGCAGAAAGCTTCAGCAGATCGCGGGGCGACTGGATCGTGGAAAGCAGCGCGTCCATCAGCAGTCCCTCTGCAAGACGTAGCGGGCCAATGTTTCCAGGCCCGACGCGCGCGGCGCCAGCGGGCCGAGCGCGTCACAGGCCCCGGCAATGAGCCGGGCCGCGTAGGCGGCACTGCCATCGACTCCCAGCAGGGCGGGAAAGGTCACTTTGCCCTTGGCCCGGTCCTTGCCCACGCGCTTCCCCGTGGTGATTTCATCGCTGCGGACATCCAACAGGTCGTCGGTGACCTGGAAGGCCAGTCCCAGGCGCCGGCCGTATTGATCCAAGGCGGCAAGTTGCGCGGCGTGGCCGCGGGCCGTCAGTCCGCCCAGGCGGAGCGCGGCGCGGATCATGGCGCCCGTCTTGCGATGATGGATCGACTCCAGCGCGGCCAGGGTTTGCCCGTCGGCGGCCGGCCCGGCCACGTCGTCGGCCTGTCCGCCCACCAGTTCGCTCGGGCCGGCGGCTTGCGCCAGCGCGGCCGAACAGGCGGCGGCCGTCTCGGCGGGCGCAACCCGCGTGGCCAATACCTCGAAGGCCAGCGTCAGCAGGCCGTCGCCGGCCAAAATCGCCAGCGCTTCGCCGAACACCTTGTGGCAGGTGGGTCGGCCCCGACGCAGATCGTCGTCATCCATGGCCGGCAGATCGTCGTGGATCAGCGAATAGGCGTGGATCATCTCGACCGCGCAAGCGGCGGGCAGGGCCGCGGCAATCGTTCCCCCACAGGCCTCCGCCGCCATCAGCGCGAGCATCGGCCGCAGCCGCTTCCCCGGCGCCAAGAGACTGTAACGCATCGCCTCCTGCAGCCGACGAGGACACCCTGCCAACGTGGCCAGGGAATCCTCCAGGGCTGCGTCGATCTGCGGGCGAAGGCGGCTTGTGTGTGCAGCCAGGGGCGGCGACAACGTGTGGACCATCGAAGCTATTGTAGAACAACCGTGGTACGGCGTCTATGCCGCGCCCCGCCACGCCGCCCAACGCGCCAGCGACGGAGAATCGCCGCAAATTTCTCGCTGGTGCGTCTGGCTACTGTACCAACTACCATCCACAGACGTACAACGATAGTTGTATAACAAACCAGAAGGAAGCCGGAACTCAGTGCTGGACCAGCACGACGCCCCCGTTTGACGCCGCCTCGACGATCCGCTATTCTAAGGACGCTTGTGGTAATCGTACTCATCTCGCTCCGCGAGATGGAATCGATCATGCGGAGCGTGGTGGCTACTTTCGAGAGCAGGAAGGCTATTGCTTCGCCGATCCCAAGGCGGCAAGCGTTCGCTTCGTTTTCCAGACAAGTCGCTTGTGATGAGGAGTTGTGCAATGGCACGATTAGGGCTGGTGGTTGTGGGGATTTCGGCACTGGCCGCTTGGGGCTGCGGCGGAGGACAATCGCGGGTGTACCCTCCGGCGATCGCGTCCGACGCCGCTCAAAAGGCAATGGAGTTGTATGACTCGAACAAGGACGGCTTCCTGGAAGGGGCCGAACTTGACAAGGTGCCCGGATTGAAGGCCGCCCTGAAGCAGGTCGATACCAACGGAGACGGCAAGATCAACGCCGAGGAGATCAGCGCGCGGATCGCCTCTTGGAAGACATCCAAGGCCGCCCGTCTCAACACCGCTTGCAAGGTGCTGCGGAAAGGCAAGCCGCTTTCCGGCGCGACCGTGACCCTGGTGCCGGAAAGCTTCCTGGGCACCGCTCTGAAGCCGGCCACGGCCACGACGGACCAGTCGGGCATGGCCATGTTCTCGGTGGACGGTCCCGGGGGATTGCCGGGCGTTCCCCCCGGCTTCTACCGCGTCGAAGTGACCAAGAGCGGCGAAGATATCCCCGCCAAGTATAACACCGAAACGGTCCTGGGCATGGAAGTGGCCGTGGACAACGCAGCGAGGACTACCGCAATCGTCTATGACCTGAAGTAGGGACTGGCAAAGCCAGCGTCAGAAGCCTAGCTTGCTCGAATCAATCGGCTGCTGGTCCGCGCGGTTGGCCAGGTTCTGGTGGGTAGTCGCATCGATCGCGTAGCTCATGAGATCTTGGTAGGGCGTGTCGGCTTCGCGCAGCACATCACGATCATGCCCGGAGTATACGGACTGATCGTCGCCTTGGCTCGTGCCGGTATAATAGTCATCGGGATCAAGATACTTTTCACCGACCATGTAGGTGCTGCTCAAGCCGTCGGTAATGTCGCCCGGCGTAATCATGCTGCGGCGAAAACAGATGCCGGCGTAGCCGTAGATGCCATACTGCGAGTCCCATTGCGCTTCTGTGAGTGTATCCGCCGGGCTTCCGCAGCCCGTGTAGCAGCCCGGGCTCGAGCCGATATTCCCGATGCTGAAGTACTGGCCGCTTGTACCGAGGTTGGCCGCATAATCGCCGCGCGTGCAGAGCAGCGGCGGCTGGTCGCACGGGAAGAGGTCGTTAACGCCGGGAGAGGCCCCGGTGTTCGGGAAGACGGCCAGCCGGCGGCGCGAGGAACAGATATAGGTGGCGATTGCCGTGGTCATTCGTTGCAGACGAATGTCGCTGGTGGCCGACTTGCCGGTCTGTTTGTTGGTCTGTCCGGTGCCAATGTCGTGGAGGGCTTGCAGCTCCAGGAACGGGAGGATGGTATAACCCCAGCCACCCGGCTGGCGTTTGTCGAATCCGCGATCCGGATCCCCGATCCAATTGTGCCCCCATCCACCCGTAGGAAAGAACTCGTGGGCCTGTTCATGGTGCAGGAAGGCGGTGGCGATCTGCTTGAGGTTGTTCATGCATTGGGCGCGTCGGCCCGTCTCCCGCGCCGATTGCACTGCCGGCAGCAGCAAACCGACCAGGATGCCGATGATGGCAATGACCACCAAGAGTTCAACCAGCGTGAAACCGCTACGATAAGGCTGTCTCATACCACCCTCGCCAGTGATCGAATATCGCCCTGCGGACCTGTTCCCTTTTCCCGCCCCCTCTTGCGCGCATTGTCGCACGAAGAGCGGGTCCTGTCAAGTTAGCCCGAATTCTTGTGCATCGTCAGGGGCACGTCTTGTCGGACAGCCACCACAAAGCGTCGCCAAGCAACTCGCGGAGGCGATCCTCGATCCATGTCTCGGCTGCCAGTTGTTCAAATGCAGCCCGCAATACCTCGGGATCCGACTTGCTGATCCGCTCGCCGTGGCGGGCCATCGCCGCCGCAATGCTGGCGAAGTAGACGGACCGGTGGACCTCGACCGGCACGTCGCTCGCGCCGGGACTCGTCAGCCGCCGGGCGTGCCGCTTCAGCGCAATGAGCAGCCCCAGCGGCGGGCGTGCGGCACGGAACAATTCGCCCAGCGTCATCGACAGCGCGCGGTGCTCCGAGGGCGTGTCGGCCCCGAACTGCTTGTTTGGGCCGGGCGACGCGTCGATCCCCAGGTACTCGCCCACGGGCGTTTCCAGGCAGTGCCGCAGCAAATCGGCCAGGTCGGCCGGCTGCCAGTTCCCTTCCGGCGTCCCGCGGACGCTGAGCAGGCAGGCCAACTCGCCGGGACTGCTCTGGTCCACGGCGGGGAGACGCTCCTGAGCTTGCCCCTGCGGACCGGCGATCAACACGCGATCCCAGTCCACGCCCAGCGGCCCCGTGTTCTGCAAAGTCCTGCACAGGTCGGCAATCTCGGCATCAATTTCCGCGTCGTCAGTGGCATTCTCCGTTTCGGCGATGACCGCGCGGAGCGTCCGCTCGAATTGCCGCTTGGCCGTGACCAGGGCGTTGGATGCCTGCTCCGGCGAGCGAAAGGCGAACCGCTCGATCACTGCCTGATAGGGGGGCGATGGGACGCCCGTAAGCGTCGGAGCTACCACCCGACACACAAAAAGGTCCCACCGGGCGGCGGCGCCATCCGTTGCACATTCATCCCTCATGCGGCGAAGCGTTTCCTGGAGGACCTGCCGGGCCCACTCCAACTCGAAAACGTCGCACGCGGCGCCGCCAGGGGGCTCAAGGTCCCGTGCGACTTCTTTCGGTCCGGACTTGCCAAGTTCCGTGAAGACGTAGTTCTGCAGCGACTTCAGCAGGAACGAGCGGAAGCGGCCCCTGCTGGCGTCGGCCTTCGCCAGCAACTCGCGTTCCAATACCTGGCGGGCGACGAACCCCTGGAGCAGGTCCTCGGCCCGATGGCGCTCGATGTTCCGGCGATAGAGCAGATGTGCCCGCAGAGCAGGCAGGTACAGCCGCAGCAACTCTCCCAACGCCCCCCGCCGTCGCACGGAGTCCTGGTCGCGGGCCGAGAAGATCAGCGACCAGTGCGTGGACGGAAAGCTGCCAAGTTGCGGGTGGTCCTTCGCAGCCATAACTTGTATCCCCCAAGTCCGTTCGGTCCGAATCACCATCCGCTAGCGTACCGCGCCCTGCCTGCCAGTCAACCCGTCGGCAGAAATTCGGACGGTTTCTGGATTCGCCGCGCAAGATCGGGCCAGGCCGGCGGTAGTAGATGGTGTTCCAAGACCCATCAAGAAAGTGAGGACAGCCATGACCAATCGTTGCCACGTCCGGACGACCGTCCGCGAGACGAACTTGCTCGAATCGCTCTACCAGGACTTGAGCCTGGAATTGGCGCGGCTCGTTGCGGAACCCAAAGCAAGCGATGTTTGGCCGCGGGCACGGACCATCCTCGCGGCCCTGCCGCTGACTACGGCGGAATACGCCACCGCCACGAACCGGCTCGTCAGCGCGGAACTTTACGCCGCCCAGGCTGAGTTGGGGGCCGCGAAGTTCGAATTGACCCAACTCACCCGCAAGCTGACAGCGCTCGGCACGGCCAGCGGGGCGCACACGTAGCAGATACCCGGGTCCATGTTTTCGGTCATGAGTCCGGCCAAATGGCAATGCCTATCAGCCGAAAAATGTACCGGACCCCGACTATGCAGTTCTCCTGTGCCGACCTTCGCGCTTCTTGCCTCTTTTCGACAGGGCTGGTAGAATCAACACCGCAGGTGGGTACTCCCTTTCCTTGCGCAGGGTTGGTGGCCTTGTGACCGCTCCGTACGACCGCCCCGATCTGCCGCCTGACATTTCGCCGGAAACAGACCTGCGGCAGCCTGGAGAATCCGAATCCCCGCAAACTACCTCTCAGCAACCGGAACTGGCGCCGGAGGCAAGTGCCGGGCATCCTGGCCGCATTGGTCGTTACCGGTTGGAGAAGATCCTGGGGCAGGGCGGCTTCGGCCTCGTCTACCTCGCTCACGACGAGCAGTTGCAGCGGCTTGTGGCGATCAAAGTGCCGCATCGACGCCGAGTGTCCACCGTCGAAGATGCCGCAGCCTACCTGACCGAAGCCCGTACCGTCGCCAACCTCGATCACCCGCACATCGTGCCGGTCCATGATGTCGGCAGCAGCGACGATTTCCCCTGTTTCGTCGTTTCGAAATACATCGACGGCACTGACCTCGCCACGAGGCTCAAGCAGTCCCGTCTATCTGTGCATGACGCGGTCGAACTGGTGGCGACGGTGGCCGAGGCATTACACCATGCCCATAAGCAAGGGATCGTGCATCGGGACGTCAAGCCGGGGAACATTCTTCTCGACAAGAGCGGCAAACCGTTCGTGGCCGACTTCGGGCTGGCCTTGCGGGAGCAGGACGCGGGCAGGAGGTCGCGCTATGCCGGGACGCCCGCCTACATGAGTCCGGAACAGGCCCGTGGCGAAGGGCATCGGGTGGATGGCAGATCGGACATTTTCAGTCTTGGCGTGGTCTTTTACGAACTGCTGGCGGGACGCCAGCCTTTTCGCGGGGAATCGCAAGCGGAACTCATGGAGCAGGTGACGAGCTTCGAACCGCGTCCGTTGCGGCAAGTGGATGAAGGCATTCCGAAGGAGCTGGAACGAATTTGCTTCAAGGCTCTGGCAAAGCGAACGTCCGAACGCTACATGACGGCCAAAGATTTGGCCGACGACCTGCGGCACTTTCTGGCCGAGCAGAACGTCGATCGGCAAGCCGATCATGCGGGCAAAGATAGCCGTTCGCCGGCGGTCATGCTGGTCATGCAACCGCCATCCACGTCGGTTGCCTCAACCCCCTCCGGTTCAACCCCGACCACGGCAACAACACCGACCTCGGACTACCAGCCGATCAAGATAGTGCCGAAAGGCCTGCGGTCGTTTGATGCCCACGACGCCGATTTCTTCCTCGAATTATTGCCCGGCCCGCGTGACCGGGAAGGCTTGCCGGACAGCATCCGGTTCTGGAAGACCCGGATCGAAGAAACGGACGCCGACAGCACCTTCCTGGTGGGCCTCATCTATGGGCCGAGCGGTTGCGGCAAGTCGTCGCTGGTCAAGGCGGGCCTGCTGCCCCATCTGTCCGACGACGTGATCGCCGTCTACGTCGAAGCCACCGCCCAGGAAACAGAGACGCGCTTGCTGAACGGTCTGCGGAAGCGATGTCCTGCCGTGTCCGACAATTTGTCGTTGAAAGAAACGCTGGCCGCTCTACGCCGCGGACAGGGCGTGCCGGTGGGCAAGAAAGTGCTGATTGTTCTCGATCAATTCGAGCAATGGCTTCATGCCAAGAAGGAAGAACAGAGCACCGAACTGGTACAGGCCCTGCGGCAGTGCGACGGCGGACGGGTGCAATGCGTCGCCATGGTGCGAGATGACTTCTGGATGGCGGCAACCCGCTTCATGCGGGAGTTGGAAGTGAGACTTGTGGAAGCCCAGAACTCCGTGGCTGTCGATCTCTTCCCGATTCGCCATGCGGAGAGAGTGCTGGCCGCGTTTGGTCGGGCTTTCGGCGCTCTGCCTGACAGTTCGAGCGATGCCAGTAAAGAACAGAAGGAGTTCCTAAAACGGGCCGTGTCCGGCCTGGCCCAGGAAGGCAAGGTCGTCTCGGTGCGATTGGCCCTGTTTGCGGAGATGATGAAGGGCAAAGCGTGGACGCCTGCCACGCTCAAAGAAGTCGGCGGGACGGAAGGCGTCGGCATCACATTCCTGGAAGAGACGTTCAGTGCTGCCACGGCTCCCCCGGAACACCGCTACCACCAGAAAGCGGCCAGGGCCGTCCTGAAGGCTCTTCTGCCCGAATCAGGCACCGACATCAAAGGCCACATGCGGTCGTATGCCGAGTTGCTCAGTGCGTCGCGCTATTCCGGTCGTCCGGAGGACTTTGACGACCTGATTCACATTCTCGACAGTGAAATCCGCCTCATCACGCCCACCGACCCGGAAGGCAATGAGGACGACTCAGCCTCTTCGATGAAAACAGGCGAGAAATACTATCAACTGACCCACGACTATCTGGTTCACTCGCTGCGAGATTGGTTGACCCGCAAGCAGAAGGAAACCCGTCGTGGCCGGGCCGAACTGCGGTTGGCGGAACGCGCGGCGTTGTGGAACGCCAAGCCGGAGAATCGCTACCTGCCCGCTTGGTGGGAATTTCTCCTCATCCGGCTGCTGGTCGACAAGAAGAACTGGACTGACCCGCAGCGGAAAATGATGCGGAAGGCCGGTAGACATCACGCTTTGGTTGGCCTGGCCCTGAGCGGCGTGCTCGTCGTCCTGGCTGTGACTGGCTTGACGATTCGGAGTCGGGTCATCGAACACAACAAAGCGGGCCTCGCTGTAAGTCTGGTGCAGCGACTCCTCGATGCCAAGATCGCCCAAGTGCCCGAAGTGATTGACGAGATGGAAGATTATCGGGCCTGGGCCGATCCAATGCTCGAAGAAAAGTATGAGAAAGCCCCCAAGGACTCAACCCGGAAACTCCATGCCAGCCTTGCCTTGTTGCCGGTGGACCCTGGCCAGACGGGCTACCTGTATGAGCGGCTCCTCAATGCTGAGCCGCAGGAAGTCCCCGTGATTCGGGCCGCCCTGACTTCTCACAAGGAAGCGTTGACGAACAACCTGTGGGCCGTTGTCGAGCAACCGGCTCAAGGGAAAGAAAGCCAACGCCTCCGGGCGGCATGTGCATTGGCGACCTTTGACCCGGACAACCAGCGGTGGGGGAAGGTCAAGGGCGAGGTTACCGACGACTTCGTGCGGCAGCCTGCGGTTTATCTGGGAACCTGGATGGAATGCTTGCGGCCCGTGAGTGCCAGGCTTTTTGGGCCCCTGGTTGCCATCTTCCGCGACACGAATCGACCAGCGGCGGAGCGTTCGTTGGCGACGGACATCCTGGCCGATTACTCCGCCGATCAGGCCGAGACGTTGGCCGATCTGCTCATGGATGCCGACGAGAAACAGTTCGCCGTGCTGTATCCGAAACTCAAGAAGCATGGCGAGACTGGCGCACAAAGGCTGCTCTCCGAAATCGACAAACAGCCTCAGCCCAAGTGGACCGACTCGCCCCTGAACCCAGCCTGGCAGGAGCCGGATGCGGCCCTGGTGCAGAAGATCGAGTCGGCCCAGGGTATCCTGGCTGAGCGATTTGCCTTCTGTCAGGCGATGCCCTTGGAAGAGTTCAACCAGGTGTCCGAGGGGCTTCGGAAGTCGGGCTATCGGCCCACTCGGTTCCGACCGTACCCGGTGGGCACGGCCGTCCAAGTGGCCGGAGTCTGGACACGCGACGGACAGGATTGGCAGTTGGCCCACGGGCTGTCCGCTGAAGAAATCACAAAACGGGATGCCGAATGTCGCAGGCAGCCATTTCGTCCCGTCGATGTGGGCGGATACAGCAACGGTGGCAAGCAGCATTATGCGGCCCTCTGGGTTAGAGCGTTGGCAGACGCCCCTGCTACAAGACTGGAGATCGGTCTGGATAAGGAGCAGTGGCAAAGCAAGGCGCAAGCACTCTTCAAGGAAGGCTATCGACCAACCACGTATTCACGGATTGCCTGCCAGGACGGGAAAACGTACTACTGTGGGATCTGGGCCAAGGCTCCGGGCAAGAGCATTCCGACCTACCAGGTGTTTTCGGGGGCAGAGGCAAACTACTCGGGCGAGAACTTCATGGGGGATTTGCAGGTCGATGTGCGGATCAGCCAGGCCGGACCAGTCCTCGATACGAAGCAGCGATTCACGCAGCAACTCAACGACGCCGAGAAGGAACTGCAAGCCAAGTCGGACAACCGCAATGCCCGCTTGCAGCGGGCTGAGGCTTGTTTGCACTTGGGCGACGACACGAAAGCACTGGAAGACCTTTCCTGGCTCATTAGTAAGTCCCCTCAAGTTGCCGTGTTCTTTCAGTATCGGGCAATTGCCTATGCCCGGCTGGAGAAACCGAAAGAGGCCAGGGACGATCTCGCCAAGTTCAAGGAATTGACCGCCGATCCAAGTGAGAAGATATATCTCGACGTAGTAATATCGGCCTGTCTCGGTGAAGACGCCGAAGCTGTGAAACGCTTGGAGGCCGTGCTTGTTGCCAATGGCGCGGAATCGGGTTTGTCGTACAATGCCGCCTGTGCCTACTCCCTGGCCTCCCGGATTGTTGCCAAGAAAGATGCCGACAAGGCCAAGTCGTATGCGGATCGAGCCGTATCATTGCTCAAAGATGCTGTTGCCAGCGGCGACGTTGACTACTTGCACATGCAATCCGACCCAGACCTCGATCCGCTTCTGGAACATCCGGGCTTCTTGAAGATTCTCAAGGGAGGGAAGCTGGATCGCCGTTATACGGCTATCTGGTTCGCCAGCGAAGCATTGACCTCGACCGAAGTCCACGGTCTTGATCCGAGCGAGCATCTAGCCCGATGTCGGGTACTCATGGCCCGGGAATATCGGCCAACCTCTCTCGCGGTGACAGAGATGGGAACCGGCCAGCGAGTGACCGCTTCAGTTTGGCACCGGCCCGTCTTGCCCGAGGACGAAAAGGAGACGCTTGCCAGGCGTCAGGCCAGTGCGGCCGTGGCCCTGCTCAAGATGGGCAATCCTGAAAAGGTCTGGCCCTTGCTCAAGCACAGCCCTGATCCCCGAGTGCGAAGCTGGATCATCCACAAGCTCAGCCCGATGGGAGCCGATCCCGGGGCGATTGCGAAGCGACTGGAAGAAGAACCCGACCTGACGATTCGCCGGGCCTTAATTCTCAGTCTGGGCGAGTTTGGAGATCGGGCATTTGCACCGAGTGAGCGAGACTTGCTGACGGAGAAATTGCGCGAGTTGTACCGCAACCACCCCGATCCCGGCCTGCACGCAGCGGCCGAGTGGTTGCTTCGCACGTGGAAGCAAGAGCGGTGGCTCAAGCAGGTTGAACAGGAGTGGGCGAAAAACAAGCGGCAGCGGGAAGAGCGGCTCCAGGTTATCCGGCAGGAACTAGCGAAGGGAAAAGCGACGCCCCAGTGGTACGTCACTGGCGAGGGTCAGACGATGGTGGTCATTCCCGGCCCAGTGGAGTTTCTCATGGGCTCGCCGCCCACCGAATCACAAAGGTCTGATGACGAGAACCTGCACCGAGAGCGGATCGGACACGCGTTCGCCATCGCTGCAAAGGCGGTGACCGTGGATCAGTACCTTCGCTTCCGCAGGGTCGGCGAAATGCAGCAATATGCTCCTGTTGGCGATTGCCCGATGCCGGACACGTTCTGGGGTGATGCGGCGGCCTACTGCAACTGGCTCAGCAAGCAGGAGGGCTTGGCGGAGAAGGAATGGTTTTACGGGCGCAGCAGCGATGAAGAATACAACGAAGGCATGAATCGGACCGGCTATCGCCTGCCCACGGAGTCGGAATGGGAGTGTGCGTGCCGTGCGGGAGCCGTGACGAGTCGGTATTACGGCCAGTCCGAGGAATTACTGGGCAAGTACGGTTGGTACTTGAACAACTCCGGCGACAAAACGTGGCCGGTAGGGAGCTTGAAGCCGAACGACTTCGGTTTGTTTGACATGCACGGCAACGTCTACACTTGGTGCCACGACTCTCTGGGTTACGAAGGAGAATACCGTGCGTTGCGGGGCGGGGGGTTCAACAGTCGACCCGAGGTCCTCCGCTCAGCCGAACGTACCCAGCAGCAAGACATATCCCGTCTCTTGTACAACGGTTTCCGCGTGGCGAGGACTTTCAAGAGTCGCCAGGACGTGGAGCGGCGGTTGGCCGACATCCTAACCAACTCGGCCGCCGATCAGCCGCAAATGCTGGCCGATCTGCTCATGGACGCCGACGAGGAGCAATTTGCCGTCATCTACCCAAAGTTCAAGGACCAGGGCGAGCGGGGGCTGTCGATCCTGACCAGCGAGCTTGGCAAGGAACTGCTCCCCGTAACGACCGATTGGACGGTTCGATTTTACAAATGGGAGAACTCGGTCGGTCAAATGTCCCCTGCCGACTGGGAAGCGGTTCTCAAATCGCCGATTCTCGATGAACTGCGGATGCCCCGTCTGAGTTTTTACGGGACGGAAGAATTGCCAATGGGTCCAACGAAAAAGGTTCCCCATGATTATTTCGCCGTCGTCGCCACAAGTGAGGTGACGCTGGGAGATGGCGAGTACGCCCTCGCGACCACCTTTGACGATGGAGTTCGCGTGTGGCTCGACAACGCAGTGGTTTTCGAGAACTGGCGGGCCAACCATCCGACCACAAAAAGTGTGACGATCGGAGGTCAACGAGGCAGGCACGTCATCAAGGTCGAGTATTTCCAGATCGGCGGTGGATACGCACTTGATGTTGGACTGGATATTAGCGAAGATGCGAAGGGGAACCTGGCAAAGCGACAGGCCAATGCAGCGGTTGCCCTCTTGAAGATGAATCACGCCGACAAGGTTTGGCCGCTCTTGAAGCACAGTCCCGATCCGACGATGCGGACTTATCTGATTCACAGTCTTGCCCCGTTGGGCGCCGATGTCACGGCCCTGCTGCGACGGTTGGGCGAGGAACCGGACGTATCGATCCGGCGGGCCTTGATCTTGTGCCTGGGCGAG
>JBEKZQ010000206.1:0-8004 GCA_049509675.1 Thermoguttaceae bacterium | reverse complement strand
CACAGTTTCCGGAAGCCGAGCGACAGCCGCTGATCGCCAGGCTGCTCGATCTTTATCGGAATGATCCGGATCCCGGCTTACATGGTGCAGCGGAGTGGTTGTTGCGGCAAGAAGGATGGGACCAGGGAGCCAAACTGGCGGAAATCGACGCGCAACTGCCTGTGGACGAGAAGCAACTTCAAGACCGCAAGGCGACCGACAAGCGCCAGTGGTACGTGAATACGCAACGGCAGACATTCGTAATCCTCAACGCCGACAAACCGTTCCGTATGGGATCACCGGCTGGGGAACCTGGCCGATCTCCGAACGAGGTTCTTCACCAACAGCGAATCGGTCGAACATTTGCCATCGCCTCCAAGATCGTCACGAAAGCCCAGTTCCGCCATTTTCAACAGGCCAATCCCGACGTTCTGAAGCCCGATATCGAGCAATACAGCCGCACCGACGACTCCCCCCAGGTTGGTGTGGATTGGTACGATGCCGCACGATATTGCAATTGGCTCAGCGAAAAGGAGGGAATTCCCAAGGAGCGATGGTGCTATGAACCTAACGATCAGGGCAGGTACGCCGAGGGAATGAAACCTGCTGCTGATTATTTGCAGCGTGGCGGCTATCGACTACCAACGGAAGCAGAGTGGGAATATGCCTGTCGATCCGGCGCCGAGTCAAGCCGCTACTACGGGCTGAGCGTCAAGCTCTTGCCGAAATATGCCTGGTTTCAAAAGAGCAATGCGTACAATCATACATTGCCGGTAGGAATGAAGAAACCCAATGAATACGGACTGTTTGACATGCTTGGCAACGCTTGGGAGTGGTGCGACAACATTTATGAACCGTACGTCCTGGAAGATTCGGCAACAACAACCGACGTGCGGGACAAGGTTGAGCGTGCATGGCGGGGCGGGGGGTTTATCCCTCAACCCAAGGACCTCCGCTCTGCCAGGCGTGGCGGGAACCAACCCGGCAAGCGGTTCAGCGATTATGGTTTCCGCCCGGCGAGGACTTACAACTGAGCCACTTTAATGCTTTGCCACTTGCCCAACGAGGGCGTGTCGAATACTGATTTTCTGATAAACATTTGCGCAGCCAGCAGCCGCGCGCACAGCCCCAGCTTCTCCCGCGCGTCGTCCAGGTCGCGGAGCTCGCGGGGGAAGTAGGACGCCAGACCCTTGCCCGTCACCGAGGCGGCCAGGGCGTCTACCTGCTTCCCGAGCGCCGGGAGCGCGCCGGCCGGGGTGGCCGACTTCGCGGCGGCTTCCACCGACTCGAGCAGCGCCTGCACCTGCTTCTCATACCCCGCGCTGATCGCCTGCGCCTCCGCGGCGGCCGAGTCCTCTTCCTCGAAGCCGGGGGCAGCCAGCAGGTTGCGTTCAGTCTCGTCCCCGCTGGAGAGCGACAGATCGTCGAACCATGCGGCGCCCCGGGGCTGGTGGAATTCCAGCAGCACCATGGCCGTCTTCACCGGGCGGGTGGGCTCCACGCGGATGCTCTTCTCCTCCCAGTCGTGGGTGCCGGGCGAGAAAAGCACGGTATGCACCTCGGGCCACTGGCCGTCCTGGTAGTCCAGGTACAGGTGCATGCAGTAGGCGTGGCCCTCACGCGCGTCGAAGTGCCGCCGGCGCGCGGCCGGGGTGTCGAGGACGACCTCCTCGGAAGTGGCGACTTCCCGGGCCTTGCTGAAGGCGCGCACCACGATGGGCTGGGGAGCGGTCTGGTTCAGCGAGACGAACTGCGCCGCACCCTGACGGTTGAAGTACTTCCACTGGGGCATCGTGGCGGTGTAGGTGCCGCCCACCACCGCCAGGCTGCCCTTGCCGGTGCGCGCCACGCTGGCGTCCCACTTTCCGGCCTGGCAGAATCGCGACCACGCCTTGTGCGGGAAGCGGGCGCCCAACTCGCGATCCAGCGCGCGCTGGGCGAGCTGCAGGCGCAGACCCTCCGCGGTGCGTGCCAGTATGCTCTTCGCCACGGTGGGCGCGTTGCCCAACTGCACCACGCCGGGGCCCGCGATGATCTTGAAGGTCAGGGCGCCTGCGGCGCGCTTCCCCTCCAGCACGCGCCCGGCGAACTCATCGAAGACCAGCGTGTCCGCGCGCACGCCCAGCTTCTGCGCGTCGCAGACCACTTCCTCCGGCTGCCCGGAGTCCACGAAGAGGTAGATGCCGTTGGCGACGTCGCGCCCGTAGCGGGCGATGAGCGGAGGCGTCTCCGGCGAGCGCCCGGTGATGCGGTCGAGTCCGGCCTCGCGCCGCTTCACTTCCTGCACCTTGCCCTCGGCGTTGACGGCCACGCCGGCAGGCGCCGCGCCGGCTTCGCCCGCGCGTGCCGCGGCCGATGCCAGCTTCGCGGCCGGGTCCATCTGGCGGCCGGCGCGCTGCACGGCGCGGGAGACCGGCACCAGCTTGCGCAGCACCCAGCGCTGATGGTCATACACGTCCGGCCGTGAGCAGTATCCCGAGTAGCTCGCCCCGGCCGCCGTGCCGCCGTTGGTGTAGCCGAAGAAGACGATGCCGTTGAAGAGCTTGCTTTTCAGGCAGGCGTCCATCTCGCCGCCGGAGAGGTGCTGCATGGTGAACTCGCCCAGGATGCCGCGCAGGCCCTTCTCGCGCGCCCGGCGGGCGTAGTTGATGGAGAACGGGAAGCCCTCGTTGCCGAAGAAGTCGATGTAGGTGAGGTACTCGTCCGGGCAGCCGTTGGCGGCGATGCCCAGGCCGCGCGCGTTCAGCCGGCGCGCCAGCGCCTCCAGGAACTCCCGGGGCACCCTGCCGGCGTTGTCCAGGCCGATGCCGCCGTGGACGATGCCGTCCTTGTCGAACCCCTGCATGTACCTGGCGATCACGGCCTTCACCAGGTCGTTCTCGGACGACAGGTCCATGCTGCCGTAGACGTCGCCGTAGGCTCCCTTGGGATCATAACGCACGTTGGCGTACTTCGAGAGGCCCTTCACGCCATAGGCGCGCTCCATCCATGCGTCGAAGGCCAGCTTCGCGGCTTCGTCCTTGTCGGGCATCCGGCTGAAGTCATACCCAGAGCCCTTCAGCGAGGTTTCGACGATGCTGTTCCAGTAACGAAAGACAGAGACGCCGAGCGCCTTGATGGCGCGCGGGTCCTCGCCACCCCAAACGATCTCGTAGCCCATCTCGGTCACGTCCGCGATGTCGCGCGAGGGCGTGCCGAAGGTGATGCCGATGCCGCCGCGCCAACCCGAGAAGTCGCGCGGGGCCGATGCCGCTTCCGCCATGGCCGAGCTTCCCATGCCGAGCATCCACAACGATACCGCGATGGCCGCCCACAGCGGGAGTCCCCTCCCCGCCGATAACCGGCCAGCGACTGCCGATACTGACAACATAAGCCTGTCCTTTCCGGGCCGAACCCTTTGCTCACGAAACCATGCGCGTGCCGACCGCCTGCGCTGTTGCTTGGGGTGCCCGGCCGCGGCGGCAGGAGGGCCACGCGGCCGTTGACTTCACGAAATCATTGGTGGGGCGAGGCAATCACGGCTACAGGATTGGACAGTCCATGCGCGCCGTCCGCGGTGACATATTCGGCAAACACCGCCCGCGGACCCGCTGGAATATGCGACCAAGTCAGGCTGAACTCCGGTCCGGTTGCTTCACCGAGTTTGTTGTCGCCATCGAACAGCGCGACGCTGCGAATCTTCCCTGTTCCGCGCGCGCGGGCCTGGAGACGGACGGCCTCGTCGCGGCCGACAATCAGAAATCGCTTGTCGGTCGGCCGAAAGTCCTCGATCGCCAGCTTGCCGTCCAACGTTGCCGCGACGATTTGCACTGGCGGATCTTTGGAGACAAACGACCGCCAGACAAACGCCACGTAGCGGTTGGGCAGCCATGCGGCGGTCCTCTTGTCGCCCTGGTACCCGGCATAGGGGGCCACCGTCGCCTGGTTCGATTCCCACGTGCCGCGATCACCAAGCCAACCGTCTTCAAGTCGCATGGGCTTCAGCTTTACCGGCCCGGCGGCCCGATCGACGGTCCGGGGCACGCGGGCCGCAATGACCGCATCGAGGAACGGCAGTGCCAAGGCGTTTGCATTGCCGTAGTTGTGGGCGTTGCCCCATTGCAGCGCCAGACACCAGGGCGCACCCCTGTTTCGCGCCGGTTCGTACTGCGAGCCGATAGCGCCGAGCATCTTGAACCCGTCGGCAATGCCGCCGATGACGATCACGGCGGGCATCGAAAGGTCTTGGTCCGGCCTGCCCACCCAGCCGCAGACGTTGTTGAAGGCGATCGTCCGCTCAGCGTAGAACTGTCCCAACTCGGCGGACCATCCGCCGCCCTTGCTCATGCCGCCGAATGCCAGTGGCGCGTCGATTATTTCCGGATGCGACGTCCTGGCGGCGAACTCCCGGAGCGAAGCGGCGATGACTTTCTTGAGCGTATTGGGGCGATTGTTGCGCTTGTCCACGTTTTCCAGCATGAGGCCGAGCTGCGCCATGCCCCAGTGGCGGCACGACTCGCCCCAGGCGGTCCCTGCGCCGACGCTCGTGTCGGCGGGGTTGATGAGCACTCCGCACACGACCTTCAGCCCGTCCGGCAGGAAAAGGCTGACGTCCGTCCGGTCGATGTTGGTGTGCAGGACCGTGTCTTCGGCCGGGGCATGGCACGCCCATGAACAGGCAAACAAGATCAGGAAGGTGCATGGCAGCGTTTTCATCGCGGTGTTCTCACATTGAACCGGCTCATCCTGAAGCTCCTCATTTTTCGCTCCGCCAAGCTGGTGCAAGTTTGTTGGGGTCAAATCGCGGCTACGGGCCAACGACGATCTTCTGGCCGTCGAAACCCAGCCGCAACCTGCCCAGAACCGCCGTGGCCTTCAGTCCGTCGCCCTGTACGCTGACCTCCGGGGCCGGTCCCTTTTGCAGGGTCATCACGACAAAGAAATCGCCTTCCGTGCCGCTGGGGCCGGTGACATGGATGGCGTCGCGATCGGCGTCCGGCACGTTGCTGACCTTTTGCGCGCCGGCCCCGCGGGCTTTGGCGATCCTGGCATTGCGCGGCGAGATGACGGTGGCCTTGTACGTCACGCCGCCACTGGCGAGCGAGAAGCTCCGGCCGTCGACCGAGAAGGTCGCCCCGGCCGGCAACTGCTGCATCCAGATCTTCCGCCGACCAGGAGTACCTGGTGCCCGGCCCGTGACATGATCCACGACGGCGAAGACAGCCGGCGCTCCGCCACGACCGCTGAAATCGACGGCAAAGCTTCGCAAGCCGCGGATGCCCAGGTCAAATTCCTCGGTACTCGTTTGCCTGCCGGAGCCTACCTCTCGCAGCCCGCGATAGACGTCGTCCATATTGAAGCTGACCGTGCCGCTGCCGGTCTTTGGATCGCCCCGGAAGAAGGTCGGCTGGGCGTGGCCCCAGGCGTTGATCGGGTCGTCGGGCAGCATGATCGTGTTGTCAAGCCAGCGGCTGCCGCCTTTGCCGAGCGCGTTGTTGTCCTTCGGCGCCCATTCGTGGCCCAGGCCGTAGATCAAGAAGCTGCCGGCCTCGGCCTGGCTCCAGCCGATGCCGCCCTGCTTGGCATAGACCTGGGCAACGATGCTCTCCGGACCGTTCCAGTTGTTGCGGAAGGCGTAGAAGCCCTTGGTCTTGGCCTCCCAGACATGCGGCAGCACTTCGCCTGGATTGTCGGGCGCCACGTCGAGCGGATAATTGATGAAGGCCTGGACCAAGTCGAATCCTTCGTCGAATTCGCGCCCGGAAAAGGCCCGCGCCACGCCGCGGCCGCTGGTGATTTCCTCGGCGCTGGTTTTCATCAGCTTGAGCCAATGCCAGAGCAAGGCCGGCTGCCACTCCTTCGGACACAGGGCGATCGAACGGCCCAGGTATCGTGCGGAGATCGTGCCGCCGCCATGTCCGCCAAAGCTCTGTTGAAACATGCGGCCGTCTTCGCCCGGGATGGCCGTGAAAACATAGCGCGTGGCGAAATGGCTGATGTCGGGCCGGCCGGTGAGGCTTCTGCCAAAGGCATTCCGGAAGATGCAGGCGTAATCGTGCATCACGTGGTGGCATTCCAGCGTGTAGCCTTCGCCTTCCGATTGGAAACCGCCGTCGCCCATGCCCATTTGCAGGCAAAGGCAGCACCAGCGGCGATAGCTGTCGAAGTAGTGCATGTAGTTCAAGGAGCGGCCGTCGGCGGCCTTCCAACGGGCCAATTGCTCTTCATAGCCTTGCCGGTAGCCTTCATA
Organism: Thermoguttaceae bacterium; assembly: GCA_049509675.1. Lineage (GTDB taxonomy): Bacteria > Planctomycetota > Planctomycetia > Pirellulales > Thermoguttaceae > JBEKZQ01. Next base: position 1,796 of record JBEKZQ010000206.1, on the reverse strand, counting down.
GGTTCTGGCTCGCTCCGGATCGGCGTAGAACGCCTTGGCCTTTTCCTCCGACGAGTCCAGGAACTGCAAGAAGCACGAGAACTCGCCGTCGGCCATGACGACGGGAACCAGCAACGGGAACAGGCCTTTTTCCAGGTAGAAGTGGTCGCCATGCAGGATCCGTTGCCCGGCGATGAAGCACTTGCCTTCGTAGAAATTGCCGTCGAACTGATACCAGCCCGGCTTATCGTTCTCCAACACCGTGTAGAAGAACAGATGCCGGTTCTCTCGCTGGTTGGCCAGTTTGTAGCACTTGATGATCGTCTTGCCGGTGTGCTGGAATTCGCCCTGGAAGATGTCCGGGTTGGCCTTCATGTTCAGGGGTTCCCAACGGAGCGTCTGATTCTTGAAGGCAACCGTCTGAGCGATGGTCGGTTGCGCCTTCTCCATGCCGCCCATTGCCGCCAGACAATCGACCGGCTGCCGGAAGTCGTAGTAGGGATGCTCGTGCTGGACGACGTGCTGGCGGAACGGTCCGATCCAAAGCCACTCGGTGGGGAATTTGCCCGTGTCGAATTTCACGACGGGAGCGCCCTTGGCCGGTGTAAAATCGGCCGGCGGGGCAATTCGCAAAGCGTCGGTCCGCGGCGGCAGCGGCTCGACCGGCGCGGGGCCTTTTTCGCCCAAGAGGGCCAGCGCGGCAATGCCGTTGCCCGCATGGATCACCACCGTGTAGTTGCTCCCCGGCAGCCAATTGACCGTGCCGACGCGGTGCTGGCGGTGCAAGCACTTGTAGAGGATCCAATCGAGATAGTTTTCCACTTCCTCGCGCTGTTGGGCCGTCCAGGCGTCGTAACAGAGATCGTAGGCCGTCCCCACGACGCTCGTGCGATAGCCCCAGAAGCGTCCCAAGGCGAACGGGCCGCCGTTGCGATTGCCCATCGTCTTCACGGTCTCGGCGCAGGCCCGCTCGGCATAGGACTTTTCGCCGGTAAGCTGGTAAAGAAATGCGAGACTGACGGCGTCGTGACCCGGAGTACCAGGTGCCCCGCCCTTGATCTTCTCGATCATCGCCCGGCCGAACGGCGTTTGGGCCTTGGCCCGCAAGGCCGCCAGTTCACTCTTGCGGAAGAGCGTGCGGGGGTGCTCGCCGACGGCAAAGGGCACGTAGCTGGCAGCAACCGCCTGCGGCGGCAGCACTTCACCGGTGACGCGGCCTTGGGCAGCAAACGGATCGTAGGGCGGCGTGCCGCTGAACACGCCGGCAAAGGCGCCTTCGAGTTGGTCTCCTTTGCGCACGAGGTCGATTTCATATTCCGCCGGTCCGCCCTTGACCCAGTTGTCGCTGCCGATCCGCATCTTGAGCTTGAAGTGAATCTGCCGAGGCGTGATATCGGAGTTGGCGACCTCGCACTCGTGGAGGGCGCGGTTGAAGTCCCGGCTTTCGCCCCAGGCGTCGGTCCAGCGGCCGTTTTCCGCGGTCAGATAGACGTACAGCGATTTCGAGGCGGGCCGATCTCCCTTCTTGAACTTCTGCTGGAGCGCCCCGTCGAGTTGGAGCGCGAGTCGGCCGGTAAATGAATCGGCCGCACCGGCGAATTTGCCTTGGATAACAGGGACAAACAGCGCGAGCGTCAAAACGGCCGTCGATAGCGATCTTCTGAACTCGGGCAAAGGCATGGCACGGATCTTTCACAAAGGTTGGTCAGTGATGGCGTTCTTAACGTCGAAGACGAGATACCCGTCTTCCCAGCGGCACGGTACTTGCCGGCCGTTGATCCACAGGCCGGGTTGCCCGGAGACCTTCAATCGCATGG
>JBEKZQ010000205.1:0-10845 GCA_049509675.1 Thermoguttaceae bacterium | reverse complement strand
AAGTGAATTCCGCCGCCACATTTATAATAGATGAACAACTGGTAGCTCTTGCCCGGGTCGTAGGTCGGCGGGACATGTACCCACGTCGCCTCGATCCGCCGCAGGGTATTCGACCAGTAGGGATAGCCGAATCCCTTGCCGGCATAACGGAGCAGCGGTTCCCGGCCCGCCGCCAGGTCCTCCAGCATGTTTTCCAGGAACTCGACGGCCGTCTTCCTCCTCCAATCGAAGTCGGGCGAGCGCAAGAGGATTTGGACCTTTTCCTTCACGTTCGGCAGGTGCTTCTGGACCAAGGCATTCTGAAGATCAAGCTTGCCGAGCAACTCCCGGCAGCGGCCGGTGTCCGTTCTCCATGCCTCGCTCTTGCCGGCCGGCGAGAGCCATGCCGCGGGCGGGCCTTCGACGGGGGCCGGCGTTGGTTGCTCCGCGGCGACAATCGTGCTGATTGAAATGAGGGCCATGAGGAACGGCGCCGATAGGCATCTTGGCTGCAACATAGGAGATCCTCTTCGAGGTAAGATTGTCACGATCGTGTTGTTTCGAGTTCATTGAGCCGAAGATTTCGCGATCCGGCCGGCCAGTTCGAACAGCTTGCCCAATTGCTCCTGCCATCCCGCCTGCCCCAAATCGATGGCGTGCAGTCGGAGACCGTTGATCCGCTCGTCGATCAGCCGCCAGGCCGGCGCTTCCAATTCCTTCGGGACCCGCTTTTCCAGCAAGGCCCTCTGGACGAAGGCCACGGCCTCGGCCGCCTGGAGTCCCTCGCGGGCGTTTTCGTAGCGGATAGTCGCCACGGGCCCATCAGGGCCGGCGCCGAGCAGGTCCGTCGTGTTGTTGGCCAGGCCGATCTGGCCGACTTCGGACTTTACATGACGGTTGAATACGGTGCCCTGGCTGCCGGAACCCCGCTCGACGCCGTTCTTGCCCTCAAGCTTGACGTCCTCATTGAAAAAATCGGCGCCGACGCGGCCCGCTCCACGGTCGTTGGCGGCCAGCGAAGTTTCCAGCCAGATGCGGAAGTCCCAAGGCGGACAGAAGCCCAGCAGGCACAGGGGAGTATAGCCCGGCCGATTGAACGAAACCCGCATGTGCGGCAACTGCCAGCCGAAGTGCCGTTGTTTAGTGGGATCGGGAATGGGTGGCCACCACACGTGTTCATTGCAAGCGATGGGCACGGTCTTCTTCGGGTCTTGTGTGTCGCATCGGAGGGCGTAGCTGTCGGGGCGGCAGGGACGCATCCACGGTGCGTCCGGCAGGATGTTGCGGAACATGGCCACCTCCGCCGGTGCGGGCTCGAAGTCACAGGGCATGCCGAGCATGATCCGCTTGTCAAGCCCTCGGGCCTTCAATCGCTGCTGGACCGCCAGCAGGAGCGGGCGCAATAGCGATTCGCACTCCGCAGTTCCGTAGCGCGGCAGCACCAGGTCGCTCTTCGCGCCCGTCGCCGGGTCGAGCGCCGTCACCGTGGCCCCGCCCTTCGCGCCCGCCCTGCCATACGCCACCAACACGACCATCTTCAGACGCTGCGGGGCGTGGTACTTGAGGAACAACTCGAGGTACTTGTCCAGTTGAGTGAAGTCGTAGCGGTAGCGCCGCTCGCGCGACCTCTTGACGGTTCAAATAGGCCACCAGGCCGCCGCGGAATGCCACCCTGACCGCCAGTTCGTTGACTGCGGTGGGATCGTTGACCACGAATTTGAACCTGCCGTAAACCACCCCGTATTCGGGAGAAAGTTCCTTGGGGTAGGCGGTGCCAAAGGGATCGGCCTGTAGCGGACCGCGCTGGCTCGCCCAGCCAAGATCATCGAAGCCGGGAAGGTTCCAGTCCTGCGGCGGCGGAGAATTGCGGATGCCCAATGGCGGGGAGCTCTGGTCGCGACCGGTATCGGCGATGCGGCGAATGGTGCGGTCCTCGATATCGATGCCCATGCCGGCCGCCTTGGCGCTGGCGAGCGAAACCATGGGCGGCGAGAGCACCACGTGGCACCGCCAATGGCTGCTGATGCCGAGGATGATTTCCCCATCAGCCACTGCGGGGGCAGGCGGCGCGGCCCGGCCCAGCGGCGGACATAGCACCAACGCCAGTGATACAACCAACACGCACGTTCGTCGCGTCAACATCGCATTTCCTCCATGCGTGTTTGCCCCCTACTTGCCCGCCGCGCGCATCTCGCGGTCGAGCACCATAAAGACGTTCCCGTGCGTTGCCCCGTTGGCGTTGTGAACGTGGGTGTAGCTGTCAGTCCCGTGTCCAGCGTCGTGGACGCCGATCCCAAAAACAGGTGCGGGCCAGGGCCAGGTACTTGGCGTCCCCGGTCAGCCGATATTCCATGGCCGCTGCTATCGCAAGTCCGAAAGAGCCTTTGACGCGGATCACGCTCCGCAGCGGGCGGCTCTCGATGATCGCCGTATCAAACACCCCTTCACTCGCCGCCGAGGCGCTCCTTGGGACCGCGCGGAACGTGTAGGCGTCACCAGCCTTGGGACGCGCATAGGCGAGCCACGCGTCTTTGGGGATCGACAACTTGCCGTCGCTGTTGACGAAATCCTGGCCAAAGGTCCCTCGGCCGGCCGCGCCGCTCTTTGCGCCGGCCAACGCGTACTCGGAGTCCGTGTCGAAGCGGAGCGTGTAGTCCTCGATCTCGTTGCCGCCGAGGTTCGTGGCGTAGATGAGGTGGCTGGAGCCCTTATTACTTGGCAAAGAAACGGGCCGTGTCACGTTGGCCTGGAAACCCTTGATCTCGGCCGCGAACCGCGCGGCTCCTTCGGCCGAAGGCCCGACTAGGACCGTCCCTCCTGCCAGCGTCACCTCGTCGAAGAGACTGAAAACCCTCTTGCTGACGCGAAAGACGGCCTGGCCCGTGTCGATCGTATAGCGGCCGTCATCCTGGGCGATGAGGACGGGGCAGGCCGGACTGGCTTCTCGCTTGACGGCAGGGCCATACTCCAATTGGTAACGCTGCTTTTCGTTAGCGTTGATGTCGGTCTGGAAGTCGACCAATAGCCAGCGGATGCTTTGGTCCGGGCGCCATAGGCCCGTGACTCGGAACTGGGCGGGGACCTCCTTGCCGTTGAGCATCAGTCGCACGCGCTCCACGTCCGTCAATTCCCCTTTGGGCAGCGGAACTCCGAACGTCAGAGGCTCAGCGTGACGTGCCACGCCCTGCCGTTCGACGACGCTCAGATCGACCGTGGCGGCCGCTACGGAGGTACCGCAGGCTAACACCCCAACGAATGATAGGCACCTCAACATGGTTTGCACTCAGTTTCCAGTGTACCTCGGGTTTCTGGTAAGAGCCATAGAACGGCACGTTGAGGTCGATCCAGGCGAAAATGCGGCGTCGCGAAGCATCGTCGATCTGGACGCGGAGATTGCCCTTTTCGTCAGGATGCCCCGTGCGCACCAGCTCCGCAAGCGGGCTGCGGACCGCTCCCCAGTGCCTGGGCGCGATCTCGGCAACGTTGGCCTCGTGCCGCCGGAAGCTAGCGGTCGAAATCCAGTTGACGTAGCGGTACGGGTTGGGCGTGTCCAGGTGCGGGACGAGCGTCTCGTAGGATGTGCTGAAGAATTGTGTCTTCTTGCCGGTCAGGTCGATTGCCTTGGGCTCATCCTTGCCCTGGTGGCAACGCACGCAATGCCGGTCCCAGATGGGTTGGATGAGTTCAGGATAGGAGAAGCCTTTCGCGCCCCACTCCGGCAAGTCGAGCGGGCGTGGCGGCTTGTGTTGCGCCATCATGATGGAACCGGTAGCGGGCGCCTTCGAGCGCGGCTCATGGCAGCCGACACAGCCCTGTCTCTGGCCCGGCATAAGGAAAGTGAAGGTGCGCATGCGCTGTACGGCCCGCCCCTCGCCATCGAGGGCCATGAAATAGAGCGGCGTGCGCGCGGGGATCTTGAAACAAGCGGAACCGTCCTCCTCAACCGGGACATATCCCCACACCTTCTTCGAGGCATAGGTCCCATAGCGCGAGACCACCGTGAACTGATGGCCTTCGAAGCTCTCCGGCCGGAAATCGCACTGTTGGCCGCTCTTGGGCATCTCCTCCACCACGCACAACTGCTTGACTTCGCCGCGGCGCACCTCCGGCTCCAGTCCCCGGTAGACGTCCTGCAAGAACAGCGTGGCCCATCCCTCCGCCTCGTCCGGCGGCGGCCATCGGCCAGCGAGCGGCCGAGAACGTTTTCCTGGTCATAGCCGATGATCTGCCGGGACCCAGAGGCTGCCCCGGAGACATCGGCCAGGAGGAAGCTGCCGTAGTTCGCTTCGGCGCCTGTTGAAGTCCACAGGGTCTTGCCCGTCTTGAGGTCCAGCGCCACCACGGAATCGCGCGGCGAACCGGGGTTGACGATCAGCCGGTCGCCAGCCACCAGGGGTGAAGAGCAGTAGCCCCAACTGGGCACTTCGGCCCGAAAATCCCTGGTCAGCTCCTTTTCCCATAGCACGCGCCCGCTTTCGAGGTCGAGGGCGCGGAGTGACCCGCGCGCCAAGTGTGTAGACGACCCCGCCCGAAATCGCCGGCGTGGCTCGTGGGCAGGAGCCCCAGGTTATCGGTTTGCCGCTGTTGTCGTATCTGGTACTTCCACACTTCTTGGCCGGTTTCCGCCTTGAGGCAGCGGACGATGTCCTGCGCGTCCTTCTCATGGTCCATGACCACGACGCGGCCTCCGGAAATGACCACGCCGCTGTGGGCCGCGCCGGACATGGCCGCCTTCCAGCGTGGCTTGGCTTGGGGAGGCAGAGTCTGTGGAACCCAGGCGGAGTTATTGTCGCCCCCAGGGCCGCGCCAGCAGGGCCAATCCTCGGCGGTCCGAACCGTTTTCGATTCGGAAGGAATGCGCATCGGGGAGCCAGGTGCCGTTTGGTTTGCTGCCGCGGTGGGCTTTGGGGCACGTACCGCCACCGGCGGCGACTGCTCGGACGTCTCAGCAGGTGAATGTGCCCCGCCGTCGGCGGTCGCCCGCCCCACCCGTGCCGCCTGCCCCGTACCCCGAAGGTCAAGGCCGACCAACTCCCCTTCCCAGGAGCGAACGTAGAGCCGCCCACCGGAGAGCGACGGCGAGGTCCAGCATTCTTGGGAAGTGAGCGCCTTGTACGAACCGTGCGGCTTGTATCCCGCGGGAGTTGCGTGGGCCACGTAAACGGTGCCGCTCGGCCCTTGAGCAATGACCTTACCGTCGGCAATGAGCAGACCCTCGACGCGCACCTCCTCTTTCCACCGGATGGGCCGCACCAACCGGGAGATCGCCCAGCAATTGGGCATTGCCGAAGTCACCGTGAAACTTCACGTGAGCAGCGTGTTGCAGAAGCTGGGAGCAAGCGACCGCACCGAGGCCGCCACGGTGGCCATCCAGCGAGGCATCATCCATCTTGAGTAGACGAATCCAGCACACCTATACCAAAGTATGATTGACACCCGCCCCAGCCACATGATAACGTGAAGATGTCCGCGATGGTTGCCGTCATGACGGCAGCAGCCTTCCGGAACCCGCCGCTACGTTTCGCCCACCCCCGCCTCACGCGTTGACATCTTTATCGGATAGGAGCTTCCCATGGCTACGCACACCATTCGCAAGTCGTCGCAGGCGGGGATCGGTTACTCTGCTGTCGACCTGAACGACGTCCGCCACGTGTTTGCGGCGGCGGTGCCGCGCCGCGGCTTGACGCTCCGCCAGCAGGCCGACGATGCCCTGCGCACCATCGAAGCGGTGATTCAAGAACAAGGGACGCGGGGGTCGATCGTCCACCAGGCAGTGTTCGTGCCTAATGTGAACCTGATCGACGAGTGCCGCCAGATCATCCACGATTTCTACGGCAAGGAGTTGCCGGCCACGAGCTACATCCCTCAGCCTCCCTGCGAAGGAAAACTGTTGGCGATCGAGGCCCTCGGTATCGGACGTGGCTTGGGCGAGGTCGAGATCGAGCGGGTCAGCGAGCAACTGGTCATCGCCCGGCACAACCACATCTCCTGGTGCCATTGTGCCGAGGTCGTTCCGCAGAACGGCAAGGGCGACGGCAGCGTCTACGACGCCTCCCTGGACGCCTTCCAACAGATTCGCACGCTGCTGGGCAGCGTCAACATCCGGCTCGACCAGGTGATCCGCACTTGGCTCTACCTGGGCGGGATCGTCGAGGACGAAGGACCCACGCAGCGCTACAAGGAGCTCAACCGCGCCCGGACCGACTTCTTCGAAGACATCCACTTTCTTACTGACCGCTTGCCGCCCAGCCGTAACGGGCGGGTCTTTCCGGCCAGCACGGGCATCGGCACCGAGGGCCGCCGCGTGATGATGAGCGCAATTGCCTTGGCCACCGATCGCAAAGACATCGTCGCCGTGCCGCTGGAGAATCCCCGGCAGACGTCGGCCTTCGACTATGCCGAGCACTACAGCCCGAAGACCCCGAAATTCTCCCGCGCCATGGCCTTGTCCTGCGGCAACTATGCGACGATTCTGGTTTCCGGCACGGCGAGCATCACGAATTCCGAAACGCGGCACGTGGGCGACGCGGTGGCCCAGACCCACGAGACCCTCGACAACATCGGGGCCCTGATTTCCGAGGATAACCTCTGCCATCACGGGCTGCCCGGCCTCGGCGCCTCCCTGGAAGGTCTGGGGCTGGTCCGGGTTTACATCAAGCGGGCAGAGGACTACGCCAACGTCCGTGCGGCCTGCGAGAAGCGTCTGGGCGAGCTGCCTACGATCTACGCCATGGCCGACGTCTGCCGCCCGGACCTGCTGGTAGAGATCGAAGGCATTGCCTTTTCGCACCGATCGCCAACTCCGCTGCCGGCGGGCAATAGCCCTCATTTTCACAAAGTTTCTGCAGACGAGCCCAGTCATTTCGGGGGTGCATCGCGATGAAAACGAAGACCATATCTCTTGTCGTGCTGGGCCTTCTCGTCGTGAATTCCGTTTCCGCCGGAGACGCGGACCCGCCGAAGCCGGCCCAGGCCCAGCCCGTGGTCGCCGCCAAGTCGGTTTTTTTCCTCCGCGATGTGATGCCGCTGGTCAACCGGCTCGGCTGTAACAGCGTGCAATGCCACGGTTCGTCCCTGGGCCAAGGCGGCATGGCGCTCTCCATGTTCGGGGGCGACGCGGAAGAAGATTACGGGACCATCGTCAAGGATCAGCGGGGCGCGCGCGTCGACCGAATGGAGCCCGCCAAGAGCCTGCTCCTGTTGAAGGTTTCCGGGAACATCCCGCATGGGGGCGCGCAGAAGATCCCGCCCGGTTCTCCGGAATACAAGATGCTGCTTTCCTGGATCGAGCAAGGGGCGCCGTACAGCGATGACAAGCAGCCGAAGCTGGTCTCCGTGCAGGTCCTTCCGCGCGAGCAGGTGGTGCAAAAGGGCCAGACGCAGCAACTCTCAGTCACGGCGGTTTTTTCCGACGGCACGAAACAGGACGTCACGCGGCTGGCCGCTTTCCAATCCACGGACGCCAAGCTTGCTTCCGTCGACGCTGATGGCAAGCTGAAGGCGGAGGAGTTCGGGTCTGCCGCGATCGCTGCGATCTACTTGCGGCATGCGGGGGTCGTTCGCATTTGGGTACCGCAACCGCTGCCGACGGGGTTCCCGGCGGTCACGCCGAACAACAAGATCGACGAACTGGTCTTCGCCAACCTGAAGACGTTGGGCTTTCCGCCCTCGGAGGTTGCCAGCGACGACATTTTCCTGCGGCGGGTGTTCTTCGACGTGATCGGCACGCCGCCCACCCCCGAGGAGGCCCGCGCCTTTCTTGCCGACCAGGACCCGCAGAAGCGGAGCAAGCTGATCGACCGCCTGCTGGAGCGCGAGGAGTTCGCGGACTTCCTGGCGACCAAGTGGCGCGATCTCTTGCGGATCAAGGCCGAGGAGCCGATCAGTCTCTGGCCGAAGGCGTCGGAGACCTATTACCGCTGGGTGCGGGACAGCATTTTGCAGAACAAGCCGTACGACCAGTTCGTCCGGGAGTTGATCACCGGCAGCGGGAGCAATTTCCGCGACGGGCCGTCGAATTATGTGCGGGCCGTTCCGGAGCGGGACCCGCGGACCCTGGGCGAGTCCACGGCTCTTGTCTTCCTGGGAGCCCGCCTCAACTGCGCCCGTTGCCATGCGCATCCCGTGGAGAACTGGGGAGAGGATGACGACCTGGGGATGGCCGCCTTCTTCAGCCAGGTCCAGATCAAGTTTACCAGCGAGTGGAAGGAGCAGATCGTCTGTCGGAACCCGGAGGGCATGCTGCGCCACCCCAAGACCGGTAAGCGCGTCGCCCCGAAGCCCTTGGGTGCGGCTGCCTTGGAAGGGGACGCGACAACCGATCCCCGCCGTAAGTTCGCTGACTGGCTTACAGCGCCGGAGAATCCTTGGTTTGCCAAGAACATCGTCAATCGGATCTGGTTCTGGCTCTTGGGACGGGGGATCGTCCACGAGCCCGACGACCTGCGAGCAACGAATCCGCCCGAGAATCCCGCCCTGTTGGAATACCTGGAGAAAGAGTTGGTCGGCCATCACTACGACTTGAAGCACATCTACCGCCTGGTGCTGAACTCGAAGACTTACCAGCTTTCCAGCGAGCCCACGCCGTTGAACGAGAAGGACGCAGCCCACTTTTCCCATTACCGGTCCAAGCGGCTGACCGCGGAACAGATTTTGGACGGGCTCTCGCAGATCATGGACCGGCCACAGGGCTTCCGCCAGTTCAAGCGAGACAACACGGCGCCGGCCACGACGATTCCCGCGGACGTCAAGGCCGCGCAAATTGCGGAAGCCAGCGAGACTTCCCTGCTCGCCGCGATGTTCGGTCGGCCGGAACGCGGCACGGCGATGGAGCGCGAGCGGGCCGACGACATCAACCCCATGCACGTGCAGTTCCTGGCCAACTCCGGCGCCGTGGAAGAAGCGATTTACAACTGCGCACGTATCCAAAAGCTGCTGAAGGACAAGAAGAACGACGCGGAAGTCGTCGACGAGCTTTTCCTGCTGGCGCTGGCACGGTTTCCCAAGGAAGCCGAGAAAAAGAAGATGGTCGAATACCTGACCACCGAAAAGAACGGCCGAGACCGGGCGATCCACGACATCTTGTGGACGCTCCTGAACACCAACGAGTTCTTGTTGAATCACTAACCCGGGTTTTCCAGACTCTCGCTAAGGAGGCATTGCCATGGACAGTCATTGGGATCGTCGCGAATTCCTGCTCGTAACCGGTTCGGGCACGCTGGGGCTTGGCCTGGCCGAGGGGCTGGCACGTCTCGCCTTGGGAGAGCCACAGACCGCGATACCGAAGGCCAGGGCCAAGTCGGTGATCGGGATTTACTTGGAAGGCGGCTTTACGCACATCGACACGTTCGATCCGAAGCCCAACGCCCCGCAGACCATCCGCAGTTTCTTCAAACCGATTCCGACCAACGTGCCGGGGACCGAGATCAGCGAGCTTCTGCCGCTGATGGCCAAGACGGCGGACAAGTACACGATCATCCGCTCGATGACCGCGCCGGGGGGCGGTCACGGCGGTTACGTCATGCTGTGCAACGCCATGAACCCGAAAGAAGCGGCCAGCACGCACCCCTCGGCGAAACTGGTCTATCCCTGTGTGGGCGCCGTCGTGGGCATGAAGAAAGTGGAGGACGGCGGCTACAAGGGCGACATCCCGCCGTGGGTCTGCATCCCCGGCACTCCCTGGGGAGGCAACAACTACGGCTTTCTGCCTCCCAAGTACCAGGGTTTTTGCGTGGGCGATCCCAACGACCAGTACTTCCGAGCCCCGGGCGTGAGCCTTTCGCCCGAGGAACAGAAGCGATTCGAGAAGCGCCGCGCCCTGCTTGAGGCCATTGTGTCGGGGGGCAAGGAGAAGGCGCCGGCCGCGCAGACTGCCGAGGCGCTGCGGCAAAGCGCGTTCCGCCTGCTCAGCGGCGACGCCAAGACAGCCTTTGACCTCTCGCTAGAGAAGAAGGAGACGCGCGATCGCTACGGCCGACACCGGCTTGGGCAAAGTTGCCTGCTGGCCCGACGGCTGGCGGAATACGGCGTGCCCTTCATCACGGTCCCCTGGGGCGGCGGCGAGGTGCAGGGCTCGTTCGGCTGGGACATGCACGAGCAAGTCAATAAGACTCTGCGTTTGCTCTGCCCCATCCTTGACCAGGCCGTCTCCGCCCTGTTCGAGGACTTGGCCCAGCGCGGAACCCTGAAAGACACGATTGTCATCCTGTATAGCGAGTCCAGCAAATCGCCCGAGTGGAACGCCAAGCCTGAGACCCTCGGCGGCAAGCACCCCGGCGAAACCGGGGCCGGGCGGGAGCATTATAACGAAGTCATGTGCATCCTTGTCGGCGGCGGGGGCTTCAAGGGAGGCACGCTTCTGGGCGAGAGCGACGGCGAGGGCCGTTTCGTCAAGTCGCGGCCCGTCTATCCCTGGGACCTCTGGGAAAGTGTCTACCGATTGATGGGCATCGACCCCAACGACCGGCTTCCCAATCCCGACGGCTGCGTGGCCTACGTCAGCCCGGCCACGGCCTGCTCGTACGCCCGGGGCGGAATCCTCACGGAGATCATGGAATAGAGAAGCCGCTCGCGGCTTCGAAATCAGCAAAGGGTCGTTTACGATGGACTTCAAACGCATGTTGAGCGACGCACTGCTGCTCTTACTGGGGGGGGCCTCGGCTATCGGAGCGGAACCGGCAGCAGGGGTTTCTCCCCGGAATCGCTCCCTGGTGATCCCAACCTGGCTGGCGGCAGCGGGACCCGCAGCGACGAAGCCCACCAGCGAGAAACCGGCGAGCGGGCCCGCGGGGAAACCTGCCGAAAGCCCCGGACCGTCGCCCGCACCTCTCCCGCCCAAGCCGGGCCCCGACTGCATGGTCTCCTGCG
>JBEKZQ010000204.1:0-10894 GCA_049509675.1 Thermoguttaceae bacterium | reverse complement strand
GCCTATTCCGCAACCTGCTTTTCTGTAGGCATTTGCGCGCAGCAACGCACGCACGCGGTGCTGACGCCGCCAGCAGCCCAATTCTGCCTAACCTGGGAATCTGTAGGGCCTTAAGACAACTTTTTCCAAGACTCATTGACCTATCTTTAGAAACGGCTACACTTGGACGATCTCACCTGTATGTTGTATCTGACGGCAAGAAGGATACAATATATAGGGTCTGATGTGGCCATTTCAGCGGGAAAAGGGGACAGGCACCTTTTGTGCGAAGCACCCGAAGGGCCGTTCCGGCAAAAGGTGCCTGTCCCCTTTTCCCGTGTGAACTGAAGTATACATATCATCAAGCGGGAAAGCTGCACTTCCAAGCGGCGAAAGGAGTTCGACCATGGACCGTCACGAAAACGGAGCGGCAAAGGCGTCAGCCACGGTATCTCAGCAGCGAACGAAGGCCGACAAGGCGACCACAACAGCCTTGACGATCGAGACGGTATTTTGCCCTGCTGATGCAGCTAGCCCATTTGATACCGTTCAGTGGGAAACCCGAACCGCCGCGATCAAGGGCGAGGGCGGCGAGGTGCTGTTTGAGCAGCGCGACTGTGAACTGCCCGCCGCCTGGACTCAACTGGCGACCAACGTGGTGGCGAACAAGTACTTCTACGGCGAGGTGGGCACGGCCGAGCGCGAGAAGAGCGTGCGGCAATTGGTACACCGCGTTGCCCGCACCATCGCCGATTGGGGACTGGAAGACGGCTATTTCGCCACGCCGGAGGACTCGGAGCGGTTCTACCGCGACCTGGCGTGGCTGTGCATTCATCAGTATACGTCGTTCAATTCGCCCGTTTGGTTCAACGTGGGCCTTTTCCACCAGTACGGCATCAAGGGGGCGATGTGCAACTGGCACTGGGACAAGGACAGCAAGACGGCGGCCCAGCCGCGGAATCCTTACGAGTTCCCCCAGGCGTCGGCTTGCTTCATCCAGAGTGTTCAGGACAACATGGAAGACATCATGGAGCTGGCGCGGAGCGAGGCGATGCTCTTCAAGTTCGGCTCCGGCACGGGGACCGACCTGTCGTCGCTGCGGTCGCACCGCGAGAAGCTTTCGGGCGGGGGCCGGCCCAGTGGTCCGTTGTCGTTCATGCGGGTCTACGATCAGATTGCGGCGGTGGTCAAGAGCGGGGGCAAGACGCGCCGGGCGGCGAAGATGCAATCGCTGAAGATCGGGCACCCGGACATCATGGAATTCATCGAGTGCAAGAACCGCGAGGAGAAGAAGGCCCGGCTGCTGATCCAGGAGGGCTACGATCCGGTCGAGGCCTACGATTCGATCCTCTTCCAGAACGCGAATCTTTCGGTGCGGGTGACGGACGAGTTCATGGAGGCCGTGGTGGCCGACAAGCCCTGGGTCACGCACTGGGTGACCGCGCCGGCGAAGGACGGCCCGAGCTATCCGGCCCGGGAAATGTTCACGCGCATGGCCGCCGCGGCCTGGTCCTGCGGCGACCCGGGCCTGCAATACGACAGCACCATCAATCGCTGGCACACCTGCCCGAACTCCGGACGGATCAATGCCTCCAATCCCTGCTCCGAGTACATGTTCCTGGACGACTCGGCCTGCAACCTGGCGAGCATCAATCTCATGAAGTTCCGCCAGGACGACGGGCAGTTCGACGTCAAGCGGTTCAAGGCCACCTGCCGCCTGGTGTTCATCGCCCAGGAGATCCTGGTCGATCACGCCAGTTATCCCACGCCGCGGATTGCCGTGAACAGCCATCGTTTCCGGCCCCTGGGACTGGGCTACTCGAACCTCGGCAGCCTGATCATGTCCAGCGGGCTGCCCTACGATTCGGACGACGCCCGCGGGCTGTGCGGGGCGCTGACCGCCCTGCTGCACGGCACGGCCTGCTACACCAGCACGGAGCTGGCGGCGGCGGTCGGGCCGTTCGACGAGTACGAGCCCAACCGCGAGGCGATGCTCCGCGTCATGGAGATGCACTGGGAAAAGGCCGAGCAGCTTGCGGGCGGTCCCAAGTATTTGCAGGATGCGGCGCGCGAGTTGTGGGACGAGGTCCTGGTTCACGGCCGGCGGAACGGCTTCCGCAATGCCCAGGCCACGGTGCTGGCCCCGACCGGCACCATCAGTTTCATGATGGACTGCGACACGACGGGCATCGAGCCGGACATCGCCCTGGTGAAATACAAGCAGTTGGCCGGCGGCGGCATGCTCAAGATGGTCAACCAGAAGGTGCCTTTGTCGCTGCAGACCCTGGGCTACGCGCCGGAGCAGATCGAGGCGATCGTGGCCTTCATCGACCAACACGACACGATCGAAGGCGCGCCGGAGCTGAAGCCGGAGCACCTGCCCGTGTTCGACTGCGCGTTCCAGCCGACCAACGGCACGCGCTCGATTTCCTGGAAGGCGCACATCCGCATGATGGCGGCGGCCCAGCCGTTCATTTCCGGCGCCATTTCCAAGACGGTGAACATGCCCAAGGACGTCACGCCCGAGGAGGTGGCCGGGGCCTACATGGAAGGCTGGCGGCTGGGGCTGAAGGCCCTGGCCATTTATCGCGACGGCTCGAAGGAGGCGCAGCCGCTGTCGACGAAGAAGGCCGCAGCAGCGGCCGAAAAACTGGCGGCCGCCCCGCGCCGCGAGCGCCTGCCCGATACGCGGCAGTCGATCACGCATAAGTTCAACATCTCCGGCCACGAAGGCTACATCACGGTCGGCCTGTATCCCGACGGCCGGCCCGGCGAACTGTTCATCACCATGGCCAAGGAGGGGAGCACCATCGGCGGACTGATGGACTGCTTCGGCACGGCCGTTTCCATGAGCCTGCAATACGGCGTGCCGCTGGAGGTGTACGTGAACAAGTTCTCGCACACCCGCTTCGAGCCCTGGGGCTTCACGAAGAATCCGGACATCAAGATCGCCAAGAGCCTGGTGGACTACATTTTCCGCTGGCTGGGGATTGCCTTCCTGCCCGGCTATCGGGAGATGAGCAAGGCGATGCCGGTGGCCCCGGGCGAGGCCGCCGCGGAGGGCGGGGGGGATGAGAAAACAGAGCCCCGGCCCGTCGCCACGAAGGCCGGCGGGCGGACTAGCGGGCAAGGACCGGCCAAGACGCCTATCGCGGCCGGGAGCAACGGCGCCGGCCATGGATCCGCGCATGGCCCAGCCAACGGCGCGGCCGCCGCGGCGAAACGCACCGCGGTCATGAAGACCGCCGCCGTGGCCCCGGCCCTGCCCCGCCCGGCGGCCGCCGCGCCGCCGGCCGAAACGGTGGCCCAGATCGCCCGCAACGAACAGTTCGCCAGTTTCCAGACCGACGCCCCCAGTTGCGACCGTTGCGGGGCGATTACGGCCCGCTGCGGCAATTGCTACCTGTGCTACAACTGCGGCAACAGCATGGGCTGCTCGTGAGGTCGCGCCGGGCGATAAAGTGCAGAACCCGTTCCACCATCTTCTTGCACCGCCCCATAGATAGTAGAATATGGAGGATAAGGGATGCGGATTCTCAGCGGAGACACTGAGCGATGATCAACGTCAGTTTGCCTGCGGATATCGAGCAATTCGTGCATCAGGCGGTCGCCGAGGGAAGGTATGCCAACGAGCAGGAGGTGGTGACGGACGCCATTCGATTCCTGCGGGACTCCAAGGTGCGACACCAGCGTCTCCGGGAAGGAATCGACGAGGCTCTCGCCGAAGTGGACCGCGGCTTAGGCATCGAGATCGACAGCGAAGATTCGCTGGCGGCGTTCTTTGACGAACTGGAAGCGGAGGTGCATGCGACCATCGCGGGCGAGAAGAGCGTCGAATGAACCGCCTTTCCGTCTCCCGCCCGGCGAGGCGGGACTTGAAGGAGATTCTGGTCTACGTCGCGCGCGACAAGCCGGTCGCGGCACGCCGCTTACGGTCGGCTTTGGAAGGTGTCTTCCGTGTTCTGGCCACGAACCCATCGATCGGTGAAGCACGCCCGGATCTCGGTCGCGGCATCAGAGTTTTCTCGTTCGGCAGCTACGCCGTTTACTTCCGCAAGACACGCGCGAGCGTGGTCATTGCCAGAGTTATCCACGGCGCGAGAGACGTCACGGGGCTATAGGTACGAATGTTTTTTGAGGCGGTTTCACCGCAGGTGGCCGTCGAGGATGGTCATCGTTACCGGATTGCGTTGGTGCGCCGCCCGCTCAGTCCGGAATTCCGGGGGAATTCCAGATACCACATAACTCAATTCGCGCAGTGCCTGGTCCCTTTGGCCTTGACTACCGCGCCGATCCAGCCGATAAAGCACGGGCAGAGCCAGTGGCACACAACCCCTGCCTCATTTGTTAGTGCTGTCCCGCCCATGCTCCACCAGCGTCGCCTTCAAGACCTCGCACGCGCGCTCTAGCGCCCTGACGGCTTCCTCAGCATCGGCCTGCGCGCCGCCGTGGTAATGGAAACGCTCCAGGGCAATGGCGGCTTGTGCTGCCGGTTCCGCGCCAAGGTAAACGACCGTTCCCTTCATGCGGTGCCCCAAACGGCTGAGTTCCGCCAGGTTGCCGCTCTGCGAGGCGGCATGCATCTGCGGGAACAGATCGTCAACTTCGCCGTAGAAGTGTTGGATCATTTCCCCAAGCATCTTATTGCTGCCCAGACATCGCTTCAGCGCCAACCCGGGATCGAAAGCCACGGCCGCCGGAGCGTCGGCGGCCTGGGCTGGCGGGGGAGATTGAGTCGCATCCGGTCCGGCGGACTTTTCGGCCAGTCGCTCGATCATCGCGATGAGCTCTTCGGCACGGATCGGCTTGCTGAGGTAGTCGTCCATCCCTGCCGCCAGGCACCGCCGCTGGTCGCCTTCCAGGGCGTAGGCCGTCATCGCCACGATGGGCAGCTTTGCCTTGCGTGCGTCGGGCATGGCACGGATGGCGGAGGCGGCCTGGAAACCGTCCATTTCCGGCATCTGTACGTCCATGAGTACAACATCGAATTCCTGGCGTTCGACCATTTCCACCGCTTGCAGGCCGGTCTGGGCGACTTCCACCGTGTGGCCGCGATGGCACAAGACGTACAGGGCCACCTTCTGGTTCGCCGGATTGTCCTCCGCCAGCAGGATTCGCAAACTTCGCGCGGCCTTGCCCGGAAGACCAGGCTCGTGAGATGCCTGCCGAGACGCTTCATCGCCGGCGGCAACTCCCAAGGCTTTGGCGATGGCACGCAACAGGCTGCCTTGTGCGATCGGCTTCTCCAGGCATGCGGCAACATCCAATTGCCCGGCGCGCTCATGGACTACCTGGCGGTCCACGGAAGACATCATCAGGACTGCCGCCCCCGTCAGCCTGGGGTCCTTGTTGATCCAGTGTACCAAGGTGAACCCGTCGATCTCCGGCAGCATCGCATCAATGAGGAACAGCGCGAAGGGCACTTCCGCCGCAACCGCTTCGTTGAGCTTGGCCAGCGCCACGGGAGTGCTATCGGCCAACTCGGGCTTCATTCCCCAACCCGAGAGCGTTTCCGCCAGGATGCGGCGGTTGGTGGCATTGTTATCGACGACCAGCACCGGCAAGCCCCGAAAGCGTTCCGGGGAGAAGAGGCCCGCGTCCGGCGCGTACTCGGCATCCGCTTGCAGCCCCAGCCGCGCGGTGAAGTGGAACGTGCTGCCTTGGCCCGGTTGGCTGTCGACCCAAAGCCGGCCGCCCATCATGTCTACCAGGCTCCTGGTGATGCTCAGTCCCAGGCCTGTGCCGCCGTAACGCCGCGTGGTGGACGCGTCGGCCTGAGCAAAGGGGGCAAAAATCCGCTCTTGTTCCTCCCGAGAAATGCCGATGCCCGTGTCGGCGACCGTGAACTCCACTACGATCCCCTCTCCCTCCGGGAGAGGGTTAGGGTGGGGGGGAGTGGCTGGCTGGCGTCCTATTCCCGCTTCGCCCTCACCCCGGCCCTGTCCCGCGTGCCGTAGCGGCACGAGCGGGAGAGGGGGACATGAAACCCGCACGACGATCTCGCCCTGGCGGGTGAACTTGGTGGCATTTCCGATCAGGTTGGTCAGCACTTGTCGCAGCCGCAGCGCATCTCCCACGAGCCGATCGGGGACATGGCCGGGCACGTCGCAGATCAGTTCCACGCCCTTTTCGAACGCCCGCACGGCGAGGGTCTTGACCGTGTGCTCCAGGGTCGCGCGGAGGGAGAACGAAGCCCGTTCCAACTCGAGCCGGCCGGCCTCGATGCGGGAGAAGTCGAGGATGTCGTTGAGGATTGCCAGCAGCGTGCCGGCCGACTCGTGCGCGGTTTGCAGATAATCGCGCACGGCCGGGTCCAACTGCGCACGCAGTGCCAACTCGGTCATGCCGAGCACTGCGTTCATGGGGGTCCGCAGCTCGTGGCTCATGTTCGCCAGGAACTGGCTCTTGGCGACGTTGGCGGCCTCGGCGGCGGCCTTGGCCTGTTGCAGTTCCCGTTCCCTAAGGCGTAACGCCTCTTCCAGATTGAGTCTGCGGATGGCTGCGCCGATCAAAGGCGCCAGCGACTCAAGGAGCTCCACCATCTTCGGCGGGAGCCTGTCCGGGGTCTCATCCGCCAGATGGATTACGCCCAGGGCTTGTCCCTGGTGGCGGAGCGGAATAAGGGCCACAGACTCGAAGCCGCTGGCGATGCAGGCCCCGCGATATTGCGCGGCGTCTTCTTTGGTGACGTGCTGGGCGAACTCGGAAAGTCTGCCACAAACAAACGATCCACCCGGGGTCATTGCCGGGGCGTCCGGCGGCAGAGGCTGGCCCAGGATGACCCGCGTGCAGGCACATTGGTCTCGGTGCAGGACCAGTTCGTTTTCCCGGCTCCAGAACGCCCGGCTAAATCCCGTGTAGGCCTCGTAGGGAATCCGCCCTTGTTCGTCAATGCCTCGAATACCTGCACAGCGGCAGCCGGTCCAGGTGCGCAACAGTTCGACCACGGCGTCCATGTAGTCCTTGCGGCTAGACTTCTCCGGCAGCAGGCTCAACAAGAGCACAAAGGGATCGGGAGTCTTTGTTTGCTTTTCCAGTGAGTGGGCGGGGGACCCTTCGATACGTTCGTTCCCGCCCTTCTTCACAGAGAATCTCCTTGGCTATCGCTTGCGGGGCTGTGGACCGCGGCGCTGATTCTCTAATCCTATGTGCAACTCGAAATCTGTTTATTCATAAGCTTACGCGCAATACCCCGCGCATGCAACCGTCTCGGGAGGGGCAGACTGGCACAGAAGAACGGCAAAGTCCGGGGTCTGGTGCGATTGATGGGTAACGGTAGGCAGGCACCGCGTGCCAACTTTCCTTGGCGGGTTGGGTGCCACTGCTGGCTTGCCCAGCAGTGCAGAAACACGGTTGGACAAGCCAACCGTGGCACCCGCGCCGGCGAGGTTTTCCTGCAAGGGGGGCCGCCGCTAGCGCGGACCGTCGCGGGTGACCTGCATGGCGGCGGCCAGCATGGCGTCGCTGGCGATGGCGGTCGCATTGCCTTCCACTGGGCGGGCCGCCTGATGCACCACCACGTCCGGCTCCACGCCCACGCGGGCGAAGGGCCGGCCGGTGGGCGAAAAGAACTTGGCCGTGGTCAGGCGCACGCCGGCCTCCGAGGATTCCAGGGGGAAGATCCCCTGTACCGAGCCTTTGCCGAAACTCCGCACGCCCACCAGCGTGCCGCGATGATGATCGCGGATGGCGCCGGCAAAGATCTCGGCCGCGCTGGCGCTGTCCTGATCGATCAAGACCACCAGCGGCACGCGCCAAGCGCCTTCGGCGTGCGCGGTGTAGGTGAAGTCTTCCTGCGGACTGCGGCCGTGCGTGGAGACGATCACGCCGTGGTCCAGGAACAGGTTGGCCACTTCCACGGAGGTGAGCAACAGGCCGCCGGGATTACCGCGCAGATCCATCACCAGGCTGCGCATCCCCTCGCCGTGCAACTTCCACAGGGCGGCTTCCAGATCGCGGCGCGTAGTCCTCTGGAAGCAGGTGAGCTTCAAATAGGCGGCGCCGTGTTCGGCATCGACCATCTGCACCTGGTCCACGCTGGGCACTTCCACGCGCTGGCGGCGGATGCTGGACTGCCGGGGCGATTGGCCGGGCGAGGCGAGGCTCAGCGCCACCATGCTGCCTTCCACCCCTTGCAGCAGATTGGCGGCCTGGTCCGTCGACAACTCGGCGGTGGAACGGCCGTCGACGGCCAGGATCCGGTCGCCCGCGCGGACGCCGGCCCGCTCGGCGGGACTGCCGGTGATCACGCGCACGATCATCAGGCCGCCGCCGTGCGATTTCAACTCAATGCCCAGGCCCACGAAGTTCCCCTCGATCTGCGAATACACGTCGTTGAGTTGATCGGGGGTGAGAAAGGCGGTGTACGGGTCCAACGAGTTGGTGGCGCCGCACAGATACTCCAACACCACGACGGTGGGCGGCAGGCCCAGACGCCGTTGCGCCAAGGCGGCGGCCCGGGCCACGCAATCCCGGGCCTCCTCGCGGGTGCCGATGGCGCGGGCGGCCAGGCTCTCGCGCAGCTCGCGGCAGTAGGCCGATACGCCGGCCGGGTTCGGCTGCACAAAATTCCGCTCCACGAACGCCGGCTCGTTCAAGGCCACTTCCAGGTCCGTGGTCCCGCGCTCGATCAGGTCTTTCCAATTGGCCGGCTCGACGTAATGCGACTGGATCTTCCCGAGCACCTGTGCATAGAGCTCCAGGGCCTTGTCCGTGGGCAAGCGGGAAATGACCTGGCAGAAACTGCGATCGGAGAAGCGGCGCGCCAGATCGTAGTGCATGCGGGCGAGCTCGAAATGCCGCTCCAGGCTGGCTTCGTCAGGATAGACCCGCAGGGCGTCCTCGTAGTGCGTCAGGGCTTCGCCCCAGCGGCGGCGGACTTCCAGATCCTGCCCCCTCCGCAACAGGTCGTCTACCTGTACGGTGCGCGGGGTCAGCGAAAGGATGTTGGTTTGCTGCGCGAGCGCGGCGGGAGCGATGAGCAGGGAAAAGACCGCGAGCAAGAGCCCGGAGGCGGCGGCAAGTACGCTTCGTCGCATGTTTTCGTCCGTGGTTCAGTCGCGCCACTAATGCCGATCGTGCCGGCTGGAGCGATTACTAGGGTTGATCCGTCAATGGCACGCGGCCCAAGGGTAGGTCTTTCACTGAGGGCCACGCTTCGAGTATATGAGATGTTCGTCCGGGCGTCAAAAGCCGGGCGCGGAAATCTTCGTTCTCCGGCGGTGCAATCGCTGCGTCCTGCCCGGCCGGCGCACGGGAAAACGAATGCACCCTAGACGCCGCGAAAAGGCATTCTACCGGACGTAACGAGCGGACGACCTGTGTGCGACGTAGCGATCTTGCGGGCGGTGCCCCTACCGGCCGAGCTTACAGAACAATCGTTATAAGCGGGCCTCGGAAAGCACTGGCAGAGCCAGTGGCACGCGGTGCCCCTACCGGCCGAGCTTACAGAACAATCGCTACACTTTCACCGCACGGCCCCGGGCCACCGACTGCGTTTGCTTGTGGCAGAGGATCACCGCGTCGCAGGCCAACTCGCCGCTCAACAACGGCGGGCTGACGCCGTCGCGGACCGCACGCGTCACCGCACCCAACTCGGCCACGAATCCGTCCACCGGGTCACCCGCCCGGATCTTGGGCCGCAGCGACTTGCCTTTGGCGGGCAAGACGGTGACCGGCAGGAGCGTCACCGGCTGGTCGTCGAGGACCGCAAACTCGAACAGCAGCGTGGCCTGCTCCAGGTAGATTTCATAGCCGTGCGTGAACGACCGGGCTTGCTGTCCGATGGTGCCGCTGGCGGCGGTGACGATGAGCCCCGGGTCGGGGAAGAAGAATTGGGTGTGGAATCGCTCCACGACGCTGCCGCGCATCGTGCCCGCGCTCTGGACCAGTCGCGGCATGCCGCACAACAGGCGGATGAAATGGGCGTCGTGTACGTGCAGATCGAGCATCGGCCCGCCAATCACGGCCGGATCGTAGAAATGCGGCAGCCAGGGCGGGTCGGCGATGATGCGTTGGAAATGGCCGCCCAGCAGTTTGCCGTACTTGCCGCTGCTGATGGTCTCGTAGGCGAAACGATACTCGGGCACGAACGGCAGGACGTGGCCGATCATCAACAGGCGGTTGGCCTGCCGGGCGGCGGCGACCATGCGGCGGGCGTCGGCAGGCTGCAGCGCGATCGGCTTCTCGCAGAACACGTGTTTGCCCGCCCGCAGCGCGGCAATGGCCGCTTCCGCGTGCAGCCGGGTGGGCAAGCAAATGTCGATCAGGTCCAGTTGCTCGTCGGCCAGCATCTCGTCCAGCCGCGCGTAGGCGGCGATTCCCTTCAGATCCATCTGCTGACCTTGGGGGCCGAAATTCCCCTTGATCGTCCGCCAATCGCCGGCCCGCCGCTGCGGATCCTCCTCGCAAATCGCGCGGACCTTTACGCCGCGCAGACGCCCATAGGCCGTGTAATGGATCATGCCCATGAAACCGATGCCAACGATGCCGACGCGGATCATTTGTAACCCCCTGTATAGTGGTTGTTCACAACGTCACAACTCCCGAACGGTTCATCGGTGGCCCTCTTTTTCTGAAGGCCAAAACTCCATTCTATGCGGCATTCTTTGCGTCGTCACCTGGATCACGTTGATGATCCATGATTACCGTCTTGGGCGGTGCGCGCCCCGGAAGGCGACCAATCCCCCGTTTGTTGCATTTCGCGGACCTGCGCGACGGCCTGCACAAGTTGGACGGGCCAAACCATTGGCGCGCCCTGTTGGCGCATCCCTGTTGCACCCGTCTAATAGAGCCTAGTATTACTGCGCAAGATTGATATTGCATGAACTGGAGAATTTAGCGAATCTATTGGCGTTCCTTTTCATCATGGAGGCATTGGCATGGACGCCGAACAGATTCGCAAGTTGAAACCGGA
>JBEKZQ010000203.1:0-22698 GCA_049509675.1 Thermoguttaceae bacterium | reverse complement strand
AGTCTGGCCCCGATCCTCCCGCAGTGCGACGCAAGCGGATTCTTGAATGCGAATTTGCCCTTGGTCAAGGAACAACCGATAACAAGGGACCAGACGAGCACTTACGCCTTCGAAGCGAGGCTAGCCGCGGAACCGCTGGGCCGCAATGCGAGCAAATCCTACGGAGGAAAAACCATCGTGGCAGCACCAGTACCGACCAAGATCAAGCAGCTAATGGGTGATCCCGGCAAGCGGCCACTCAAGCAGCAGGAGCCACAGCCGACACCGGCCACCGGGCCAAGACTATGGCTACCCCGACCACCAGCCGCCTTAGCTCGCCCTGGCCTGACGTTTGCGCCGGGCGGAGCTTGGGGCGCCGGTTGGTCGCCTACATGATCGTAGCCGACTGGGTTCGCGTCGGATGGCGGCACGCTGCGGAACCGATCAAAGAGAAACCCTAATCTGCCGCCGGCTCTGATCGTTGCCGCCTGTCGCGCAGTTTGATCCAGGCATCGAGCAACGCAAGGCAATTCTTCTTCGTGATTCCGAGAGGACGGAGAACAAGGGCGTCCTGCTGGGCAAAGAGTTCTTCTGGCGGCATCTGACTCCTAAACGACCTGTCGAGTTCCTCAATCGCCGAAGGGCTGAACTGCGACACAGGAATCAAGAGTTTCTCAATCTCTGACGGCACGAGTTCGAGGACGCCCCCACCGTAGTGCCTGCCTTCCAGTTCCGCCGTGAGAGCAGTCAAGCTATTGAGAAAAGCGACGACCAAATCAGCATCCTTCATTTCCTTCGATCGAACCCGATATGCGGTATCCGTCGTGTAGGCACCAACCTTGTTGAGCAGCAGCCGAGGGAAATGATGCGACCTTTTCAACATGCCAACGGATGCGGCATACACGGACGGAACAGAATACCACGGCGAGCGGATGCGGCACTTGTAACGCTTATGCAAGTCCTGCGACTCGCCAAGACGAATATACTCCCTGACCTTCGGCGGAAGTTGCTCGATTAGCTCATCCCTGAACCAGAGGAAGTTCGTCGGCAGTCCTTCCGCCTTGTTGCGAGCATGATTGCGTTCATCATAGATCACACCTTGAACGTGGTCGCTCCTTCCGAACATTGGGTGAGCGAACGAGCGAAGGTCGTATTGCTCGATGACCGAATCTGGAACAAGGAAGAAGTTATTGGCTCCGGTAACGATTCCCACATCAACGTCGGCCACTCTATCGAAGGGGCGAATAAACGGCTTCTTCGACAGTTCTTCGACAATGGATCGCTCGGCTGCGCTCAACAGAGCGAGCATCCACTTCCCGTTCATTTTTGTGCCGCTGATATAATCGCACTTGCCGAAGTAGGTGCTTGCTTTGCCTTGCAACTCCGCCCGATTCTTGACCGGCGTGACGGAGATCATTGCGGGAACCGAAGAGAGAGTTTTCTTCTTTTCGGCCAGCAGCAGAACGACTCCCTGCAAGGTCTCGTTGAACCAAATGTGCTGCGGGTCGAGAATCAGAACCTGCGAGCATTGAGCGAGTAGAAAATCACGCAACGACTTCGCATGAATCACATGGAGGATTTCCGCTGGCACGACCATCGCCAATCGGCCACCAGGAAGGAGTTGCGCCAACGACGAAATTATGAACGGCACCCACGCATTCGTGTGCTTCGTGAATGGAAGTCGAAATCGCTCGAAGATTTGCTCTGACCGATACTGAACTTCGGGGTCGAGGTATTGGTAGCGGATGAATGGAGGATTGCCCACAACGGCGTCGAACTTCGGCAACCCTTCGAGGCGTGGCAGCGACCATTCGAGGAAGTCACCGACTCGCACCATCACCTTGACATCCCCTAGCATCCTCGCCTTCTCTTTGGCGACGCATGCTTCGTCGGGGTCAATTTCGCACAAATCAATACTCTCGACCGAACCGTGTTCTAAGCGGCTGATCGCCTCGACGAACGCACCATCACCACAGGAGGGTTCGAGAACTCTCGTCGGCTGTTTTTCCAACACCCAGGCCGACAGAAACGAGGCGATGTCGGGTTCAGTGTAGTAACCCCCCCGAAGTTTCTGTGCCGTTTCCAGCTTCTTGAAATTCATTTTGACCTCCCTGCCTATGTCACTACGAGGGATCGTCTCACGGCGCAACTGCTGAATTTGACACTTCTTACGTCGAACTTGGCAGGGTCGGTGCGTTGGAGAGAGCCGCTTTCGCCCAGAAACCACGCATCCGGCAACATTTTGCCCAAGCCCCGCAACATTCCAGAAGCGTCAAACTGCATTCGCCTCCGAAACCCTCCTTGGAGACGATGCCCACTACGACCGTTCATTGTCGTAAAGCTTCGTCCAACCCGTTGGGCAATTTGGGTAAATTTGCAGCAACTCGTGTTGTGACTGCAATTTACGGCAAATGTCCATTTCACTCTGGTGAACTTGGGTAGGAATTACAACGGGTTGGACGAAGCTTTACTCATTGTCCAGCGCAAGCCTTTATGCTAATTATTGTTATAGCACCTTATTCCCCCTGGTAAAGCCCGGTAACTAGTCTTTTCCGGGCCTTGCGAAGCGGTGCTGTCGCGACACAAACAAACACGATATACTTTTCGGAATGATCCGCTATAGAGACAGTGGTCCATTCGACGACAATGCGTGCCCAGGAAGCTGGTTCGATCAGGTTTTGGTTGCCGGAATCAAGGGTTTTCGAGGTCAGTTTGGCTTCTTCCGCTACGGGGCACTGCGAAGGTACGCCGACGTTCTTCAAGATGCTGCAAGAGCCGGGTATCCGGTAAATCTTGTTCTCGGGTCGAACCCGACGGATAGGCTTACCATTGAGGATGTTCGAGAAGTGCTTGGTCTTCTGACGGGCGGTGGCAATGCCCACCTCACCGTCGTCGCCCTCCAAAATGCTCTTTTTCATCCGAAGGCTGCCCATGTGACCGGGCCTGATGGCAGAGCCAGCGGCTTGGTTGGATCGCCAAACTTGACCGAGCTTGCACTTGGAGTTCATGTGGAGGCCTGGATTGAACTGGCGTCGGACCCGGCCATTGACCCGGTGTTGGCAGACATCGCCACCGCAATCGATCGATGGCAATCACTAACCGGCAACGGTGCTTTCCAGGTTCGAACTAGTTTAGACGCCGAACAATTGCTTGCCAACGGGATTTTGATCACTCAAGCCGCACGCCAGCATGAACGGAGTTCTTCCGGCTCTGGTGGCGGCTCCAGAGGTAGCGGTAGGGGCAACCGACGAGCACGATGGCGGGCTCCGGCAGTCGCGGCGGCAAACGTCGTGCTTGAAAATGAACAAGAGCCAGACGAATCGGGCATCGCACAAGTCGTGCTGGCCGCGGCGCAACCGCTGCCGCGTCCTCGCACAGTCGCGTTTCGGTGGACCAAACGGCTCTCGCCAAGCGACGTGAACAAGAATCCGCAGAACGAGCGAAACCTTTTATCATTGGGGGTTGGACGTGGTCTTGCCTCGCGAGTAATGGATGATATTGACGACATCCGAAATTCGATGATGGCCGACGCGGACTGGACCCAAGTGCGGATCAGTGGAAACGATGCCGAATGTGCAACCCTTCAAATTGAGGTGACCATCCCGGGACAGCCTGTACGAATTCACACCTTGCAAGTAATTCATGCCCCTCACAGAGGTTCAGGGCAGAGCAATTACCACACGTCCATCCGCTGGGATGCAGACTTGGCCCGAATCCTTCGGTCGCAACCTAATAATGGGTTCGCAAACTCCTGGGCTGTCCTGGAGAGGTACGACACCGGTGAGTATTCGCTTACGATCACCGGGACACAGCCGAATCCACGTAGCATTGGATTGCGCGCCTAGATAAGTCAGCCCAGTCCGGTGCCCCGCGATATCAACACCTTCTGCAGGCGTTGGGCGATCTTCGCCGCAGCCCCCGCCTCCCCCCGGATCTTGCGGCGCGCATCCCTGTGCGATTCGCAGTGTATTACCCCTCTCATCGAATTGCCAATCATAGGCTACCCTCGCGGCCACCTAATACTGCTCAAGAGGGTTAAGGGGTCGGGTGACGTTGTTACAAGGGAAGGTTCCGGCCCCGCCGAATCCCTAGAACGCGAACACGCCGGGCGACACGTTGAAGTATCGTGCCAGTTTGCCGATGTGGCTTCGGTTCAAGGTGCGCTTGCCCTTGAGGATTTCGGAAATCGTGGAGTCTGCCATTCCCGTGTCCCTGGCAATCTCGGTGTGAGAAACGCCCTTGGCTTCGATGAGGTGACGGAGCATTTCCGCATCGGAGACCGGGGCCATCGGGTGGGCCTCATCCTCATCGCGGCCGCCGTCTGTTTCGGTGTCGGAATCGGAGACCGGGGCCATCGGGTGGGCCTCATCCTCGTATCGCTCGATCAAGTCGCCAAGAACCTCCAGGTAATCCTCTTCTTCCGGAGCGAGGTTCCGACGGTCCAGGAGCGAATCGACCATTC
Source organism: Thermoguttaceae bacterium (assembly GCA_049509675.1). GTDB lineage: Bacteria > Planctomycetota > Planctomycetia > Pirellulales > Thermoguttaceae > JBEKZQ01. The sequence continues at coordinate 18,257 of JBEKZQ010000203.1, read as the reverse complement.
GCACCGCTCCCTCCAACTCTTCATCCGAACGGATGGGACGCAAGGGAAACCGCGCGACCAACTCAAGGTAATGCTCCGGGGCATCTTCCCGCCGGTTCAACGTTGCCATCAACAACCCCCTTTCCACACGCCTCGGTCGCTCAACCCTCGCCAACTGCCGCTGCGCGGAACGCAGAATCTCCAGCGCGTATGTCACGCACCTTGCCCTTCCTGGATCTCGCGGACTGCCTGCTCGAACGGCACGGTCTCCTGCGGGCCGCTCGCGGCCTCGTCGTACGCTCGAATATCGTCCAGTTCGTTCAGTTCTTCGACGATCTGCTCCCACTCGGAAACAGGCAACAACACCGCCTGGGGGCGTTGATTCTCATCAACGAGGTATTGCGGATGGATCGGAAACATCATCTTTCCCCAGTGATCGGGAGATTGCGGAGCAGCCACTCTAATAGTCCTCACGCAACCGGCCCTTGTCAAGGGCCTCGACTTTGAACTTCGACTTTCGCCGCGGGCCCGAAGGCCGTGCCGGCGCGGACCCGGCAGGGCCGGCCGGCAAGCGAAACACGCAGCCTGCCGTCAGACCAGGTCCAGTCCACCAGGCCCACGCTCGTGGGCAGCCCGCCGACGCGAATCGTTTTCTCCAGCCATGCCGCCGGAACGCCGCCGCCAACGACCAGGACCGGCTGCGGGCCGGACTGGTCCACGTAGGCCAGCATGTCGGCTTGCAGGGCCAAAATCTCGCCGGCAGTCCAATAGTGCGGCGTCACGTGGTGCGGCTGCACCCAGCCGCGAACGTCTTCCCAGAGCCCAAAGGTGTTCTCTTCGCCTGTGCCTTCCCACCACGTATACAGGCCCGGCGAGGTCTGGTGGTCCCAGAACCAGGCGAGATGCTTCCAGGCTTCCTCGGGCCGATCGAGCATGAGCCACTGATGGGCCAGGGCCGCGGTGAAATAGGTCCAGGGAAGCTGCCAGCCGGGGACCGATTGCTGCTGCAGTTTCTCGGCATAGGCCGCGCGGATGGGAGCGGCAACCCCCGTGGGCCAGAGGCCGGAGATGTAGGTGCGCGGCTCGTTGGACTCGGCAGTGCGGAAGGCCCGCAGCCAGGCCTGTTGGACCGCGGCGGCCTCGGCGCGCCAGGCTGCGGCTTCCGGGGCATGTTTCAGGCGGTCGGCCAGGGCCGCAGCCGAAAGCAGCCCGCGGTAGCTGACCGCGTTGACGTAGAGCACGGGCCGTCCCCAGTCCATGCGGCCGATGATCAGGCCGTCGCGGGCCGGATCGCAGACGAGGTCCAAGTCCAGGCGGCGGCGGTGGGCGGGAACGATCGGGCCGCAGTACGGCAGGCGCAACGGCCGGTCCGTCTCGCGCATTTTCCGGATGAGCGCGACTTTCCGCGCCACGTGCGGCCAGAGCCAGCGGTCGAACTCCGCATCTTGCACACGGACGGCCACGTCCTCGATCGTCCGCAGGGCCTGGCCCGGCGCGTCGCCTTCCGAGCCGAAGCCGCCGAAGAAGTCGTTCTCGGCAAAGTACTTGGCAAGTTCCCGGGCCGTTTCAAGCTGCCCGGCGCGGGCCAGGCCGGTGATCGACGCCGCGCCGTCGCGCTGCCAGGCCAGGGGATAGTTGGTTGGCTCGCCGGGCGGGGTGCGGCGGTCCAGCAGACCCATCATCAGATGGGCCACTTGGGCATGGAGGCAGTCGGCGAACCGCTGTTCCGGCAGTTCCAACTCGATCGTCGATCGCACCGTGGCGTATTTCAACGGCGTCGCCTGGCCCGCCTTGAGGTCCCGCAACGTGAGCCTTGCGCCGGGGCCGGCAAGCTCGATCCGCGCATAGCCCCAGCCCTGGTCGCCTTTCCAGGCACGGTGCTCGCCGGAGGCCGATTTCCAGTTCGTTTCGCCTTCACGGCCAAGGCAGAGCGCCTTGGGCGGGGGCGCCAGCGTGGCCGTCCAACGATCGTTGATCGCCAGCCGCGTGCCGTCCCAAGCCAGCGACTTGATGGGGCCGCCGGCCGGTCCGACGCTGCGGATGGCCACTTCCAAGCGTCCAACTTCGTTGTTCGTCGCATCGAGCTTGAGGACCCACACCCCCTGCCCGCCATAAGACCATTGGGCGGCATAATGGGGCGTTTCCGTGGCGATCGCGGGCGGGTCGTGCGGATGGGGCCAGGTGAACCGCTGCCGCACCTGCGTCAGTTCGATCTGATCGCTGGTGGTCTTGATGCGGCCGGCCTCGTCGCGGACCCAGATCGAGACGCCGAAACTCCGCACGCAGGGGCTGAAACTGCCGCCCGGCTCATGATAGGCCTTTTCAGGCTGTTGGCTGCCCGGCACGGCCAGGACGACGTGCCCGACGCCCCGCGGCCACGGATCGCCGGGCCGGTCGTGCATGGCACGGCGAACGATCTCGCGCTGCGACAATTCGGCCGGTTGCCCGTTGAGCGGACGGGGAGAACAGAGCAACAGCAGGCTGTACGCGAGCGAGATGACAGCCAACGGCGTGGTAATTCTTTGCGACATGCTCATGGCCTCTAAGTGAACGACGAGGGGGGCGGAACAGTGGCATACCCCGACGGCGCCAACCAACCGCACCAGTTTACAACATGTAGTGTGGCATTTTCCAACATAACGCAATATATTGTAATCCTCCGCCATCCCGCCACGGCCCTCCGAGCCATTGATTTCTTCGAGATTGTGGGGATTCCCGCCAAGAATCCGCCCCGACCCACCTCGTAAACCGGGTCCCAAAGCGTTATAATCCGGTCTTCAAAATGGAAGGTCTCGGCTTTCCAGCGCACATTCTGGGGGACGGAGCCAAAATGGCCGACGTTGTGGTGGCAATCCCGCTTCCCGGGCAGCCCGTCCGCGGCAACACGGCGCGCGGGCATCCGTCGGACCCCGACCGATTGGGTCACTTCCTGGTCGGGCCGGAGAATAGGCTCGTGGAGCCGGCGATCCGCGGCGTACTGGAGCAGCGTCCCACGGCCTACAACCCGTTGGTCTTCTACGGCGTCAGCGGCACGGGAAAATCGCACCTGGTCCAGGGGCTTGTGGCCGCTTGGAAGAGCTGCTTTCCCAGCCAGCGGAGCGTCTCGACGGCGGCGGTCGATTTCGCCCGGGAACTTGGCGAAGCGATCGAAGCCCAGGCGGTCGACGACATGCGGACCCGTTACCGCAAGGCCGGCCTGGTGGTCATCGAGGACGTCGGTCGGCTGAGCAATAAAGAGGCCGCCCAGCAAGAGTTGATCGCCACGATTGACGGGCTGCTCCGCCGTGACGGACAGCTTGTCGTCACGGCCTCGGCCAATCCCAACGAGTTGGCCGGACTGTTGCCGGTCCTGAAGAGTCGCCTTTCGGCCGGATTGACGATCCCCTTGGTTCCGCCCGGGCCGGCGGCGCGGCGGGCAATCGTCGACCATTTGGCCGGATTGCTCCAGCTCGATCTGCCGGAGGCGGCCGCACGTCTGCTGGCCCAGGGGCTACGCGGAACGGTCCCGGAATTGCTCGGCGCGCTGGTGCAACTGGATGTTCGTGCCCGGGCCGAGCGTCGCCCCATTCAGGCAGCGGCGGTGCAGCGCTACCTGGCGGAGCATCGCGATGCGCGGCGGCCGCACCTGCGCGACATCGCGGTGGCCACGGCCCATTATTTCTCGCTTAGACTGGCCGATCTCCGCAGCGGCTCGCGGCGCCGGCCGGTGGTGACGGCCCGAAACGTCGCCATGTTTCTGGCGGCACGCAATCGACCAGTTGCAACAAAAGTTTCAAGGCCCAGGAGGAATCTCGTAGTTTAGATGGATCGGGGAATTACCGGCCGTTGGCTCGGTGGAAAACCTGTAGATGCCCCGTCGGTCGGTTGTTGGCGGCCGGCGTGTTGTCGACAGCGCCTGCGAGAGCGGCCGAAAGGATGAACCTGCATCGAATCCCTACCGACGCTGTGCCGACAAGCAGGCAACGACTTTTGCACCGCGAAAAGGACTTGAACATGGCAACTTAACTTGCGACCAGACAACGGGTTATGATGACGTGCCCGGTACTGATCAACACACCGCGGCCCGCATATAACTAATACTGACTTAGAGAATAACAAGAAGAAAGGTAGCATCCTACGATGAAAATCACATGCGAGCGTGAGAAGCTCTTGCACGCCTTCCAGACTGCCGCCAGCGTAGCCCCCACCCGCAGCCCAAAGCCGATCCTTCAGAACCTGAAGCTCGATGTCGGCGGCGAGACCGCCATACTCATGGGAACGGATCTGGAAGTGGGCATTCGCATCGAGGTTACGGGCATCGCGATTGAAACGCCCGGCCAGATAGTTCTGCCCATTTCGCGGTTCCTTTCCATTCTCCGTGAGAGTGCCGACGAGAAACTGTCTCTGGAGAGCGATGGCCAGCGGACCCTGATACGCGGCCAGCGGAGCGAATTCCAATTGCCCTCGGAGAACCCGGATGAGTTCCCCGTGGTGATCGGCTTCGAAGAGCAGAAGTATCACGAACTTCCTGCCAGGTTCTTCCGCGAGATCGTGCGTCGCACGGTCTTTGCCACCGACAACGAAAGCACCCGCTATGCCTTGGGGGGCGTGTTGTTGGAACTGACGTCGGACAAGATCATCGCCGTGGCTACCGACGGCCGCCGCCTGGCCCGACAAGAGGGTCCGGCCAAGTCCGTCGGCGAGCAGCCGTCGGGTGATCAGGCGATCGCGGATCGCAACACGATCATCCCCAGCCGGGCCATGCAGTTGCTGGAGCGGGCCTTGGCCGACAACGACGCCAATATCCAGTTGGCCGCCCGCGATAACGACGTTCTGATCAAGAGTGGTCGAGCGACGATCTACTCGCGATTGGTGGAAGGCCGGTTTCCCAAGTGGCGTGACGTTTTTCCGCGCCGCGAGAACACGGTCCGCGTGGAACTGACGGTCGGCCCGCTCTATGCCGCCGTGCGCCAGGCGGCGATTGTCACCAGTGAAGAGCGCCGCGGCGTCGATTTCACCTTCGCCAGTGGCACGCTGGTGCTGGCTGCGCACGGGGCGGAATACGGCGAATCGCACGTCGAATTGCCCATCGCTTACGACGGAGCGGAACTGCCCGTCACGCTCGATCCCCGCTACCTGGTCGATTTCCTCCGCGTGCTCGACCCGGAAAAGAACCTGATCATGGAACTGCGCGACAAGGAAAGCGCAGTCGTCTGTTCGACCGACGACGGTTACGCCTATGTCATCATGCCTCTGGCCCGCGATAAGAGACCGTAGCCATGGCGCGACGCGGTCCAGAACCGATCGGGAACATTCTTCCGGAACTCATGGCGCGGCGGGGTTATGCCGGCGTGCAAACGGCCCGCGCGTACGAAGCCGCCTGGCGCGAGGCCGCCGGTCCCCTGCTGGCCCGCTATACGCGTGTCGGAGCCCTGCGGCGCGGCGCGTTGGAAGTGACGGTTGCCAACTCGACGCTGGTGCAGGAAATCGGCTTTCAAAAAGCCCAATTGTTGCACAGTCTCTCGCGGCTGTTGCCCGATCAAGGCATCAACGACCTGCGCTTCCGCGTGGGCGCCGTCGGCGAGTGTCCCGGCCCCGCATGAGATGGACGAAATCCTCCTACCTCGGTATTCCATCCAAATAGCCAATAACCATGACTGATTCCGATCCTGATTCTGCTGCCGGGAAACCGCGCGACGATGCCGTCGATGCTTCGGAAGTGAGCGAGTTCGGCATCCAACCCTCTTCCGGCGAAGATAACTATAGCGCCAAGGATCTCGAACACCTGAGCGATCTGGAGCACGTCCGCGAGCGGCCGGCCTTGTATATTGGCGACACCACCCCCCGCGGCCTGCACCACCTGGTCTATGAAGTGGTCGATAACTCGATCGACGAGACCATGGCCGGCTTCGCCAGCGAGATCTCCGTGATCATCAACAACGACGGCTCGGTGACCGTCGAAGACAACGGCCGCGGCATCCCCGTGGAAGTCCACCCGGACCTGGGCTTCTCCACGCTGCAAGGCGTGATGACCGTGCTGAAGTTCGGCGGGAAATTCTCCAAGGGCGCCTACCAGACCTCGGGCGGTTTGCACGGCGTGGGCGTGACGGTGGTCAATTTCCTCTCCGAATGGTGCGAGGTCGAGGTCCGCCGCAAGGGCCACGTCTATCAGCAGGAGTATGAGCGGGGCGTCCCCGTGGCCGAGGTCCGCCGCATCGGCCGCACCGACCGCCGCGGCACCAAAACCACCTTCAAGGCCGACCCGCTCATTTTCCCCAACACCACCTTCCAATACGGCATCCTTTTCCGCCGCCTGCAGGAATTGGCCTTCCTCAACCGCGGCGTGAAGATCGTCTTCAAGGACCAGCGGACCGGCGAGGGCGAAACCTTCTGCTATGTCCGCGGCATCCTGGAGTTCATCGAGTATCTCAACCGCGCCAGCGAACCGGCCCACGATGAGATCGTCTACGTCAGCGGCGAGTATGAGGGAGTGGGAGTGGAAGTCGCCCTGCAATACTCGTCGGAGTTCACCGAGAACGTCCATTCCTACGTGAACAACATTTACACCAGCGAAGGCGGTACGCACCTCTCCGGCTTCCGCGCCGCGCTGACCCGCACGATCAACGCCTACGGCAAGAAGTCGGGCCTGTATAAGGACCTGATCCCCACCGGCGACGATTGCCGCGAGGGGCTTACGGCCGTGCTCTCGCTCCGCGTGCCCGAGCCGCAATTCGAAGGGCAGACCAAGACCAAGCTGGGTAACGGCGAGGTGGAGGGCATTGTCAACTCGGCCGTGGGCGATTACCTGGCCAGCTTCCTGGAGGAGAATCCCAAGACGGCCCGCATCATCGTGCAAAAGGGCCTGCTGGCCGCCGAGGCCCGCGAGAGCGCCCGCAAGGCCCGCTTGCTCGTCCGCGAACGCAAGGGCGCACTGGCCGGCGGCGGACTGCCCGGCAAGCTCCGCGACTGCACCAGCCGCGACGTGGAGCGATGCGAGCTGTACCTTGTGGAAGGCGATTCCGCCGGCGGCAGCGCCGAGGGCGGCCGCGCCCGGCAGTACCAGGCCATCCTTCCCTTGCGCGGCAAGATCATCAACGCCTACAAGTCGCGCGACGACAAGGTGCTGGCCAACGAGGAAGTCCGCAGCATCATCTCCGCCGTGGGCTCCGGCATCGGCGACGAGGTTGACCTGACCAAGCGCCGCTACGGCAAGATCATCATCATGACCGATGCCGACGTCGACGGCTCGCACATCCGCACCCTGCTGCTGACCTTCTTCTACCGGCAGATGTACGACCTGGTGCGGGGCGGCTACGTGTACGTGGCCCAGCCGCCGCTGTTTCGCGTGCGGCACAAGAAGTCGACCTACTACGTGCAGACCGAGGAGGAGATGAAGGCCCAACTCCTCGACGCCGGTCTGACGGACGCCGTCTTTGAGCCGGGCGACGGCCGCACCATCGCCGCCGCCGAAATGGAGCGGCTCACCCGCACCCTGGCGGCCCTGGAGGACTCCTTGGTGGCCCTGGAGCGGCGCGGCATCAGCCTCCGCGCCCACGCTAGGCGACAGGACCCGGTCAGCGGCCGCTTGCCGATCTACCACGTCTATATCGGCCACGACGAGCACTGGTTCACCACCCGCGAGTTGTTGGACGAGTTCCTCGCAAAGCAGGAGCAGGAAATCGGCGAGGAACTGAAGCTGACCGACGAGCCCGGCGGCGACGCGGCGGGCCCGGGCGGCGAACCGCCGGAAGCGAAACCGGCCAGCCGCGTGCGGATCGTCGAGTTCCACGAAGTGCGATCGATCAACAACCAACTGGCTGCCTTGCGCAAAATGGGTTTTGAAATCGACAGCCTGATCCGGCAGGAGCGTACCGGCGTGGAAGAGCCGCGCTATCGGCTTCGCCGCGGCGAGTTGACCACGGGGTTGGACGATTTGCGCGGCCTGTTGGCGGCAATCCGTTCCGCCGGCGAAAAGGGTTTGCAGATCACGCGCTTCAAGGGCTTGGGAGAAATGAATGCCGAGGAGTTGCGCGACACGACGCTCGATCCGGCCAATCGCACCTTATTGAAGGTGACGATGGAGGACGCCAGCGCGGCCGACGACCTGTTTCGCATCCTGATGGGCGACAAGGTCGAGCCGCGCCGCGAATTCATCGAGAAGCACGCCCTGGAGGTGCGGAATCTGGACGTGTGAAGCGAAGTTCGTGGTGTGGGACCAACGTTTTTTCACAAATGCGCAAATCGCTACGTTGCGGCTTGCTCGCGGGCCGGGATCGGATACACTTCGAGGCTTTCAGGGGGGAAGAAGTTGCGGGTTGCGGCTTGCTCGCGGGCCGGGATCGGATACACTATACAGATTTCCCGGTATTCGTGCCGCCCAGTTGCGGCTTGCTCGCGGGCCGGGATCGGATACACTCGCAGTCGTCGTAGGCAGCATCCAGCACCCGTTGCGGCTTGCTCGCGGGCCGGGATCGGATACACTGCTTCCCTGCCTAACGTGACGCGGCGCAACGAGTTGCGAGAGAACGTCGCTTAGAAAAGCTGAAGCTGACATGGCGGTTCCTCGGGCGCTTTTCGCATATTTCCCCAAAATATGCTCATGCGCTCGAACTGCTTGTCGGTGATTGTGATGATGCGCACCTCTCCGTCCGGGGGAAGGTTCGCTTGAATCCGGTTGATATGGACTGCGGCATTCTCCTTGCTGGGCGAGTGGCGGGCGTATACCGAGAATTGCATCCGCGTGAAGCCGTCGCGTTTCAAGTGTCTTACGAAATCGGTGTAAGCGCGCCGCGCCTTCTTCGTGTCCACCGGCAGGTCAAACATGGCTACGACCCACATGCATCGGTATCCGCTGATGAACATGCGCAGGGAATCTCCAGGCGGTCACTCTCGCCCTGGTAGCAGCGTACCAGCGAAGCCACAAAGCGATGCAAGCCGATCATGAGCGGGCCGCGCTGCCGGCCCAGCCGAACCGGATCGGCCAAGAGCTCCAGCAGGGCGGCCTTTGTTTCGGGCTTTAGCTCCTGCTGGCCGTTGCGGTTCAGACGCTGCACGCGGGCGTCGACCAGCGGGCGGAGCGGCTCCATCAGGTCGTCGGCCAGGCAGAAGGCGTTGGAGCGATTGCTGTGGAACAGGCCGAGCACGGGCAGCAGGCCGCCAGCCACCAACGCACGTGCCACGGCGGCCCGAAAAATCGCGTAACCATAGTTCAGCAGTGCATTGACGCCCGCCCCTTCGGTGTCGCGGCGGAAGGTCACGTCGGACAGCCAGTTCCGCCAGTAGACGCGGGCCGCTTGGGCTTCCACGTTTGTCGGATCGCCGGATCGGACGGTCTTGGCCAGTTCCAGGAGCTTTTGCCGGGCCGGGCAACTCTGCGGCAGATTGAGGGCCTGGGCGCGGATCTTTGCCCGCACAAGTTGCCGCCAAAGTCGCTTGCGCAGCGGTTTCCGCACCGCCACTTGTTCGGCGATCCGCCAAACGACCTGCGAGTGGTCGGCAAGCGGCAAGAGCACTGCGGCCGGCAGGTGGTCCTTTCCGCACACGACCAGCACGGCATCGCAACTCGCCAAACCCATCAGCGCGGCGTGGGAGTACGTGGTCCGCGGCTGGTCGACCACCACCATGCCGATATCCTCGCAGGGGATGCTCCCCACGGTCTCCGTACCCGACTGCACGAGCATTTGGCCGTAATGGACCGTCAAGTACGCCGGTTTGCGCGAGATCTCGATGGTGCGCTTGATCACGGTGAATCCTCCACGGGAGAGTTCTGCAATCGAAGCAAGAAACCCTCCGTGGCGGACGGCGACCTTCCGAAGCACTACCTACCAGCGTAATTGCACCAACGCACGATTTCCACCATTTTCTCGGCGACGCTGGATCCGGCGGCGCGACCGGCCTAATCGTGAGCCGATCGAACCCGCCCCAGCGCATCCACGGTGACTTTCCGCCCTCGGAGCGTATTCGGCGTACGCCGCTGAATCAAAGGCGGCTTGTCGTAGTCGCTGACCTTGCCAGCATAAGTGTGCGGTCGCAGAATAATGCTTCCTTCGCTCAGTTTCTGAATGCGATGCGGCGAATGCGATCCGTCGGGCATTTTCAATAGGAACATTTCATTGATCGACAGGGACATGGCGAACTTCTTGCCCGGGCCCAACTCTCTTTCGACCAGCGTTATCCTCTTCTTCTCTTCATTCTCTTGCTCCCTCAAGAGACGTGTAATTCTGGCGGCGACATCAATCATTGGAACGACAAAACCGTCCCGCTTGGGTTCACCATCGGCGTTCAGGATGGGCTTGCCTTGTGCGTCGAGAAGATCGTAAATGACCATGTGATGGTTGCTGCCCGGCTCGACGCACTGGTAAGAACGGCTTTCCGACACCGGCCGCATCGCGCTGCTGTGCTCCACCATTCGCACCCTTCGGATTGGCACGCCGGAGGGCATGCGCGGCAAGTTCTTGCCCTTGAACGCGTCGCCAGGAATCGCGCCGCTCTTGTCGGGGTCAATTCCTTGGGCGAGGAGGTGCCATCGAAGGATCGCACGAACTGTGGGGTCGCGCACCTTCTTCAAGTCCTGCGTCTTCGTAAGCGACTCGATCGGCTTGCGGCGAACGAAAGTGCAATTCTCCTCAGTCCAGTCTTTCGCCCAGGGACGCGGGGTGTCGTTGGCGGTCGTGCCGGAGGCTTGCGGCTTGTGGGTTGCGCCATAGAACATGTCTTTGTGCAGGGCCCCGTGCAGTCGGCGCTGGGCACGGTGAGAAACGTTGATCGCCAGCACCGCGACTTCCGCTGCCTCGCGGAACCCTTCCCAGGGCGGCGGCATGTTTTCGCCCCGCGCGTTGGCAAGGGCAAACAACCGTTTCTCGTCCGTCAACGCAATCACCAGGGCGTCGACGGCATGGTGCCGGTGGTCGTCGCGATTCTTGCGGTCGCTGCCGTCCGGTTGAAGAATGGAGTTCATTCCCCACCAGTACCGCACGTCGGCGGTCATGTCGCCGCGGGTACAAACCACTTTCGCACCGAGACAACGCAGATACTGCGAGACGCACCGGCTTATGTAGGCGGTGTCGTTCAATTGACGCTGGACGAAGTCGTCCAACAGGATGTCCTTCTGTTGGAACTTACGTTGCTTGCCGTAAGGAAGCCGCTCGGCGACCCGCATGGCTCGCTCGTACCGCTCCGGATCGCTATCTTCAAGCCACTCGCGCGGCGTGCGGTCACCCTTTTCTGCGTTGCAGCGGCGATGGGCTACCACCTTGTTGGCCATCGAGTCGTCCAGGCTCCGCCAGCGAGGAAGGATGTGATCGACGTCGGCCTCACCGTTGAAGAGCTGCGCCGGGCCGATCTTCGCGCCGCAATATGGACAGAATTCATCGTGCTCCCGCCAGAGAAGGTAACGGTTCACCGTGGCGCGCGTGGGCTTGATCGAAGCGTCGAACTCTTCGATCCACTTGGCGGCGTTCTCTCGCGCCTTTTCGCGTTGGCTCTGGTCGATGCGAAGCTGTGACCGTTCGGCGAATGATTTTTTCGCTTCGCGGGCAAGCTCGACGTGCAGCTTTCCCAGCGTATGACCATGGCGGTAGACCAACTCGCGCAGCACGGCATTTACTGTCTTGCGGACCTCGACCAAAGCTTGCCGGACAACGGGATTGGCTACGTTGGGCGACGGCGGCAGGAAGCGGCGCTGGTTGACCTCGCGCTGATCGGGCCTCAGATAGCCGGCCGCGTGGAGGGCCGAATTCGAGGCGTCATCGGCCATGAGCATCACGCCGTTTTCGAGGTGTGGCAGAAGCTTCGCAATCGCGCCGCGCCCGAAGCTCATGTAACCTTCGGGCAGATGGATGGCTGCGGCAACCTTCGCGTCCTCTTCGGGAAATCCACATTCTGTTACCAACCGCCGGACGGCCTCCTCCGTGGTGTCTTCCTCGACGAGGATATCGACCGCGCGGTCCTTGATGTTCTCCGCGAACGGAGCCCAGCGCTTGCCGAGACATTTCTTCCCAGACAGGGCTGCGTCGGGGAGGTGGCCGTCGAGTTTCTTCCTCCCGCCGCGCTCCAAGTTGAAAAGCGCGGAATCCGGCAGCTTCAACCAGCCGCGTATCTGGTCGAATTTGGCTTCCTTTGTCGCCATCAGGTGGTTGACCAGTGTGCGGCGTTCGGCCGCGTCCAAGCGCCGTTCGGTGCGCGCCGCACGGTCCAGCACACGCAAGTTGTTGACCTCTTGCAGGATGCGAAAGCGTTGCGCAGCTCTTGCCGCGCGGGGACAACGCTTCTCCCGCGGCTCCAACTCGCAGCGCCCGACGACCGACTTGGGCCAATACATCTTGCGCTGAAAGAAGATCAATCCGTATAGCCCAAACTCGTCCACCAAGTTAGAGTGCTTGCCGAGCCGCTCGGGCCTCTTGGGGAAACTTTGCTTGCCCCGTTTTCCGAACTTCAGGAGTTCCGTTAGCAGTTGGGGATAATGCTTCTGTTGCGCGCTCCAAATGCGCTCGAATTCGGCCTCGTACATCGCCCGGCGCGTGTGCCGCCGGCGAATGTGCGGGCCGTCCGGTTGGGTGCAAGGATGGAAGCCCGTCGCGCGTTCGGCGAAGTGTTCGCCCAGGGTACGGCTGCCCGCTTGCTCCATCTCGGCGGCCAATTCGCTCATCTCGGCTAAGATGCCCTTGGTTTTGTTGTCGTTTGGCTTGTCGGTCTTTCGATTGCTGAGAAACCCTCGGCGTTGGCCGAGGTGCAATAGGGCGCGGCCGATTTCATGCGGCTGGAGTTGCTCATCAAGAGCGCGACTTCGAAGCTCGTAAGGATTTCGTTCGAGCAGGCTCTTGAATCGTTCGGAATCGTCGGGAAGCAGTCCGGCCGCGGTCAACGCCTGCCGCAGAAGGCGCCGGCGCTGCGCGCGGCGGCGAATCTGCCGCCGCATTCCGCGGGCGTCCCGGCGGGATTGGCTCTTCGACTTCTCACCCCCCTTTTGGTCACGATCGACCCCTTCGGGAAAGACGCGTACGCCGGCCGCAACGATCTTCCCTGCGCCTTGGTCGACCAGCCCCCAGCCTATGGAATTCGGTCCGACATCGAGCCCAAGTGTGAGTTCAGCCATGGCTTGCCTCATGAGAAAAACGGCAATTGCCCCAGTGGATGCTTGACATGGGCCCATTATAGCGAGATAATCGGAACTAGTGTATCCGATCCTGGCCTGGGAGTCTTTCCGTAACAAGAAGAAACATTCGCAGGCCATGCCCCACGGGGCAACCGGCCGCCTTGCGAGAGTAGGGCGGCCATCTTTGTTATTGTCGGACGCAAATCCACGAAACGACAAGACCAGGGACACGCGATCTTGTCAGCATTTGTATGGCCACACCATACAATTGTATGGTATAATCGAACAAATGAACTTCTTGGCCCAACTCATCTGTTCGCGTGCGAGAGCGGAAATTCTCCGCGTCCTGTTCGGCCTGCGCAGCGGCGAGGTCCACTTGCGGGAGATTCAGCGTCAGACCGGTTTCGCCGTCGGCACGGTCCGTCAAGACGTCGAGAAACTGGTGAAAATCGGCCTGGTGACCCGGCGAAAGGACGGCAATCGCGTCTATTATGCAGCCAATCAGGTGCATCCGGTCGTCAACGATATCCGCCAACTCGTGCTGAAAACCGTCGGCCTGGCCGACGTGCTGGCCGAAGCGCTCAGGGATGATCGTGTCCGATGTGCGTTGGTGTTTGGATCGGTGGCCGCGGGAACTGCCGGCGCGGAAAGCGATATCGATCTTCTGGTGATCGGCGACATCGGGCTACGGAAGCTTTCCGAGCTTCTTGATGGCGTTGGCGATCGGTTGGGCCGCGAAATCAACCCGCACGTGTTGAGTCCGGCCGAATTCGCCAAGCGCGCTGGGGCCAAGGAACATTTCGTGAGTTCGGTGATGCGGTCCGAGAAGATTTTCGTGAAAGGTTCCCAGCGTGAGCTTGGTGCAGTGGCAGAATAATGGCTGGCTTAGGCCGCACGCGACTGACCGCGAGGAGATCGGCAATCTGCTGAGCATTGCGCATCGCGACTTGTCGGACGCACAAAGCCACGAAATCTCCGACGACTGGCGTTTCGGTATCGCATACAATGCGGCACTGAAGCTTTGCACGGCTTTGCTATACGCCGAGGGATATCGGCCAACACATGCACAGGCGCATTACCGTGCTCTTCAGTCGCTCCCTCTGATCCTCGGCGCGGAGCACGGAGTGGACGCCAAATATCTGGAAGCCTGCCGCGTGAAGCGCAACACGGTCGAGTTGCTCGAGTGGTGCCGAAAGGCCGGCCAGCCGTTGGACTCGGCCGCGCGGGCCGATTACGCGGCGTTCAACGCGTCCTACTGATCTGCCTGACCGCCGGTCTTGGCGGCGACCTGCCGGCCCTCGTGATGAGCGACAACGCAAAGCTGCGAGTGAAGTGGCTGGGAATCGACGGCAGCCGGCTTTACGTGCTCCTGGGCGAGCAGTTGCCGGTTCGCGAGGCATTCAGTTGGATGGTCTCCGGACCCAACCCCGGCATCCGAGAGAAACAGGCCGCTGCCGGCCGTACCCTGGCGGCGTGGGACTTGAAACGCGGTTGGCCTGCCTGGACGAGCACGGGAAACTTCTGTGGGAGAACCGAGATCCCACATGGATCGGCACCCTGGCCAGACGGCCGATCCGCAACCCGAATACCGAAGCGGTCAGCACCTTGATCGTGGGGCCGTCCGGCCAGTTGCAATTGTCGCTTCCCGAACTCGGCAGTGGTCTTGTCTTCAGCACGGCTGACCGTGAACCAGGACACGCCTCCGTCGATTCCCGATCAATCGCTGAGAACCGCGTCCCTGGATCAGTACGTCATGGAACCGCTGGCGGTTGCGGGTGGTGTTGGACATATTACGTGGAGTCTTGGCGGGGGTATACTGCCTTACGGGGTCATGCTTGCCCCGGCCGGAATGCTGATCGGCACGCCCGGCGAGGCCGGAGAGTTCGCGTTCACGATCAAGGCCCAGGACTGTCAGCCGGTTGCCTGGAACGATGCGCTCGCGGGCCAATTCCATCTGGACGGGGCCGCCGGCGAAGTCGCCTCGGGCTCGGTCTCCGGCCGCGTGCTCACGCTCCGATTGAAGGCCGCGTCCTCGGCGAAGACGATCACCTACGTGCATGAGATGAATTGGAGTCAGGACAAGTTGCTGATCGGCGCCAACGGCATCGCCGGGCTGACGTTCTGCGACGTGCCGCTGGAGTCGGCCAAATCGAATCCGTGAATCGTTTGTCTGCAAGCCTGTCGCGAAAGCAGCGGGATCGCGGCCGTGGGTGGGAATCCGGCGACGATCGTCACCCAACGGGACGGTCGCACCGAGGGCGACTTACTTCCCATCGACGTCGGCCGTCGTGGTTCGTGCCGGCGCGGTCCGGACGCTCGGTGTCGGTGGGCTGGCCCCCTGGTCGCCATCGTCGGCATTGACGGCCGCAACTCGATAGCGGACCTGCTTTCCCGGCGGCGCGAAGAAATCAACCCACGCCTGAGGATTGTTGGCGTGGCCCTGGATGCGTGGCGGCCGGTACGCGATGGTCGTCCATTTGCCGCCCCCGATCGGCAGATCGCCGATCTGCCGATCGACACGGAAGCCGATTTCGTTGTTCGCGGCGTCGGTCCAGGTGATCTTCACGCCGTCGCCCTCGTAGAGTTGGGCCTTGACGTCGCGAGGCGCCTTGACCGCACCCGGCGGATTGTCCAATAGCGGCCAGTTCAGGTCGGTCCGGTTCGCAAGATCCCGGGGCGGCTTTGCGCGGTCCGGGCAACCGCGGAGGCTGTTGGCCACGAACGCGCAATCGGCCAAATGGTCCTTGGAGAACACAACGGCCCCCGTCCAGGGCGCTGTAGGCGTTTTATTCCACGCGATCAGCAGGCCAAGGCAGTCGACGTTCCAGGCGCCGATGTAGCCCGGCTTGCCGCTGCCATCGTTGTGCGTGACGGCCCAGGAGTGGACGTGCGTGCCGCCGTGGAGTTGGCACAGAATGCCTTCGCCGTCGTTACCAGGCGTCGAGCCCGTGTTGTTGTACGAATTGCGGTCGATCCACAGGTTGCGGCCAGCCATGTCGAACGCCCGCGCGAGGTTGTCGTCGGTGGCGTTGGAGACCATGTAGCCGTCCATCGTCAGGGTCCAACCGCCACCGACGCCGTAGACGTCGTCGCCGCTGGCCAGGAAGGTTCGCTCGTTGTGGTTGTCTTGTACGACAGCCCAGCCGCCCGAGATATTGAAACCCTTGTTACCGTGGTTCCAGACATAGTTGTCGCGCACAAGGACGCCTTCCTCGAAGTAGCCGGGCACTGTGCCTTTCTGGCGGACCTGACCGAGAAGATCCTTGTTTATGTCGATCCCCATCGTCATACCGTAGTCGAACATGACCGTGCGGACCTTGGCTTCCTTTTCTTGACGCCGCGCTAACGTCTTTTGTTGATACTTGAAGACCTTCGTTGGCTTGGGCAGCAGGTTGTTGGCCACCATGACCCGGGAGCCGTAGACCGATAGCCGGCCGACGAACCGTTCGACGAAGAAGCCCGACGGCCCGAACCCTTGATCGAGACAATCGTTGGGCACGCAGGCGTCGCGCAACACGCAGCCGAAAACCAGTCGGCCGTGCCCGGCGCCGAGGTATTTGCCTCCGTTGTCCTCGTGCGGACCGCCGGCGAAGGGGTCTTTTGGGTGCGTGCCGTCGGCCTTGCGACCGGCCCAGCCGGGCTTCGCCAGCTTGCTCTGCCAGCCCTCGGCCGACCGCCACGCAGGGCCCCAGTTGCTGTCGAAACCGAAGAAGACCGCCGCTCCGCTGAGGTCCACCCAGCAGATTCCGACGTTGTTGACGTCCCGGACGCGCTGGCCCGGTTCCGGACAGAGCCCGATCAGGCTCCAATCTCGCGGCACCTCGCCGCCGGCCCGATTCCGGTAGGCAAAGACGAACTTGGTTGTCAACTCGAGGCGGCCATGGCGGGCCAGGGGGTTGCCGGACGGTGCCTCGCCGCGGATGACCACGCCGCTGCGGAGCATCAGACCGCGGCCGTGTGGGCCGTCGGACGGGGCGTCTTTGAAGTCGTAGATGCCGGCCGGGTAATAAAGCACGCCGCCGCCTTGGCGGGCGACTTCATCGCGGGCAGCCTCGAACCGCTCGAAATCGTTCTTGCCCTTGGCATAGCTCTTCATATCGACGACGTTCGACCAGCGGATCGAAGCGGTCCACGCCGGATAGCCTTCGTCGCCCGCATAGAATGTTGCCACGGGATTGTCGGTCGGGGTGTCGGCCGCGCCAATGCCGGCGTAGCTCTTCGCCGGGCACGTGAGCCTGTCTTTGCCTTCGCCGCGAAACTGCGTGACTGGCCTGCCATCGGCCGCGTTGAACACCCGTACGCAGGCCGCTGCGGAATCACCGACGTTCAGCCGGGCCTTCACCAGGGCCATCTGCGTCACGGCAGGAGCAAAATCAATCGGCACGCCGGCCTTGAAGCTCGGGCTGAATCGTCCCGACATGTACTGGTACTTGACTTCCTGTTTGATCCAATCGACCGGCTTGCCGGCGGCGTCGACCAGACGGAACTCGAATTCCTCGGACATTGCCGGACCGGCCAATGTGAGTGGCAGCAACAGGCCAAGGATCAACTCCCTAATTGGTTTCACGGAATCTCCTTTTCATTCGAGCGCGTCGGCCAGGAACGAGAATGAACCGGTGCTCGCGATTCATGGCTGCGGTCGTGTCAGTCGAATTCTCATTTCTGCAGGTTGATTGAGCATAATCGGGGGAAAGGCTCAAGTCCATCCTGCCCGACATTGAGCAAGCCCGTTCATTCGTGGGACTGAGATCGACATGCGTAATCCACCAGCCTTTTGCGAACGGTGTGTCTGGCTGGTACAATCGAGCTGGATTGCGAAACTACGTTCTGCATGCCAGTCAGCGTATGGCGTATTGCCCCTTCCCTTGACCCCGGCCTCTTTGCACTTGCCGACTTTCCCTGCCCGGAGATTGCCCATGGTCGTGGCTATGCTGCGTGGCTTGGCTCTGCTCGTCTTTGGTTGTTCAGCAGTTCTGGCCGCGAACGATAACGATCCGCCGATCTGCCCGGTGACTGCCAGCGCTTCCAGCACGCAAACCGAATCGAAAGCGTTGAAGAACTTGATTGACGGCTCAGGCCTTAGCGAGACGTCGCCCGGCAGCGGCGTCTGGGTGCATAGCAACGATGCCTTTCGGGACCGTGGGGTTGAACGGGGTACGATGTGGTGCTCTGGCGCCGTCCACGGCCAGAAGGAGATAACGGCTAC
>JBEKZQ010000202.1:0-10941 GCA_049509675.1 Thermoguttaceae bacterium | reverse complement strand
CTGACAATCAACTATCCGAAGTCCGCATTCGCCGCGACACATTTCATGGCGAGTGGAACTATCAGATCCTACCTAACAGGGAATAACTACTTTCGGTAACTTATTGTTGAGCGCGGCCTAAGCGCGCGTGTCCCCCTTTCTCCTTCTGTCCCCCTTTCTCCTTCCAAGTTTCGACCTCCCGCATTGAACAGCCGGGCTGTTACCTCTTGCTCGCAGCCCCTCTGCCAATCTTCTCAAGGGCTTCGTCGGCCGCCTGCCGGACGTAATCCACCGGATCACGCCGCAACTCCTCCAACGCTGGCACGGCCGTCTTTGCTCCAGGACCGATCCGCCCCAGCGCACGGGCGGCGGCGGATCGGACGGCGGCGTGTTCGTCACGCAAGCGTTCGATAAGGCCAGCAGTCGCAGCCTTGGCCTCTGGGCCAATGCGAGCAAGGGCCTCGATCGCGCAGACGCGCACTCCGGCGTCCGTGTCTTTGAGCGTCGCGGTTAATGACGGCACGGCGGACCTGGCGCCGGGACCGATTCGCCCCAAGGCAATGGCCGCGGCGGATCGCAAATGCCAATGCGTGTCGTGCAGAATCTTGGCGACCGACGGCACGGCTTCTCTTGCCGGTGGGCCAATTTCACCCAAGACTTCCAAAACCACGCAGCGAACGTCTGGGTCGGTATCTTTTAGTACTTCGAGCAACGGCGGCACTGCGTGCTCCTTGTAGTCGCATAGCTCGCTCGCAGCCACAGAACGATCGGACGAATTCTTGCTCCGAAGCAAGGGGACGATTGATGGGAAATGGTTCGCAGCAAAAATTTCCCAGTCGCGTTTCGTCGTCGGAAGCGCCCAGCGCAAGAAAATACTTCCACGAGACCGCTGGACGTAGGTCAAATTGAGCGATTTTCCGTCCGTGAGGGTGCCAGTCAGAGAACCCGATCGATCCTTAAGGCGACCGAAGCCGGAGCTAAAACTGGGTCCAATGATGCAGACCCGACCGTCAACGAGTAAAGAGACATCTGCCGAGATGCTGCCACCGGTGATATTAAGAGAGCCTTTCCTAACGAAAATGGCGGCGGATTCGCCGCCACCCCCCGAGATGCTCCCACCGCTCATATTGACGGTGCCTCCATCGACAAATAGGGCGCCACTACCACTGCCGCCAGCATCTCCGTTTGGCGATGCCTTTCCTCTAAGAATAGCGCCACCACTGATAGTAACTATGCCGCTCCTGACAGAGATGCCACCAGCGCCACTGCCGCCAGTGCCAAAGCCCAGAGAAGAGGCATTGCCCGCCGAGATAGTGCCACCGGTGATAATGACCGTACCGCCATTGACAGATATGGCGTCAGTGAGACTGCCGCCAGCGCCTCCGCTCGATGAGGCATTTCCTCCGAGAATTGTGCCACCACTGATACTGACGGTGCCACTTGTGACATCAATGCCCTCAGAGAGGCTGCCGCCGGTTGGAGAACCATCAGAAGAAGCGTTGCCTCCGGATATAGTGCCACCGGTGATGCTCACAGAACCTCCCTTGACCGATATGGCTTCAGTGACACGGTCGCCGGTTCGTTTGCGTGAGGAGGCATTTCCCGCTGAGACGGTGCCGTTGGAGATGTTGACAAAACCACCTGATTCTACCTTCATGCCATCGCCGTTAACGCCTCCCGCGATACTCCCGCCGCAGAGCACATTAAGTGTCGTGGCCCCCGATGGACCTTTAGAGACATACACCGGTCCGGGAACACTTGTTCTGATGGCGTGAACACCGCCGTCGTTGAACGTAGTATCGGCACAGAGATACTGGGACGTAATCAGCGACAACAAAGCGGTCCCGATCCATGCGCCCCTCTCGATAACGCTGGGAAACGTCGTAAGAGCGCTAGCGAAATGTGACATGGTACACTCCTTTGACTAGAATTCCGCACGTTCCCGTGCTCCGTCATGCCCCGCTGCAAGAAAAACGAACGAGGCACGAGAAAGCAGCGGGCGTTGTCCAATAGATGCGGCAGCGGCACCCTCCCGGTCGAGTGGCGAATCCGTCTATGGCGGCTTAAGGAAGGAACTATACTATTATCATTAGCCCGGTTGCACAGAGCAACGGGGCTGCGGCTGATAAGAACGGCAGTTCGCGATGACAAAAAATTGAGGCGGAAAAGGCCGCAGGCTTCACCACGGGGCGGGGTAGGCCCGCTGCAGCGATCGCACGATCCGCGCGAGGAGTTCGTCGCCCTTGCCCCCTTGTCCCCAGCCCAATTCCGGGAAGAACGCCACGCGCACAGGCGGCAACGTACCGTCGGCGCGCGGCGCGGTGATGTAGCCCGTGTCGTTGGCGCCGGTCACCGGCGGGTCGTCGGCCACGAATTGCTGGTTCAACTCCGACGTGTGGAAGTCGTAAAGGCACTTCCAGTTGTCGAAGTAGTTGCACACGCGGGCCCGGTCGGGCACAAGCGGCAGCAGGGCAAACGGCACCCCCTCGCCGTCGCGGCGGTAGAAGATCGCGTAGCGGACCTTTTCAATCGTCACCTGCGCGCAAGCCTTCTTCCCCTCGGGCTGCGACGGATCGTATTCGGGTTTTCCCTCGACCAGCTCGTGGGTCGGCAGGAAGTGGTTGTTGGTCCAGAGGGCGTCGATGATGTACACGACCGAGCTGATTCGCCCCCGGAGGACCCGGCCGGAAAGCACGAAGCTCGGCCGCTCGGGGTCGATCTCGTAGCGGAACTCGACCGATGCGTCGGCATGAATCAGGCGGCGGACCTCGTCGGCCGTGAACTCGGGATACTTGCGGATCGTCTCGGGCGTGCCGATCCGGTGGTCGAGTTGGCGGTACTGGAACAGGGGCGAGGGGTACGCGACCTTCATCGCGCGGCCTTCGCGCCGCAGCAACAGGTTGATTCCGATGAAGTTCATTTCCTGCTGACCGGCCGAGTCGTAGGAACCCACGTCGACGCCGAAATTGTGTATCCGCTCCCAGCGATCGGCGCCCGGGCGACGCACCCAGATATAGTTGTAGTCTGTGCCCGACGTCCGGGGATCGAAGTCCAGACGCAAAGCCCGGTTCTCCAGTTGAACCCGCTTTTCCGGGGTCGTGCGGGTGGAGCGGACCCTTCGCCGCCGGTCGGCCTCGGCCTCTTGCTTCTGGCGCTCGGTCAGGGCGGCCGGTGCTTCGCTGCACATAATTGTCGCCGCCGCCGCTGAGGACACCGGAACAAAGGTCGGGTTCGCCAGCAACACGGGCACGCACATCAGACAGAAGGCTCGGATCATGAGGTATCTCCCCAATGAATTGTGGATTATTCACGGCACCGTCGGACGGCCCAAGATGCGGCACAGGAATCGCCCGCATTGCCTGCGGAGGCCCCAGAATGTTCCCGCCGCCAGCGGCACGGTCGCCAGGCCGCAGAGCAGAAAGACGGCCCGGGCCGATAGTCCGGCGCGATTGCCCAGCAACCAGAACAGTCCGGCGGAAATGAGCATGCCCAGGAACATGATGAAGTTTCGGGCGGCCAGGATGGCCCCGCGCGACTGGGGCGGGGCGCGCTCCTGCACGAAGGCTTGCAAGGGCACCAGGTAGAAACCGGCACTGAGGCCCAGCAACAGCAGCAACGCGGCGGTGGCCGCGTAGGCCCCCGACAGGGCCGCGCCGGTGCCGGCCGGAACGATCCACATCAGCGTGCCGGCGGCGGCAATGCCCAAGGCGCCAAAGGGCACCATGCCCAGTTCGATCCGTCCGCCCGCCAGCGCGCCGGCCAAAAAATTCCCGATGCCGATGCCGACGGCCAGGACGATGAACAACGGGCCGGTGTAGTGCTGCGCGAGTTTCAAGTCGATGGTCACGAACTTGTCGATGTTGATGTTCGCCATCGCGGCCAGCGACCAGAAGAAGGTGCTGCCCAGGGCGGCCAGCAGCAGCGGCCGGGCGGACGCCAGGGCCAGCAGATTGCGGAGCGTGTCGGAAAGCGGGTTGCGCGGCAGAACCCGCTGCCGATGGGCCGGCGGCAAACGAGCGATGGCCAGGCTGGCGGCGGTGCCCAGCCCGGCGATCCCCAGCAGCACGGCCGCGGTAATCGACCAGCCGGCGGCGCCCAACTCGTCGCCCAGTGAGAAGAACACGCCGCCCAGCGCCTGGCCCAGAATGATGCCCAGCGTGTTGGTCATGGCGATCAGACCGTTGGCGGCCTGGATCTGGCCGGCGGCCACCACTTCCGGAATGGCGCCGAGCTTTGCCGGCGAGAGCATCGCCTCCTGCGCGCCGACGGCCAACAGGACCAGAAACATCAACGGCACGCTGCCGCTGGCGATCGTCGCCAGGGCCAGCGCCATGAGCGCCACCACGGCCACCTGGCAGCCGACCACCACGCTGCGTTTGCTGAAGCGGTCGGCCAGGTATCCGGCCGGCGAGACCAGCACGATGTACGGCAGCACGAAACATACCAGGTAAATCGACAGCACGGCATCCGGGCCCCAGGACCGCTTGGCGATCGGCACCACCAGCCAGCGCAGCATGTTGTCGTCCAGCGCCACGAGGAATTGCGCCAGCAGCAGTCCGTAAAAACTTCGCGTGCGGAGTCCGGGTCCCGGGGCGGTGGTCGAGTGCAGTCCGCTCATCCCTGTAGTTTCCCTTGCAAGCGGCACAAATACTACCCCCGCGCCGCGCGATCTGCCGGATCCCGCGCAATCCCCAAAGCAGGGATTGCCGTTTCGGCCCGCATGAGGCGACCAGTTTCGGGAAAGGTGAACTCAAGCCGCCGCGGCAACCGAAGCGAAACGATGGACGACGTGCGGCCATAGCGGACTACTCGGAGCGGGAGGGGCGAATCATGGAGATCAATCGGAACCAGTACTTCCTGGCGGGGCTGGTACTGCTGTTTCTGGGCATCCAATTCCGCACGGTCGATTCCTTCGAGCTGACTCCCGAGTTCACGCAGTTCCTGGCGGAACGGAGCAGCCACCCCCTGGCGGCGGTCAGCGCCACAAGCCAGTCGTTCTTGTCGCTGGAACGTGCCACGGTCAAGAAGCTCGTCCGCCCGCCCGATTGGCTCGGTTGGGCACTGCTTTCCATCGGCGGCGTGCTGGTGCTGCACAGTTGGGCCATGCAAAAACCGGCATGAACCGGCGATGGCGCAGTTGGGCCATGCCAAAATCGTCACGAAACCCGTGATGGTTATTGACACTCTGCCCGGAAGCCATTAGGATGGAAGCGAGTGACTTGGCCCCAGGAGTTCTTTCCATGTCTGGCTACCGGCGACTGGACGTGAGCGAGGTCGGCGCAGTGACTGTGGTTCGCTTTCGCGATCACAAGATCGTCGAGGACATCAGCATCCAGGAGTTGGGTAGCGAGATGTTCCAGTTGATCGAAGGGGAGAATCGCGACAAGCTGGTTCTGAACTTCTCGTCGGTCGATTTTCTGTCCAGTGCGGCGCTGGGAAAGTTGATCACGCTGGACAAGAAGATGAAAGCCCATGGCGGCCAACTGAAGCTCTGCAACATCCGGCCGGAGATCTACGAGGTCTTCGCCATCACGAAGTTGAACCGCCTGTTCGACATCAAGGACGATGAATCGGACGCGCTGGCCGCCTTCTAGTGCGTTACCGCAACCGTCAACACCCCCATGTCCGACCCCTGGATTTGGCGCTGCGATCGAACAATTCCCAGTGATACCAGGTCCGGGCGGCACGTCTTGGACGAGATGCTCCAGCAGCTCGAGGGCCAGCATTGGGGTCAGCACGACATCTTCGGCGTGCATCTGGCCGTGGAAGAGGCGCTGGTGAACGCCATCATGCACGGCAATCGACTCGACGCCAACAAACAGGTCCGCGTGGTGTGCCTCATGTGGCCCAATCGGGTCCGCATCGAAATCTCCGACGAAGGCCGCGGGTTCAGTCCGCAAGCGGTGCCCGACCCGACCTGCCCCGAACGGCTCCACGCGCCCAGCGGCCGGGGCATGATGCTCATGAAGGCCTTCATGTCGCGCGTCGAGTACAACGAACTGGGAAACCACGTGGTCCTGGAGAAAGACCGGGCGGGGGCGAGCGGTCGCGGCCGTGAATAATGCAATCCAGTTCCCTCTCCCCTGGCGGGAGACGGTGAGGGGGACGAACCGCCGAGGGACCGCCCGCTTTGCCATTACCCCTCACCCCCGATCCCTCTCCCACAAGGGGAGAGGGGAGTAAAGGCCCGGCCCGCTCCCGGGCGCAGAGGGCGACTGAACACTGAAAACTGAAAACTACCCTCCCCCTCACCCCCGACCCCTCTCCCACAAGGGGAGAGCGGAGTAATTGCCGGAGCCGTAGCGGAAAGGAAGACGATCGTCATGTTGTTTCTGCGCTGGATCGGCTGGCTGATTTCACTGCCGTTGCTGTGGGCGGGCCAGTTGGCCGCCATGTTGCAGCAGCCGTTGAGCCTGTCGTTGTTCCAGGCCGCCTGGTTCCTGGGCGGCGACCCGCGCGTGGCGGTGAGCATTTTGGCCCAAACGCAGCGGCAAGGGGCCGCGGCCGCCCTGGAACTGGCCGACCGCTGGCTCGTCCACCGGCCGCTGTCGCAGATCGCCGCGTTTGCCGGACTGCTCGCCCTGCAAGCCGGCGACGTGGATCGCGCCCGGCGATACCTCCAACAGGCCCAAGCCTTGGACCCCGACCCTGACGGACGCACCGAGCTGTTGGCCCTGGCGATGGCCGAGTGCAGCGGCGACAGCGAGGCGACCTTGAAAATAGCCCGCGATTGGGAGGACCGCAACGACCTGTCGGCGGAAGTCCGCCTGATGGTGTGCAACGAGTTGCTGTGGGACGCCATGTTTCACGAGCGCTTGGAGGAAGTCGAACGTCGCGCGGAACACCTCTGGAGCATCAGCGACAATCCGCTGGCGGCCGCCGCGTTCTGGGCCCTGGCGAAGCGGCGCGGCGAGGAACACTCCGCGGCCCGGCGTTACTGGTCCCGCATCAAGCTGCCCCCGCCGCAGGCCGCGTTCTATCGCATTCTGGGCTCGATTGCCGTCGGCACGCCGGCCGAGGCCCGGCTGCTGCTGCCCAAGCTCCGCGAACTGGATGCCCACCTGGCCGTTCGGGCCGAAGTGCTGCTGGCCAAGAAAGAGGCTGCCTGATGGACTTGAATGAGCGCTATCCGTTTCTGGCGGCACTGGTCGTGGGCCTGACGGTCCATGAGTTTGCCCATGCCTGGGTGGCCAGTTTGCTGGGCGACGATTTTGCCCGCCGCCAGGGCCGCGTCAGCCTCAATCCGCTGCGACACCTTGCGCCCCTGGGCACGCTGGCGATCCTCATGTTGCCGTTCGGCTGGGGACGGCCGGTGCCGGTGAACTTGTACAACTTCAAGCATCCCCGCCGCGACTATCTGCTGACGAGCCTGGCGGGGCCGCTGTCCAACCTGCTGATGGTCGCCGTGTGCCTGGGACTGATGTTGTTGGCACGGCATCCCTACGGCCACGGACCGCTCGCCGCGCAGTGGATCAACCGGGCGTACGGGGCGTTGGCGCTGGTGGCGATAATCAACATGCTCCTGGCGACTTTCAACCTGATTCCCATCCCGCCTTTGGACGGCTCGAAGATCTGGCCCTGCCTCATTCCCGGCATGAAACCCGGCATGCCGGTGAAGGGTGGCCGCTTCTTCCTGCTGCTGTTGGTGATCCTGATCTTCACGAACTCCTTGGGCCGCGTTTACGACGTGGCGGTCAACAGCGTCGAGAAGCTCATGCCGCCTTCGGACGCCATGATCTTCCGCATCTATCAAAAACTAGGGGACGCGGCGCTGGCCGACGAGAACTGGTCCACGGCCGAACGGGCCTTTTCGCTGGCCTTGAACCTCAATCCGCAATCCGACCGCTGCTACTTCGAGCGGGCCCGCGCCCGGGCCCAGCAAGGCGATTTCTCCAAGGCAATCGCCGACGTGAGCCGGGCCATCGAGATTTTGCCCGACGCAAAATACTATGCTTTCCGGGCCGACATGGATCGCGCCTTGAATCGGCCGCACGAAGCCGAACAGGACGACGCGGCGGCGCACCAGTTGAACGGCCGGCGGTAGGAATTAGGAACGGGACCACGGATTGAACACGGATTGAACACGGATTGAACACGGATTGAACACGGATTGAACACGGATTGAACACGGATAATACGACTCGCGGCACTCGCCTCTTCTCTTCTCCGTGTTTCGTCCGTGTTCCATCCGTGGCTGCTTCTCGTCCTTGCGGCCCGCCGCTGATGGCGAGGCTGACCTAACGAAAACGCCCCGGAATCGCTGCTGGGAGCGGTTCCGGGGCTCGAGTCCGACGCGGTTGCGTCGGCGACGGAGGTTTTCTTGTGACCGTCCGCGTGCTTTACCGCACGGCCTCGTTGAGCATCTTGGTGTTGGGCACCGTATGCCGATTGAGCAGTCCGGCTTCCTCGGTCTCGAGGATCGTGGCCACCGGCCCCACCTCGCGGACGATGCCCTCCAAGCCGGCCACGTGGACGTGGTCGCCGGCGCTGAGCCGCTGACGAACGTAGTAGCCCGCCAGGATCCCGGCCATCACGTCGCGGCCGCCCAGGCCGAAGGCCAGGCCGAAGCCCAGGGCCAGACCGCCACAGGCGATCAGGATGAGCTGGTCCAACAGGCCGAATTGGATGCCCAGTTGGGTGAAGGCCGCCATGAAGGTCAACAGGGCCAGCACGTAGTAGCAGCCGTTGGCCAGATGCTCGGCATAGGAAACCCCCAGCCGGTCGGCACTGGTGGCCACCACGCCCCGCAGGAAGCTGGCGACCAGCAGCCCGACGACCACCACCACCGTGGCCACCAGGAGGTTCGGAATGTAATTGACCACTTTGTCTGTGGCGGCGGAGAGTTTTTCCAAGCCGAGGATGTTGAAGGCGGCCATGACAAACACGCACATCAGCAGCCAGAAGATGATCGTGCCCACGATGGCAGGCACGTTGCGCTTGATGCCCATGTGCTGCATCGAGGCGGCCAGACCGCTGCGGTCGGCGGCAATCTGCAACCCCAGCTTGACGCTGAGCGTGGTGAAGACCTGTGCCACCAGGCGGGCCACCACGTAACCTACGACCACGACCACCACCATGGCCAATAGTTTTGGGGCCAGGCCGATGACCTGCGTGTAGGCGCTGGAAAAGCTTTCGACCAGGGCGTTCTTCGTGGAATCGAACAAAGTCGTGACTGTCGCGGGATCTGCCATTTCTATGCTCCTTTGCTAAAGCGGATGGCGTGTCTTGTCTTGCGGCGAGCGCTCACGTTTGCGTCGCCATAGAATCTGTTGCCGGCCGGCGGCGCCGCGTCACAAGTCCAGCACGAGGATTCTGAGAATCACGAAACCCAAAATGACGAAAGCCCGATGCATGCCCCTGCGCGGTTGCCGGTAGCGAATGCTCTCTGTGGTCGTCGCTTGCGGTTTAACGACGGCAGATCAGCTACGTTTGGGGTTCGCGTCCGTGATTCAGCGCCCTGATTGCCCCGGATCGTCGGGTCGCCGCCCGTCGTCGAACTTTCCGCTCAGGCTGAAAGCCGCCACGGCCAGCAGGCCGCGCAGGAAGTGCAGGGCCGCACCGGGCAGCGCGAAGACCAGGCCCAATAGCTGCTGAAACACCAGCGCGCGGTTCACGCGCTGGTGCAGTTGACGGTCGAACTCTGGCGGCGGATCGCGGACTTCCAACTCGGCAAGCTGGTCCAGGAAATCGTTCATGGCTTGGGCCCCGTCGGCCTTTCGGACTGGTAGCGTTGTTGCAGTTTTTCGCGGGCGCGGCTCACGCGCATCTTGCAGGCACTGACGGAAAGTTCGAAGATCGCCGCCAGTTCCTCGTAGTCGTAACCTTCGGCATACTTCAGCAGCAGCATGGCCCGATCCTCGTCGTCCAACGTCTCCAGCATGTTCATCAAGTCCAGGGCGAGCCCGGGCGGGGCCCCCTCGCGGGCCGGCTGCGAGGACTGCCACTGCGAATCGGCGGGCACCGACTCGTGCCGCAGCCGCCGGCCGCGGCCGCGTCGCAGCGTCAGGCAGGTCCGCACCGCCACGGCATGGACCCAGGTGGCGTACTTCGAGCGATGGGCGAAGCGGCCGCGGTGCAAGAACAGCCGCAAGAAGACCTCTTGGGCTGCGTCGTTGGCGTCCTGCTCGTTTCCCAGCAGCCGCCAACAGATCCGCCACACGCGTTGCCGAAATCGTTCCACCAAGGCGACAAACGCCGGCCCGTCGGAGCTTTCCCGGGCGGCCGCGGCGGCCAGTTCTTCGTCGGTCGAGGTGGTCAGATTCATAGCCGCAACGGCCCGGCCAGGGGGCTCCCGGATGATTAGTCGCCGCAACAGCCCAGTGCGTCACTGCCAGGGCGTCTTGTACCCGGGAGGAACGGACTAGGCAAGACGGATGGGGAGAGAATGTGCGTAAGGTTGGCGGAAAAATGTTTCTCGCGCAAAGGCGCAAAGGCGCGAAGAGGCAGCTACCACGTTGGAGGAGACAAGAAGATAAGAGACAGGAAGATCAGCCAGAGATCCATTTTCCTGTCCATTCATATTCCTGTCGCCCCCGGCCTTTCCTTTGCGTCTTCGCGCCTTTGCGTGAGGCTGTTTTCACGGTGCCCAACACGCATATTTGATGTCTTGCTAAAGCGTCTTTGCCCGCGACGCAAGAAAAGAGCGAGGCCCGGCTGGAAGTGACTCCGGCCGGGCCTCGAGTTAATTGACAATCAGTAGTGAAGAGCAGCCTCGCTGATTTTCAGTCGTTCCTCCACAATTTTGTCCGCGTCGATGTTGCCATCGGGCGGAAAAATTATCCTTAGAAAGGAGGTGATCCAGCCGCAGGTTCCCCTACGGCTACCTTGTTACGACTTAGTCCCAATCGCGGAGTTCATCTTCGGCGCTTAGCTCCCTTGCGGGTTACCTCGGCGACTTCGGATGCCCCCCACTTTCGTGGCTTGACGGGCGGTGTGTACAAGGCTCAGGAACACATTCACCGC
>JBEKZQ010000201.1:0-14133 GCA_049509675.1 Thermoguttaceae bacterium | reverse complement strand
CCGAGGTTGCCAGAATGGTTGTCGCTCAAATCGACGGTTGACTGAACCAAAGCCTAGAAAACACGGGGAATCTGGGTAACGCAAAATCAAGAAAGGGTTAACGGCGTAGGGTGCCACTGGCTCCGCCAGTGCTCTTCTATGCCGTTTTCTTGCGGCATCGAAGCGCCGGAAACCTGCCCGCGTCGTTCGTCGGCGAACATGGAGCGTAATCGCAGGGCGGAACAGCCGTGGGCGGTTGACATCCCTCGCATGCCACTGCTCGCCGCAAGAGCCCTCCGAAAGAACACTGGCAAAGCCAGTGGCACCCGGCGCTTCGGGCTAGTGTGCGGAATGGACCTGCGGGCGGAAGACTTCGCGGACTTTGCAGTTCCCCTGACAGGCCCCGCTGGCGAACGGGACTTCCATCGCGTATCTTGGTAGCAGTCGTTTCCCGGCCCCGTGGATGACCTGGTTCCGGCCGGGCATTCGGCCGAGGAGGTGAAAGATGAAGCGGGCACGCATCTTGGCGATCGGGCTGGCGGTGGTTCTGGCCCGGGTGAATCTGGCGGTCACGCAGGAGCGTCCGGCACCGCCCAAGCTGCCGGAGGGTAATGTGGGCAGGGCAGGTCGCCCGGTGCAGTCAATTCCATCCGTTAACGCTTTGGCCGAGCAGTTGCCTTGCACGGTCGATTTCTTCGATATTGACGGGCGTCATGCGTTTCTCATCCGACCCAGGGGCAAGGTTTTCACTTCGCCAATGCCCTGGGTTTGGTATGCCCCGGTCATCGGCCACCCAAACACCAGCCATGCATGGATGCTCAAACAGTGGCTGGAAAAGGGGATCGGCATGGCAGGCGTCGATGTGGGCGAGTCGTGCGGCAGCCCTCAGGGACGAAAGGTTTACACGGCATTGTGGGAGACACTTACCACCCGCTACAAGATGTCCGACAGACCCTGCCTGTTGCCCCAGAGCCGCGGCGGGCTGATGCTCTACAACTGGGCCGCGGAGAATCCCACGCGCGTGGCCTGCATCGCCGGGATCTATACCGTGTGCGACCTGCGGAGCTACCCGGGGTTGCAGCAAGCGTCTAGCGTCTACGGCCTGAGTGCGGCCGAACTGGAGGCGCGCCTTGCCGAGCACAACCCGATCGACCGGCTTTCCCCGCTGGCCAAGGCCGGCGTGCCGATCTTGCACGTTCACGGTGACGCCGACAAGGCAGTCCCACTGGAGAAGAACTCGGGAGAACTGGCCCGTCGCTACCGCGCGTTGGGCGGTCAGGTGCAGTTGATCGTCATTCCCGGCAAGGGACACCAGGTCTGTGACGAGTTCTTCCATTGCCAGGAACTCGTGGACTTCGTGGTCGCAAACTGCAATTCGACCAAGAACGCTCTGCGCTGATCCCGCCTGGCATCTCCCTACCGGGCAAGTCCCATCAGACTGATAGGGGTAGGGAAGGCCGATTGAGTTCGGCCTCCCTGATAGGGGTAGGGAAGGCCGATTGAGTTCGGCCTCCCCTCCCTCCGAACCGGACGGGCGGATTTCCCGCATCCGGCTCTCCAGTTGATGGTGTTACCTCCGAGAGGATTGAACGAAACAGGCATGGGCTGCGGTCAGGCTACTCAGCCCGAGCTCGTCGAAGAAGGCATTGGGCCAACGTTGGTGGTCGCGACCGCGTCCTCGGCCTTTCCGCTTTTGTCGCTTGCGAAGGATGCTGCGCAAGCGACCGCGAATCCAGCCGTCCAAATCGCGGAAGACCGACCAATGACAGTGTCGAAAGTACGTGAACCAACCGCGCAGTTGCCGACTCAGCCGCGCACACGTGAAGGACATGCTGTGCCCGTTCGTGCGTTTGGTTTTGTCCCGCACCGCGTCCTTGAATTTCTTCAGGCTCTTCTCCCGGGGCAAACGCAGCTTGCCGCGGAAGTGATACCCCAGAAAATCGAATCCCTCGGTGCGGGCGTCCACGATCCGTGTCTTGGCCGGATGCAGCGTCAGTTCGTTTTCGGCGACCCACCGTTGCACCAGGGCCAATACCCGTTCCGCGTCCTCGCGAGTCTTGCACAGAATCACGAAGTCGTCTGCGTAGCGCACCATCGCGAAGCCGGCGTCGGCCAGCAGGTGGTCCAGCGGGTTCAGGTAGATGTTCGCCAGCAGCGGGGACAGAACCGCGCCTTGGGGCGTGCCCGTCTCCGGCGTCCACTCCCGCAGGCCGTCCATGACCCCTTGCTCCAGGAACATCTCGATCATCCGCAACACCCGGCTGTCCGATACGTTCTCGCGAATCCGCGCCATCAGTCGGGGCTTCGAGATCGTGTCGAAGTAGCTCTTGAGATCGGCGTCGACCACGTACACGTTGCCGGCGTCGAGCAGGGCTTCGACCCGTTCCAGGGCATGCTTGCATCCCCGGCCGTGACGGAAACCGTAGCTATTCTCCGAGAACGTGACATCGAAGATCGGTTCCAACACGTGCAGCAGCGCGGTTTGCACCACGCGGTCGCGCACGGTGGGAACTCCCAGTGGTCGTTGCTCCTTGCTTCCCGGCTTCGGTATCCAGACCCGTCGCACCGCCTGCGGCCGATATGTGTTCGTCCGCAACGCTTCGCAGGAAGCCTTCCACCGTTTGATGGTCCACTCCCGCCGCCCCCTGGTTGCCAATCACCCTTCGGCTTGCGGCATACAGGTTCAGCGGCACATACACTTTGTCAATCAACGTATGCCATCGTCCTCCTCGCACTCCTTGTTCGAGTGTCGTCAACATGCGGTCCGTCCAGACGCTCGGGTTCGCCCAGTCTCGAATCGACGGGGGCTCTCCGGCGGGAGTAGCCGCGAAGGGCACTGTCACCGGTTGATACTTCCTTTCCCTTGTTCTGGTCATCAAGCATCCATCTTCCTGCACCCCTTCGCTCCCCCGGCGTTACCCGGCTTCCTCGCTACTATGGATGCTCTGACTCCTGGGCGGCCGGTTCTTCGTATCCTTATCAGGGACAATGAACTCCGTCCTGGTAACCGTCCAGGTCTCCTTGCTTCATGTACCGAACCTTCCCGCCGTTCCGCCTCCAACCACCTGTTGCCGCCTCCGGAATCTGGTCTGGTTTTGATCCGGAGCGTACCGCACAGCCTACCGGCTGCATCCCTCCCTCGGGACCAGGGCGTCTTTGGGCTTCACCACAGTTGCTCTCCACCCCCTCTCACGAGGACGCAGTTACTTTCGGTTACAACGTTCAGACCCAACTTGACAGGGACTTGCACCCTGCGGATTCGATACACTTGCAAGCGCACTAGGTCAGGCACTCCGTGCCTGACAACCTTAACCCGTCGCTATTTACCCGTTGCGTGGTAACGGCGTATCGTTCGGCCAACCAGCAGGCATGGGGTGCCTGCCTACGTGACTCGTTGCCACGAAATGTGGCGACACCCCACCGTTACGGCGGGTTGTGGCGGGATCTCATCGGCAGTAGAATGCCCTCTACCGGCGGCATTGATGGCGGAGGCGCAACGTAGCTACGTCCTTGTTTCAACCCACGCAGGAGCTAGGGGCGGGCTGCGTCGGCCCGACAAGATCGAAAAGGCTTTGCGCGAGTTGCTAGGAGCTTGTTAATGAGGACCGAAAACTCCCAGTCGCCATACTTGGTTCTTGGACTCCCGCATCGGCGGGGGAGACGAAAACTTGTCGCGTGGTCGATTTCGACGACCGTTTCGACGAATAGAGGTGTCGGCTGGGGCTTTGGCGAGGGGGGCGAACCGTGAGAGGGTCGAGACATTGGCGGCGCATGCCTACATTATCGCAGGGCCGAACGGAGCGGGGAAAACCACTTTCGCTCGCGAATTCCTGCCCCGATACGCCCACTGCCGCGAATTCTTGAACGCTGATCTCGTGGCATCAGGGATTTCGCCATTCTCTCCGGAAACGGCCGCCTTGGCGTCAGGCCGAGTGCTCCTGCAACGAATGAAGGAATTGATCCAGGCGCAAAGAGACTTTGGCTTTGAAACGACGCTGGCGGGCAAGACCTACCGGCCCATTTTCGAGGACATGAAAGGCCGACGCTACGCCCTGCACCTGTTCTATCTCTGGCTGCCCAGCGTGGATCTGGCGGTCGCGCGTGTGACGCATCGGGTGCAGCAGGGCGGCCATAACGTGCCGGAGCCCGCCATTCGCCGTCGCTATGACCTGGGGTTGCGTAACCTATTCGACTTCTACCTTCCCCTATTTGATTCGTGGATTCTGTTTGACAACTCGACGCCCGAACCTCGAACCATTGCCCGCTATGAAGGCAACGAATCTGAAATGGTGGATGCCGCACTGTTCGGGCGGATTACCCAACTTGCAAGAGGAGAAAACCATTGAATGAAAGTCCCCATGAACAACAATCGCTGGCACAGCAGGCCGAAACCGCCCTCAAGGAAGCAGCACGGAAGGTGGTTCGGGAAGCCCAGCGCACAGGGGCCACGGTAGTCGTCTGGCATGAAGGGGCCGTGGTGGAGATCCCCGCCGATCAACTGCCAAACCTAACTGAGCAAACAAATCAACCACGCCCGTAGGGCGTTTTGTCAGCCTCCCTCACCTCGGTCGTTCCAGGCCGAAGGGGAGCTTCAACTGCGGGTCCGGCTGGCCGTCGGGCGCTAGCTCCTTGAACAACAGGCTGGGCTGGATGTCGTGGTTCCCTTGGTACTTGTCGCTGGCATATTCGGTGAACGTGCCGCGAATGTCGTGGTAAAAGATCTGGCAAATCGACACGCCCGCATAGATCCGCACCGGCTGCACGGCAAACATCTCCAGGGTCCAATAGCCGCAGAAGCCGACGTCGCCGAAGCCGGCCGTCACGTGGACGAACAGGCCCAAGCGTCCGATCGAAGATCGGCCCTCGATCATGGGCACGAGGTTGCGGGTTTCCGTGCGTTCGGCGGTGCGGCCCAGGTACAGCCGGCTCGGTTGCAGGATCAGTCCCTCGGGCGGGATCGACATGCGTCGCACGCGGTTTGCCCGCCGCATGTCCAACACCACTTCTTCATAGACCATCAATTCGTCGTGCAGCGCCAGGTTGTAGCTGTTCGGATTCAGCCGCGCATCGTCGAACGGATCGATCACGATGTCCTGGCCCAAGAGCCGTCGGATTTCCTGTCCGGAGAGTACCATGGCGATTGCACCTCAACCGTTTCAGCAAAGGGGGCAGTCCCATTTTCGCGGCGAACAGGTTCTTCTATGACCGTGCCCGGGGCCGCCGCGAAAATTGGGACAGTCCGCCGTTAACGTCGCTCCACGCCGATCTGCGGACAAATGGACCGCAGCGGACAGGTGTCGCACTTGGGGCTCCGCGCCGTACACGAGCGGCGGCCGTGCTCGATCATGCGGTGGCTGAAGGCAATCCACTCCTGCTGAGGAATCATCGCCATCAGGTCCTTTTCGATCTTCTGCGGATCCTTGTGGGCGCTCAGCCCCATGCGCCGGCTGAGGCGGGCCACGTGAGTGTCCACCACAACCCCGGCGGGAATGCCGTAGGCAGTGCCGAGTACGACATTCGCCGTTTTCCGGCCGATGCCGGGCAGTTCCACCAGTTCCTCGAGCTCGCGCGGCACCTCGCCGTCGTACCGCTCGGCAAGGATCCGGCAGCAGTTCTGGATGCTCTTGGCCTTATTGCGAAAAAAACCGGTGCTCTGGATGTCTTGTTCCAGCTCGGCCAGGGAGGCCCGGGCGTACTGGCCGGCCGTGCGGTACTTGCGGAACAACTTTTGGGTAACCTGGTTCACCCGCTCATCGGTACACTGGGCCGAGAGAATCGTGGCCACCAGCAACTCCGCCGGTGTGTGGAAATCCAGCGAGCAGTGCGCGTCGGGATACTCGCGGCGCAGCATTCGTACCACTTCGGCGGCATGTTGCCTGGCGTTGTCGGCGGCGGCCATGGGTCGATTGGAAACGGGCGAAAAGAGCAGAACGCAGCCCCCATGATTGTCCCTCCCGTTGCGGTCGGGTGTCAAGAGGCGAGGATCCTGACACTAGCCCGACGCGCCAGCGCGGGATTTTCGGCGATTCTCCCTTGCTGGCGCGTCGGGCTAACGTGGTTCTCCCGCATCCTGATATTGGCCGCCTCTGGCCTGGGGGCCTATAATTTTCTAGTGGTCTGTCCAACTTGAGTTTACGGGTGCCACGGTTGGCTTGTCCAACCGTGTTTCCGGCACTGCTGGGCAAGCCGGGCACCGACCGGAGGTTGGTCGTGGCACCCAACCGGTAATGTCGAAATGGACAGACCACTAGGGTGATGGACGACGCGGCGGGGGACCTCGGTTATGGCGGCTTTTGAAGAGTTTTCCTTCTCGGTAGACAGTTTTTCGGGGGTCGCCCGAATCTTCCCCCTGCCCAGCCTCGTGCTGTTCCCGCACGTGATGCAGCCGCTGCACATCTTCGAGCCGCGCTATCGCAGCCTGTTGCAGGACGCCGTGTCGGGCGATCGGTTGATCGCCATGGCGCTGTTGGCGCCGGGCTGGCAGGACGATTATGAAGGCCGCCCGGCCACCTACCCCATTGCCTGTCTCAGCCGCATTACCACCTGGCACCAACTGCAGGACGGCACCTACAACCTGCTGGTGCTGGGGCTGAGGCGCGTGCGGCTGGTCCGCGAGCTCGACGCCACCAAGGACTTCCGCGAGGCCCGGGTGGAGCTTTGTGCGGACGACTGCCTGCCGCAGGACGGATTCGCATCGGTCGCCTTGCAACGCAAGCTGCGCGACGCTTTTCGGCGCGTGGCTGCCATGTTGCCGGAGGCCCAGGAACAGCTCGATCAGCTCTTGGGAAGCGACGTGCCGTTGGGCGTCCTGACCGACGTGATCAGCTATATGCTGGAGATCGAGCCCGCCGAGAAGGAGGCCCTCTTGGCGGAAGTGAACGTGTGCCGTCGCGGCCGCTTGCTGCTGCGGCATTTGCGGGCCATGTCAGCCGACCGTCAGCCGGCCCGCGGTGGCGCGCTGGTCTTTCCGCCGCAGTTCAGCGCCAATTGACGAGGCCACGATGAGAGGAATCGCCGAGGGATCGTCCAACCTCCCTTTACCCCTCACCCTCGGCCCGTCTCCCGCACGGGGATAGGGAACGCCGCGCTTCCCGCCCGACGCCTCACGCTTCCCGCCCCGCGCTCCACGCTTCCCGCCCCGCGCTCCACGCTTCCCGCCCCGCGCTCCACGCTTCCCGCCCCGCGCTCCGCGCTTCCCGCCCCGCGCCCCACGCTCCACGCTCCACGCTTCCCGCCCCACGCTTTTCGGCGGTTCTCCTCCTTGACCGGTTGCCCCCTGCCCTTTAAGATAAGTCTTCCTCCCCCTCGCTAGAGAGACACATTCATGGAATCCCCCGGCAACAATGAGCGGCTGTCCGGCAGCCTCTTGGGCGAAGCAGACGGCGACGAGCAGTCGGCGGCCACGGTGCGGGCGGACCGGGGCATCGACGCGGCGCGGATCCAGCGCGCGGTCCGCGAGATCCTGCTGGCCGTGGGCGAGGACCCCGACCGCGAGGGCCTGCGGGAGACGCCGGCCCGCGTGGCGCGGATGTACGCCGAGTTGTTCCGCGGCTTGCACGAAGACCCCCGCCGGCACCTGCAACAATTCTTCACCGAGCGCTGCGACGAGGTGGTCCTGGTCCGCGACATCAGCTTCAACAGCATGTGCGAACATCACTTGTTGCCGTTCCTGGGAAAGGCCCACGTGGCCTATCTGCCGGGCGAGCGCGTCATTGGTTTGAGCAAATTGGCGCGGGTCGTGGAAGACGTGGCCCGCCGGCCCCAGGTCCAGGAACGCATGACCGAAGAGATCGCCGGGCTGCTGGTGAAGGAATTGCAGGCCAAGGGGGTGGCCGTGGTGATCGAGGCGGAGCACACCTGCATGACGATCCGCGGCGTGCGCAAGCCGGGCTGTATCTGCGTGACCTCGGCCATGAAGGGCGTTTTCCGCACCGGCTCCGCCACCCGTGCCGAACTGATGACCTTGATCTTCGGAGACCGCCGCTAACTGTCATGGATTCCCTCGAGCAGCACCGCGGCATCATTCAAGACGACCTGCGCGGACTGATTGCCGGCGAGGTGCGCTGCGACGACATCTGCCTGCAACTGTACGCCAGCGACGCCAGCATCTACGAGATCCGCCCCCTGGCGGTGGTGCGGCCGGTCTCGGCGGCCGACGTGGTGGCCTGCGTGCAATATGCCGCCGAAAAGCATATCCCCATCCACGCCCGCGGCGCCGGCAGCGGCGTGGCCGGCGAGTCGCTCGGCCCCGGACTGGTGTTGGACTTCTCCAGGAATCTCCGCCGCGTGATCGCCATCGGGTCGGAAACGGTCCGCGTGCAGCCGGGCATTGTCCACGAGCGACTGAATGCGCAACTGCGCGCGGTGGGGCGGATGTTCGGCCCCAACCCGGCCGGCACCGCGGTCACCACCATGGGCAGCCTGCTGGCGGTGGATGCCTCGGGCAGCCGCTGGCTGAAATACGGCTCGGTCCGCCGCCACGTCCGCAGCCTGCAAGTGGTGCTGGCCGACGGCCAACTGCTGGAACTGGGCCGCGAGCCGCTCTCCGACGGGGCCAGCCTCGACGCCCATCCGCGCAAGCGCGAGTTGGTCCAGCGCGTGGCTGGGCTGTTGTCGGCCCATGCCGAGGTCATCCGCGCCCAGCAGCCCAAGGGCCCGTTGAACCGCTGCGGATACAACGTGGCCGGCGTGTTGGGCGAGGGCTATCTGGACATGGCCGGCCTGCTGGTCGGCTCCGAGGGAACCTTGGCCTTGTTCACCGAGGCCCTGCTGGCCACGCAGCCGCTTGCGCGTCATCGGGGCGTGGTGTTGTTGCTGTTCGAGAGCCTGGAGCGGGCATCGCGGGCCGTCGCCGAGATTCTCCCCTGGCAGCCCAGTGCCTGCGACCTGATGGACCGCCGCCACCTGAGCCTGGCGCGGGAAAGCGAAGTCCAGTTCGACCTGTTGATCCCGGCCGAGACGGAGGCGGCGCTGCTGGTCGAATTCGAAGGCGATGAGCCGCTGGAGATCCGCGACCGCGCCGCCCGGCTGACCGACGAGGTGCGCAACCGCACCCGGCTGGCGTTCGCCGCCCGCCACGCCTTCGAGCGCGACGAGATGGACCTCTTCTGGCGCCTGGCCGCCAAGACCCAGCCGTTGTTGTACCGCGTGAAAGGGCCGCGGCGGCCGGTGCCGGTGGTGGAAGACGCGGCCGTGCCGCCGCAGGTCCTGCCCGACTTCCTGGTGCGCATGCAGAACGTGCTCAAACGCCACCAGGTGACGGCCTCGCTCCTGGCCCACGCCGGCCAGGGACAGATCCACATCCAACCGTTCCTGGATTTGGACGACCCTGGCGACGTGCAACGCATGCGACTGATGGCCGAGGACTTCTACCAGGAGGTGTTCGACGCGGGTGGGACGATCTCGGGGGAGCACGCCTACGGACTGAGCCGCACCTCGTTTCTGCGTCGCCAGGCCGGCCCGCTCTACGAGGTCTTCCGCCAGTTGAAGCAGATCTTCGATCCCGGCGGCATTTTCAATCCCGGCAAGATCGTCAGCGACGACGAGGATCTGTTGACGCGCAACCTGCGGCCGGCGTTTGTCGCGCGGCAACCGTCGGCCGGGCCGCCGGCGGCGCCCGGCGGCGCCGAGGCCCCGCCGCTGCGGAATCTGATCGAATTGCAATTGAACTGGGACCCCGCGCGGGTCGTCGAGGCCACGGCGGCCTGCAATCGCTGCGGCGAGTGCCGCACCCAGGCGGCCGGCGTGCGGATGTGCCCCATCTTCCGCTTCGCACCGGCCGAGGAGGCTTCGCCTCGGGCGAAGGCCAACATCATCCGCGGCTGCCTGACGGGCAAAGTGGAGCTCAGTTGGCTCACCAGCGACGAGTTCAAGCAGGTGGCCGACCTGTGCATCCACTGTCATAGCTGCCGCCTGGAATGTCCGGCGGGCGTCGACATCCCCGCGCTGATGCGCGAGAGCAAGGGCGCCTACGTGGCCGCCAACGGCCTGCGCTTCGCCGACTGGCTCATGACCCGGCTCGATCTGCTGGCCGCGCTGGCCGGGCCGATCGCTCCGGCGGCCAACTGGGCCATCCGCAATCGGCAGATGCGCTGGCTGATGGAAAAGACGCTGGGGATCGCCCAGGGTCGCAAGCTGCCGCGCATCACTTCGCGGAACTTCCTCCGCCGCGCGGCACGGCGGCGTCTGACCCGGCCGACGCGCCGCCACGGCCGGAAGATCGTGTACTTCGTCGACCTCTACGCCAATTATCACGATCCGCAGTTGGCCGAGGCCCTGGTCGCCGTCATGGAGCACAACGGCATCTCGGTGTACGTGCATCCGGAGCAGAAGCCCTCGGGCATGGCCTCGATCGCCTGCGGCGCGCTGGACCACGCCCGGGCACTGGCGCGGCACAACGTGGCCATCCTGTCGGAAGCCATCCGCCAGGGCTATCACGTGGTGGCCACCGAGCCGGCCGCCGCACTGTGTTTGACGCACGAATATCCGCAGTTGCTGGACGACGAGGACGCGCGGTTTCTGGCCGCCCATGCCAGCGAGGCCTGCAGCTATCTTTGGAAAATGCATACCCAAGGCTCGCTGCAATTGGATTTCCAGCCCATCACCGCCACGCTCGGCTATCACACCCCCTGCATGTTGCGGGCCTTGAACGTGGGCAGTCCGGGCGAGAACCTCCTGGGGCTCATCCCGGGGCTGCGCCTGCGCCACGTCGAGCAGGGCTGCTCGGGCATGGCGGGCACCTTCGGCCTTTTGCAGAAGAACTATCGCAGCAGTCTGCGGGCGGGATGGGGCCTGATTTCCCGGCTGCGCGATCCGGCCCTCCAGGCCGGCGTTACCGAATGCAGCGCCTGCCGCATCCAGATGGAACAGGGCACGACCAAGCGGACCATCCATCCGCTGAAATTACTGGCCCTGGCCTACGGCCTGCAGCCCGGCGTGGCGGCCTTGCTGACAACTCCCGGCGAGGAACTGATCATCGTATGACTGCCACCCCGAACGAACCTTGGTACCAGAAAGGGCTCCGCTTCCAGTGTGCGCAGTGCGGCGATTGTTGCACCGGCGCGCCCGGCTATGTGTGGGTAGACAAGGCCGAGATCGCCGCTTTGGCTGCCGCCTTGCAGTTGGACGTTGGACCGTTCGAATCGCGGTATGTGCGCCGCGTGGGAAGGCGCAAGAGCCTGATCGAGCTGGCCGGCGGCGATTGCGTGTTCTTCGACAACCAGAACCGCGTCTGCAAAGTCTACGATAACCGCCCGCGGCAATGTCGCACCTGGCCCTTTTGGGCCTCCAATCTGGCCACCGCTGCGGCGTGGGAACAGGTGTGCGCGTACTGTGCCGGCGGAAACCGCGGCCCGGTCGTTCCCTTCAAGAAAATCCAGAGGCTGCTGGGCGTGGTGAACATTTAGCTCTTAGCGGTCTTGGGTCCTAAATTTCAGATTCTTCCGTGAAATCATCAGCAAGGCGTGCAAGTTTGCGCATTCGGCGGTAACATGGGTAATCGGCCGACGACACCATGCGCACGAAGTTTAGGCGATGTAGTTGTAAACGCCCCCCTCTCCCTTTGGGAGAGGGGCAGGGGGTGAGGGCATAGGAAGGCCGCGCAAGCAAGGCAACTCCTTCTCGCCCGGCGAAACCCATAACCCTAACCCTCTCCCGCAAGGGGCGAGGGAACCAATAACGGCAAACGCCATTGGATTGGCTCCGAGAAACGAAACAAGGGGGATACTCATGAGGTTTTGCAGACGCTTGATTGCGGGGTGCCTCTCGCCTCTCGACTCTCGACTCTGGACTCTCGTTGCGGGAGTCCTTCTTGTTCTGCTCACCGGGCCGGCGGTTCGGGCCGAGGTCAAGGTTGTGATGGATCGCAACAACGAGGCCGCCGCCACGGCCGCCTTCAAGTTCAACAACGTGCCCGCACCGGCCAGCAATGATGCGGCAAGCAAGGCGAAGTTCACGCTGGTGGATGGCCGCCGCGACCAGAACGGCGGCAATCTCAAGGTCCTGCACGACGGCAAGGTCCCCACCGAGCCGGATCAGCCCGGCAGAAACTTCTTCTTCGCCCAGGGGCAAGACGGCGGCCGGCTGGCGATCGACCTGGACAAGGTGATCGAGGTCAAGCAGGTCAACACGTATTCGTGGCACACGGACACGCGTGGGCCGCAGGTCTACAAACTGTATGCCGCCGACGGCTTGGCGCCCGGGTTCGATGCGCGGCCCAGAAAGGGAACAGACCCGGCGAAATGCGGCTGGAAACCTCTCGCGACCGTCGATACCCGCCCCAAGAGCGGCGAAGTCGGAGGCCAGTACGGCGTGAGTGTTTCCGACTCGGCCGGCGCGATCGGCAAGTTTCGCTACCTGCTCTTCGACATTTCCGCGACCGAGCAGAAAGACCCCTTCGGCAACACTTTTTACAGCGAGATCGACGTGATCGACGCGGCCGGGCCGAAGATGCTCGCCGCCGCCGCTGCCACTCCCGCTGTCCGGCTGATCTCCAAGTCGCCCGATTCGGCCCCGTACCGGATCACCATCGACTATACCGATGCGCCGGAACTCAAGGACTGGGTGGAGAAGAAGCTACAGCCCGCGGTGGACAAGTGGTACCCGATGATCGTTGCGGCCCTGCCGAGCAAGAACTTCAC
This sequence comes from Thermoguttaceae bacterium, assembly GCA_049509675.1. Classification (GTDB taxonomy): domain Bacteria; phylum Planctomycetota; class Planctomycetia; order Pirellulales; family Thermoguttaceae; genus JBEKZQ01. The sequence goes on along the minus strand of JBEKZQ010000201.1, from coordinate 1,516 downwards.
GGCCCCGGCGCAAGTGACGATTGCCATTGCCGAGGACTATCACGGCGTGGCGGCCACGGGCGGGACGCACGTCGTCGGCAGCGTGGACTGGTTCAAGCAGAACTACAACGGCGAAGGCGCCGGCGCAATGATCCATGAACTGGTGCATGTCGTACAGCAGTACGGGCAGGCCAGGGGCGGGAGGCGCAATCCGGGCTGGCTGGTGGAGGGCATGGCCGACTATATTCGCTGGTTCAAGTACGAGCCGACGCCGACGGGCACGCGGCCCCGCAATCCGGACGCCGCCAAATACACCGACAGCTATCGAACGACGGCGGGGTTCCTGAATTTCGTGGTCGAGAAGCACGGCAAGGAGATCGTGCCAAAGCTCAACGCGGCCATGCGTCAGGGCAAGTACAGTGCAGAACTGTGGAAAGAGTACACCGGCAAGACGGTGGATGAACTATGGGCCGATTACGTGGCCACGCTGCGGTAATACAACGGGCCTGCGACACGCGACTTTAGCCCGACGCGCCAGCGAGGGATTTTGCGGCGATTCTCCCTCGCTGGCGCGTCGGGCTAGTGTGCGGTGCGGGCTGGTATCGGTAGAATACCCGGCGTTGCAGTTCGGGCGGCATCAGCCCGCCAAACAGTTGACGGACGATCTGGGGAGCGGAATACCTCGCATGAAAGGACGACACGTATGAGCGAGAAGCATCTCAATCGGCGGCAGTTCCTCGACGCCACGGCGGCGGCGGCCGCAGTGACCATTGTGCCTTCCCACGTGCTGGGCGGCCAGGCCGACCCGCCGCCCAGCCAACGGGTAAACATCGGCTTCGTGGGCTGCGGCAGCCAGGGCTTCCGGCAGTTGATGCCCGCGCTGGAAAAGCCCGCCGTGAACATCGTGGCCGTGTGCGATCCGAACCGCAGGAGCGACGACTACCCGGAGTGGAGCCGCCACGAGCTGAACGAGAAGGTGGGCCGCTTTCTGGGCGACCCGGAGTGGGCCTGCACCGCCCGCGGCGGACTGTGCGGCCGCGAGGTCGGCCAGGAAATCGTCAACCGCTATTACGCGCGGCAGAAGCGATCGGGCCAGGGAGGGGCCTGCCGGGCCTACGTCGACTTCCGCGACATGCTTGATCGGGAAAAGGACCTGGACGCCGTCTACATCATGACCCCCGAGCACCTGCACGGCACGATCGCCGTCCGCGCCATGCGGCACAAGAAGCACGTGATCACGCACAAGCCGGTGGCCAACGTCCTGTACGAAGCCCGGCTGGCGCGCGACACGGCCCGGCAGACCGGCCTGGCCGCGCAACTGCTCTGTTCGGCGGGCATGGCGAGCACGCCCATGCTGTGCGAATGGATCTGGAGCGGGGCGATCGGCCCGGTGCGCGAGGTCCACAACTGGTCCACTCGCCCCTTCTGGCCGCAGGGCATGACCGCACTGCCGGCCGAGCGCCCGCCCGTGCCCGACGGCTTCGACTGGGACCTCTGGCTGGGCCCCGTGCCGCACCGGCCCTATCACCCCGCCTAC
>JBEKZQ010000200.1:0-11041 GCA_049509675.1 Thermoguttaceae bacterium | reverse complement strand
GACAGGCGCTCGTGCGGGATAGTGAAACAGTTGGCGCTCACGAAGGCGTCGAGGTCTCGGACCTGCGGCGAGGAAATTCGGGAGACTTCCACCCGGGGCGATTGCTCACCTTTCTGCAGAAGTGGAATGCAAACGTAGGTGTCTTTGGCGTTTTCAAATACCGCCAATCCCCCGAAGTCCACAATTCGCAACACGCCGGCATATTTCTTCAGCACCCGGCGGAGGGGTTCGCCATAGGTGGCGCGCAGGAAGCTACTCGAGACGATGAAGCTAAAACGTCCGCCGTGGCAAAGCAGCCGTACGCTCCGCTCCATGAAGTAAGCGTAGAGATCTGCCACGCCGTCGAAGGCTTCGTAGTGCCCAGCAAGGTACTCCTTGAGGCCAGAAAGGGTTTCCTGCCGGACATACGGCGGATTGCCGATGATGCAATCAAAGCCCCCAGCACTTATGGCGTCGGGGAAGCCTTGCCCCCAGTCAAACGCGTTGACTCTCTTCATCTCCTCGGGGTCGAGGTTCAGCCTGCCCGTGAAGTAGTCCGGGCCGATCAGGGAGTTGCCGCACTTGATGTTGTCGGCCAGGTTCGGCAAGGCGCGATCGTGAAAAAGCCGCTGTTGCTGGCTTACACTCTGGTCGGTCTCACCCTCCAGGACCTTCAACAGCAACGACAGCTTGGTCACTTCCACGGCCTGGGCGTCGATGTCCACGCCGAAAATATGCGTGGTCAGGATGCGTTTCTTTTCCGCAATCGTCAGTCGCCAGTCATTTGTGCGGCCGTTCTTGTAAACAGCCTTCGGGTATCCCTCCGGCCGGTTCTTGACGTACCAGTCCAGGCAACGCTGCAAAAGGCATTGATAAGCGGCCAACAGAAACGAACCCGACCCGCAAGCCATATCCAGCACGCGAACGGGCGGCTTGCGCTTGCCGCCGGAAAGTTGGGCAGGACTCCGGCCGGCAACCTTGACGCCCACGGTCTGCGTCACGATGTACCGAGTAATATAGGCGGGCGTGTAGAACACGCCCCCGGCCTTGCGTAGTTCGGGCTTCTTTTCGACCTTCGCCTGATGGCCGGCGGTTAGCCGGATGACCTTGCCGAGGAACCGCTCATGAATCGTTCCTAAGATTTCCGCCGGCATGTGGCGGAAGTCATAGGGCGAACCGTGCTCGAAGTAGAGGCTTTGCAGAATCGGCTTGAAAACCTTGTCATCGATCGTCAGCTTGGGCGTGATGCGGTCGGGAGCCTCGGACGAGCCCGCCTCTTTCTCAAAGTGAAACAGGCCGGCGTTGTACTTTTCATCGGCGCGCTGGCACAATTTCCGCACGAAACGGCTAAAGACGCCGGGATGGTCGCACAAATTCAGCAGTTGTTGGTAAGGTTCCAGCCCTTGATCTTCGGCCATGCGAAGGAACACGACACGGTCGATCGTAAGTTGGACCGCCGCATTCAGATCGTCATGCGAGATTCCCTTGTTACGCAAGGCGATGTTCCGGGCGAGCATTTCCCGCCAGCCTTCGATTTCCTTCAAGAACTCTTCGTCGAATTCCGACGTGCCGCGCTTCCGCTTGCTCAGCGCGTACTGGTCGAAGGCTCCCGACCAGACCGCTTCGCGCGAAAAGACATCCCACAGTTCTCGCCAACGGTCGGCGTAGTCCTGGAAGTGGAAGAGCGAGATTCGCGCCCGGCTTGCCTTGTCGCTTTGTCGCGGCCGTAGGCTGCAATCGTAGACCCCAATTTCCTCGAAGTTGGTCAACAGCGACAGCAAGAGATGCGGCGGGTTCCAACCGTAGCGGCGAAGCTGAAAGGCAGGGGCCGGATCGCTGCCAATATCAATGCTGCATCTCTTGGCTTCGACATAGAACTTCGGTAGGGTTCCTACCCGAAAGGTGTAGTCCGGGGCCTTCCGTGGGCCTTCGTCGTCCTGGCTTTGTTCGGTAACCACTTCTGCATATTGCGGCGCAATGTGCTGAACATTCGCGACATCCCAGCCAAGAGATTCAAAGAGAGGGTTGATGAGCTGCTGCCGAATCTGGGCCTCGTTGCAGGCGCGAAACTCGTCCCGATTGACCTTAAAGTGGGCGCCCAGCTTGGCGACTTCATCCTTGCCCTGCTCGAAGGTCTTGTCCATAGCCACATTCCCCCCCAGAACCATTGGCAGGTGCCCAGCCTGTTAAACCCAATGATAACCGGGTAACGCGTTGCGAAAAAGTGCGGCGTTCAGGTTTTTTTCCGCTCCACTTAGGATGTGTGTGCCGTGAACGGGTTGACGATCCCACGCACACTTCCGGCCCATCCAGACTTTTCTGATAATCTTTGTATAGAATGTCGCGTTACGCTGGTGGAGTTGCGGCTCGTATTGTTGTCCCGGCACCCGGTGCGGAGCTACAATTGCCGTATTTCACGCAGCCGCAAGACAACACTTGATCCGAAAGGCACTGAATTGACTTTTTTGCCTGAGTCCCTGCGCCCTATTCTGCCGATTAAGACGACAGTAGCGGTTTTTCCAACTGTAGGACCGATCGTAATCGGCCCAACGGATCGGACTGCACAAGCCCGGATAATTGATTGCTATAGCAACTTGGACGCCGAGTGCCGCGGGGCCAGGAATGATCCGGGCCAGGAGATTCTTCCCATGCGCAGTGCAGTTTTGTTCCTATTGTTGACCGGAACCATTGCCGCAGCGGCCCAGCAGGCCCGCGGCCAGGAGCCGTTCCCGGGATATGTCGGGATGACCAACGATGGGGCTGCGTGGGCTGGGCCCGTTTGGGGCCCGTACGCAACGTACGGAGGTGCCCAGTCGAATTCTGGCTGGCCAGGCACTGTGGGCGAGTTCAATTGCTGCTGTCGCGGCAGCTATAAATACCCCGTGCCGCCGCAGTACACGTATCATTGGCCGGGCATTTATAGTCAGCAGACAATGACGGCCGCCATCGATCACGGGCCGTTTCCTCCGCTGCTCCCCGCGCCGCAGGCCAGCCGCCGCCGCTTACCACGCATCGAACAGGCCGATCGCCGCATTGCTCCTTGATCTTGCCTGAGATCACGCTGATCTTGCCTGAGATCAGCAGATGCATCTATTCTTCGCAGACCTCCCAAGATGTGCTGTTTATCGGCAGGGTGGCACTGACGAAAGGGCCGAAAGCGTGTGTGTCGCTGGCTTTGCCCGTGCCTTGGGCTTCCAATTCGCCACTCACCATGTGCCACTTGCCCATGTCGCGTCCTACAGTCTATCCAGGCGGAAAAACCGTCACGATCGTCAAAGTTATACTGAAGAGTCCAAATTCCGTAGCCCGATACATATCCCCAGTTCACACGCAACGAGTGGTCGCACTTCCTTCTTGAGGATCGGGAATGTCTGCAACTGAAGCAACACCGACCTCTTTGAAGGGGGCACAATGAGACGCCATCGATTATCACTTCTGGTTCTGGCGACTGTCGCCGGGCTCGTACCCTGGTTACGCGACGGGCGATTGTCGGCCGCCGATGGGGTGGGCGTGGCCGTTGCGACCCCCGCCACGACGCCACTTGGACAAGCCGTCTCGAACGCCGAGAACCCGACCACCAGGCAGCAAGCCGAGGCTGCCGTTTTTCACGAGGATCTGAATCCGCTCCGCCGCGAGGGACGTTTGGGAAGTTCGCCGATTGCCACGGGAGAAGCCGGTTCGCCATTGCGTTCGGAGGCTGACATGAAACTCGCCAAGCGACTCCGCGCCACTCAGCCGGAAGCGGGCTCGAAGACAGTACGGGCCGTGGGCGTGTCGACACCGATTTCGGCAATGCCGGCCCGCGCCGCTCCGATGGCAATTGTTGCCGAGAAGACCATTCCGGCGGCAATCGCACCCATCCCGGCTGTGTGTGCGCCGCAACCGGCCACCATGCCGCCAATCGTTTCCCGGCCAGCCATTCCAGCCAATCCCCGACCCGCAACCGAGTCGGCGACGACCATCATGCCGCCAATTGCTCCGCGGGCCGTCCCGCGTGCTTCGGCCACCATGATTCCCGCTACTACCCCTATTTTGGCGCCCGCCGGAGGGCGCGCGGTGCTGTGGCAAGCCGAGCCAACAGCGGTGCCCCCGACCGGCCTGCCGACCCCAGAGCCGCTGCCGCCCAACCGCACCCCCGAGCCGACCCCAGAGCCGCTGCCGCCTTCCAACCGCGGCCCCGTGCTGACCCCGATACCGGAAACCCACCTCGCCAACCGGCCGAACCCCTTTGAGATCCTCAATCAAACGGAGGATCTGTCGATCGTCATGCGCCGGAGCAAACTGTTGCGATCCAGCCTGGACATTACCCGCTCGGCCGTAGTCGACCCGAACATCTGCGACGTTGTGCAGTTCTCGTTGCGGGAAGTCTCGATCATCGGCAAGACCGAAGGGGCGACCGACGTGACCTTCTGGTTCAGCGACCCGGCAGTGCCGCCGCACACCTATCTGGTCCACGTCAAGCGGGACCCCGAGGCATCGACCCGGAGAGAGGAGCGGGTCGGAAAGCTCGAAGAAACCATCGCCAAATTATTCCCCAATAGCAAGGTGAAGCTGATCATCGCCGAGGACCGCTTGTTGGTCACGGGCCAGGCCCGCGACCCGGAAGAGGCCGCCCAGATCATGAGTTTCCTTCGTGGCGAGTCGGTCGACGCACAGGGTCGCCGCGTTACCGGCCAAGGGAATAATTGGCAAAAGCCCGTTGTCAGCGGCACCCAGTCGACCGGGGCCAACCAGGGGGGACTGGGCGAGATCGTCAGCAACGTAGTCAACATGCTGCGGATCCCCGGCGTTCGCCAAGTGGCGCTGCGGGTCAAGATCGCCGAACTCAATCGCAGTGCGGCCCGGGAGTTCGGCGTCGATCTGAACATGACGTTCCAATTCAAGAGCGGATCGATCGTGCTGCAATCGCTGCTGAACGCCGGCAAGGGGCAGTCGATCATGGGCCATTTCGACAATAATCTGTTGAATTTCGGCATCCATTACCTGGAGCAGGCGGGAGTCATTCGATTACTGAGCGAACCGACCCTGGTGACCCTCAGCGGCAGGCCGGCCAGTTTCATCGCCGGTGGCGAATTCGCCGTCCCTACCATCGTCGGAGTGAGCGGGGCGTCGGCCGTGAGCACCGACTTCCGTGCCTTCGGCGCCATCCTTACCTTCACGCCCACCGTGCTCGACAAAGACCGCATCCGCCTGGAAGTCTCGCCGGAATTCAGTCAAGTAAACCAGGGGTTGGCCGTCAACGGCACGCCGGGCCTGAACACGCGCTCCGTGACCACCACCGTGGAGATGCGCGAGGGCCAGACGCTTGCCATCGCCGGATTGCTCGACGAGTCGATGAACTCCACGACCGAAGGCGACGTGCCGTTCCTGGCCAAGGTCTTCGGCACCCGCGCGGTCAATCGCCAGGAAACCGAATTGATCATCCTCGTCACTCCGGAACTGGTACACCCGATGGAACCGGAAGAAGTGCCGCCCTTGCCGGGTTTCGACGTGACCGAGCCGGACAACATCGAGTTCTTCCTCAAGGGCGACATCGAGGGCAACCCAACGCAGGAATACCGTAGCACCGTCTGGCCGCGGCTCCAACAACGCTATAAGGCGGGCGGCTCGCCGATGATTTCCGGACCGTTCGGCCATAGCAGTTGACCGGCAAAATGGGGGATCCCATGCGATGAATGTGTACACGGCTCTTCGCTGCCTGGTGCTGTCACTGGCCGGCAGCCTGGTGCTGAGCGGTTGCCGGACCGGTCCCGGACCGGCCTTCGATCGTCCCTTTCCGCACGGCCAGGTGACCGACGCGCACTGGGAAACGCAGCAGACCAACGCCGAGGCCTCGGACTTCGTGTTCTATGACCACGAGTTCGTCGGCGACACCAGCAAACTGACTCCCCTGGGACAGAAGCACTTGCTCCAGGTGGCGTGCCGTTTGGATCATGTCCCCTTCCCGATCGTGATTGAGGAGACTCCCAACCAGAAGAATCTCAAACTCGACGCCGAGCGGCGCCTGGCGATCATCCAGAAGCTGGCGCAGTTGGGGGTCTGCAAGGTGGACCAGCGCGTGGTCGTGGCCGCGGCCATTGCCGACGGGGTCACCGCCATTGAGGGCGAAGCCGAATACTACCAGATCGTGGGCGGCTCGGACTACGGCGGCTACGGCCGCGGCTCTTCCGGATACGGTGGCATTCGCCGCTAAGGGACTGGCGAAACAAAAACTGTCGCACTTCGACGACGCGTTCATCGTTCTTCTCCCTCTCCCCTTGCGGGAGAGGGCCGGGGTGAGGGGACGCTTGGCGGGAACAACTTGCACTCGATTGGCAGTCGAAAAACCCCTCACCCTAACCCTCTCCCGGAGGGAGAGGGGACCAGCGGAACACGACGAGGAACCAACTTATGACACCTTTCACGCAGCCGTCGCGTACTGGCCTCCGTTTCACCGCAGCCTGGATTCTGTCGCTCACGGGCGGCCTCGCGGTGGCCGGCTGTACCGGATTGGACAAGTCAACACCCACGCCGCCGGGGAGCTTGGATCTGCCGGCGGCCGACAGTCCGGCAGCCGGCGCTCCGGCTGCCCGGGACAAGTATTCCGCGGCTCCGCCATCGGCCTCGGCGGCGCAGGCCAAGCCGGCCGATCCTGTCGATGCCGATGCCGCCAACGATCGTCGCGAGCCGCAAGTCCAGCCGCGCGCGGTGATGGGCAACGCCGACCGCAACAAGACCGCGGCAGCGACCGATAAGCCCAAACTGAGCAAGAAAGAGGCCGCGCAGGCCTTGGCCAAGTATTGGCAAGACCTCGCGAAAGCGCAAGAGGTGGAGCAGGGGGGAAATCATGCGGCAGCCCGCGCCCTCTACGAGCAACTGATCGCCGCGCAGCCGGACCAGTACGAAGCCTATCATCGTTTGGCGCTGGTCGCTGATGGCCAGCGGCGGTATCAGGATGCCCAGGCGCTGTACACCCAGGCCATTCGCCTGAACAACCACAATCCCGATCTGTTCAATGACTTGGGTTACAGCTTCTATCTTCAGGGGAAACTGAGCAAGGCGGAAAGCGCGCTGCGGAAGGCGGTGGCCATGCGTCCGGCCGAAGGGAAATATCGCAACAACCTGGGGCTGGTCTACGGCCATCAGAAACGCGATAAGGAAGCCCTGGAAGAATTCCGCCATGCCGGCAGCGAGGCCGACGCCTATTACAATCTGGCCTTCGTCAAGGCATCGCAGAACGATTTGGCGGCCGCGAAGGACTGCTTCCACCACGCCCTGGCGGTTGATCCCATGCATGAGCAAGCGGCCCGGGCACTGCGGGCATTCGAATTGGCGGAGAAGCAACCGGAGGCCGCGGCGCGGTTGGCCGAATTGGCCGATAGCGGGACCGGCTGGGTCCCGTACGTCGAGCCCGGCGAGCTTCCGCCGCAACCGGCGGCCGACGCCTCGGCCCATGGCCCCGAGCGGGCCGCGTCCGCAGTCCACACTCCCACGCAAAGCATCCGCACCGCGCGTGCGCCCTAATACTCCTGCCAACCCTGTGCGGTAACACTACCGGCCCGCCGGCGGCAACAAGGGCACCGGCGCCGGTAGCGGCGCGGGCGACACGGGGACCGCCTGCGCGCCGATGCGGCGAAACGATTCCGCCGGCGAACGCTGCACGAGGAAGTCTCGCAGTTGCATCACCGCCGGGGCCATCAGCAGAATCAGCACCGCCGGCGCGAAACAGAACATGATGGGAAAGACGAGTTTCACCGGCGTCTTGTTCGCTTCGGCCGCCGCCGTTTGCCGCCGCGCCAATCGCAGATGATCGGCCTGGCTGGCCAGCGAGCCCACGAGTTCCGTCCCCAGGTGCGTGCTGCGCGCCAGCAGGCCGGCCAACTGGGCCGTTTCCGGCAAATCGACGCGGGCGGAGAAGTCGGCCAGGGCATTCTTGATGCTGCCCAACTCGGCCTGGCGCTTCAAGAGCAACAACTCCATGGCGCACTCCGGGTGTTCGGTCATGCGCCGCGCCACCTGCTCCAGGCTGGCGCCCAAGGCCAGGCCGCCGCTGACGCACATGCCCAACATGTCGAGCGTGTCGGGCAGGGCCTCGCGGATCCGCTGCATACGCCGCCGCCGTCGCAGGTACACGTACAACCGCGGCGCGGTGGCCATGAAACCGGCGACTCCCACGCCGGTGATCAGAATCGGCAGCGTCCACTGGCTGCTGGCAAGCACGACACAGACGCCGGTCGCCAGCAGCGGCACCACCAGGCACACGAACCGCAGCGCGTAGATGGTCTGCGGGGCATGGGGATCGTACAGGCCGGCCTGCCGCAGCATCTGCTGGAACTCGCGCCGCTCCTGCTCTGATTCCGGGATCTGCGCGGCCAAGGCCGGCGCCAAGGAGCCAAAAAAACCTTCGTCGGCTTCGACCTCGGGCATCGCCTCCAGCCGCAGATGACGCAGCCGGGCTTGCTCGCGCGACGGCCTGCCGATGACGAGGCGCCCCACGACGAAGACCGCCAGGGCCGTGGCCGCAAAGACGGCCAGCGGCGCCGCCGAACTCTCCGCCAGCGCCGGCCAGTCTATCGCGCCAATCAAGTTCTCGAAAACCGGCAACATTAGTAGGCGATTTTCAGGATCCGCGAAATCCAAAAACTTCCCACCAGCACAAGCGCTGCGGAAGTCAGCAGCAAGCTGATGCCGGCGGGATGATCGATGAAGAACTCCATGTATTGCGGCCGAGTGGCGATCAAGGCCAGCGTGCCCAGCACGCCGCAGGCCACCAGCCCAAGTGCCGAGTAACGACCAGCCACCGTTTGACCGCCCAGATGCCGCAGAAACTCTTGCCGATCGCGGGCCGAGTTTGCCAACCGGGCCGTAAGCTTCGCCAGATCGCCGCCGGTCTGTTGGTGGACCAGCACGGCCGTGCTGAACAGCTTGAATTCGGGCAGCGGGATGCGCCGCGACATGCGCTCCATGACGGCCAGCGGTGATTGCCCCATGCGCAAGAGGGTGACGCAATGGGCAAACTCCTCCCGGAGCGGCGGGACCGCCTGCATCGCCACCATCTCGGCCGACTGCTCCAACGTCTGACCGCTCGCGAGTGAATCGGCCAGCAGGTCCAGGGCCTGGGGCAGATTTCGCTGCATGTTCCGCAGACGCGACCACCGCAGGAACATCCACCATAGCAGTGGCAAGGCGAAACCAACCAAGGCCCCGGCGACCGCCAACAGCAAGTTCTCCCACGCCAACAGGGCCGGCACCGCGCCCACGACGCCGGCGCCTGCCACCAGCGCCAAGGCCGTGCCCGCGGAAAGCTCGCTGCCCGCCCCGCTCAATAGCGCGTAGAACTCGCGGTCCACCCAGCCGGCGGCATCCCGAGCAAGGATCTCCGTGGGAACCTCTGCCGATTCCGCTCCGCGGTTCCCCAGCCGGCGGTGCAACTGCTCTTCGGCCGACTGCCGTGCGTTGAGCCAGAGCGCCAGCGGCAAGATCGCCGCGGCGCCGGCAATGAAAGCCGCCAACAGGAGGAGGTCTTCCTGGAGCGTCATGGCGACTGCTCCCCGCGGCCCGCAGCCTGGACGCGGCTGAGCGCGTCCTGTGCGGCGGACAGGTCCTTTTCCGCCCACTGCAAGGTTCGCGGCTGGAAAAGGCTCTCGTCCAAGGGGACTCCCAACTCGTGCAATCGCCGGGTGATGAACGGGATATTCCCGGCGGCGTGGAAATGGCCCTTGGCCCGCCCTCGTTCGTCCAAACCGGATTGCTGGAAACGGAAGATTTCCGACATCTTGTAATCGCCCGCTTCCAAGCCGACGATCTCCGAGATGCGCAAGGCGCGGCGCACGCCGCCTTTGAGCCGGGCCAGGTGAATCACCAGGGTGATGGCCGAGGCGATGTAACGCCGCACCACGTCGGCCGGCAGATCGAAGCCGGCCATGCTCACCATCACTTCCAAACGCGACAGGGCGTCGCGGGTGTCGTTGGCGTGGATGGTGGTCAAAGAGCCTTCGTGCCCGGTATTCATGGCCTGCAGCATGTCGAGGGCTTCGCCGCCGCGGACTTCGCCCAGGATGATGCGGTCCGGCCGCATGCGCAAGGCGTTGCGCACCAGGTCGCGGGGCGTCACTTCTCCTTGACCGCCCGCCGTGGGCACGCGGGTTTCCATGCGGACCACGTGTTTGCGGCGCAAACGCAATTCGGCCGAGTCTTCGATGGTGACCAGCCGCTCGTCGGCGGGAATGAAGGCCGAGAGGATGTTCAGCAGCGTGGTCTTGCCCGAACCGGTGCCGCCGCTGATCATGATGTTGACCCGCCCTTCGATGGCCGCCTTGATGAACGTCAGCATCTCCGGGCAGATGGAGCCGTAGTCCAACAGATTCTGCATGGACAAGGGCGTGCGCCCGAAACGGCGAATGGAAAGCGTCGGCCCGTTCAACGCCAGCGGCGGTATGACGGCGTTGACGCGGGAGCCGTCGGGCAGCCGGGCATCGACCATGGGCGATTGGGCGTCGATGCGGCGGCCCACCCGGCTCACCACGCGCTGGATGATCTGCATCAAGTGCTCCTCGTCGGCGAACACGGTGTTCGTCTCCTGGAGCTGACCGCGACGCTCCACGTACACTTCGTGCGGACCGTTCACGAGGATGTCGGAAACCTCCGGGTCCTTCATGTACGGTTCCAGCGGGCCCAGCCCGAATGATTCGGCGATCAGCTCCTCGACCAGCCGTTCCTCATCGATCAGCGAGAGCATCTGCTGGCGGGAGCGGAACAATCGCTGGGACAGATGGGCGATGTGCCGTCGCAGTTGCGCGTCGCTCATGCTGCTGAGCTTCGATAGATCGAGCGAGTCGAGCAATTCGCGGTGCAACTGCGTCTTGAGTTTCTGGAACTGGCTTTCGAAAGGGTCCGGCGTCCGCGGCGCGGCCGGTTCCTGTCCCTTGGCGATCTCGTCCAGAAGTTCCTGGGCCGAGGCGGGCGGCGGGTGCAAGAGATCATCGCTCATGCCGGCACTCCCGCCGCGTCTTGCCGGATCTGCTTGGCGAAGGCGGCCAGCGCGGCGCCGGCCTTGGCCGACAATTGCGCCAGGGGAACACCC
>JBEKZQ010000020.1:0-24191 GCA_049509675.1 Thermoguttaceae bacterium | reverse complement strand
CCGCCCGCCGCCATCGGCGGCGGGCGGACGGGGCGAGCGACGCGCGGTAGCGAGCATCTTTGCCAACCCGACGTGAACGTCGGGCCTACGACCGCCTACGGCGGGAAGGGTCGTGAACGACCCTGAAACCACGGTATCCTTCGGGCTAGTGTCTCGCATCAAAACTCTACAGTTCTTCTGGCCCCATCTTCCACCGGGCTGACATTGACGTATGATTGGATTACACTGTATAGGCTGTTTCGGCGAACTACGGCGACAATATCTCGTTTGGTAAGGAACACAAGAAATGACAAAGTCCGGACTGGTGGTTGCGATGGCGGCTTGGGTTTTGGCAACGATAGGCGTATGTGCGGCGGAGGACACCACGCCCACGATCAAGAAGGAGCCGGCTCAGACGGTCGAGCATTCCAAGGGCACGTGCAAGAAGGAAGAGAAGCCCAAGACCAAGGACGCCGCGGCCAAGGGGGACAAAAAACCCGCAGAGGCCAAACCGGCCGCCAAAGCGCCGGCCGCCAAAGCGGCAGAGAAGAAGAAGCTTACCGTGGTCCGCCTGACGCTCCGCGGCGACTATCCGGAGGGACCCGCGCAGCCGGGGCTGTTCGGCGAATTGCAACAGTCGTTGGCCGCCCTGATTCAGCGCCTCGACGATGCGGCCGGCGACAAGACCGTGGCCGCCGTCTGGCTGCGGATCGAAGGGGCCGAACTGGGCCGGGGCAAAGTGCATGAGCTCCGCGCCGCCGTGGCCCGGGTGCGAAAGGCCGGCAAGCCGGTGTATGCCGAAATCACCAGTGCCGACAGCAGCCAGTACCTGGTGGCCGCCGCCTGCGATGAGGTTTTCATGCCCGCCTCCGGCATGTTGATCCTTCCCGGCGTACATGCCGAGATGACGTTCTACAAGGGTCTGCTCGATAAATTGGGCTTGAAGTTCGACGCCCTGCAAATGGGCAAGTACAAGGGCGCCGCCGAGCCTCTCACCCGCGACAAGATGAGCGCCCCCCTGCGCGAGAGCCTGGAGGCCCTGGTGGACGACACCTACGAGAACCTGGTGGGCACGATCGCGACGGATCGCCGCCTGAAGGATTACGAAGTGAAGACGCTGCTGGATCGGGGCCTGTTCACCGCCGCCGGCGCGCAGAAGGCCGGCCTGATCGACCAGGTCGCGTATGCCGACCAGTTCGAGGCCGCCCTCCGCAAGAAGCTCAAGGCCGACGCCGTCACCATCGTCACCAACTACAAGAAGAAGCAGATCGACACCGATTTCTCCGGCCTGGGCGGCTTCATGAAACTCATGGAGCTGATGATGGGCGGCAAGCCCGCCGAGAAGGGCGGCACCAAGCCGAAGATCGCCGTCGTCTATGCCGTCGGTCCGATCACCGAGGGCAAGAGCGCCAACGACATGTTCGGCGAAAGCTCGGTCGGCTCGACCACCATGGTCGAGGCCCTGCACAAGGCCGACGTGGATTCCAAGGTGGTGGCCACCGTGCTGCGAATCGACAGCCCCGGCGGTTCGGCCACGGCCAGCGACCTGATCTGGCGGGAAACCGTCCGCACCCGCAAGCCGATCCTCGCCAGCATGGGCGACGTGGCCGGCAGCGGCGGGTACTACATCGCCATGGGCACGCGCAGAATCTTCGCCGAGCCCGGCACCATCACCGGCTCGATCGGCGTCATCGGCGGCAAGCTGGTCACGCGCGGGCTGTACGACAAGCTCGGCCTGACCACGGAAACCATCAGCCGCGGCCGCAACAGCGGCTCGCTCTCCTCCAACCAGCCCTTCTCCGCCGACGAGCGCAAGGTGTGGACCGAGCTCTTGACCGAGACCTACGGCCAGTTCGTCAGCAAGGCGGCCCAGGGACGGAAAATGAACCGCAACCGCTTGGAGGAGTTGGCCCAGGGCCGCGTCTATACCGGACGGATGGCCAAGCAGAACGGCCTGATCGACGAGTTGGGCACTCTGCACGACGCCATTGCCGCGGCCAAGAAACTCGGCGGCCTGAGCGCCGACGCCGAGGTGGATCTGCTCATCCTGCCGCGTCCCAAGACGGTGTTCGAGCAGCTCTTCGGCGATTCGGCGGGCTCAAGCGAGATGGAATCGGTCCTGCCGGATCTGCTTCGCGCCAGCGGATTGGCCAGCGCCACGCCGACGTTGCTCAACACGCTGCGTCAGGTCGGCCCCTGGCGGCAGATGTTTGCCGATCCCGTACTGCTTTGGATGCCGTATGGTTTGTCGATACGGTAGTTTCTGTTGCGTGGTCGCTGGTTATCCGGGGCCATACGCCGCAAGTCCTTGCGGCGTATGGCCCTTTCCATTCTATAGCCAACGAAGAGATCTTTCCGAATCGAGCCAGTTCGGCCCTTCCCTGCTTGTTGCCTCCGGGGGGAACAGGTAGACTTCGGGAATCCCAGATTTGGAAAGGAAATCCCATGAAGGATACGGCGAAGGACACCCTCTACTTCGGGGACAACTTGGACGTGTTGCGGCGGTACGTTGCCGATGAATCGGTTGACTTGGTTTACCTTGACCCGCCGTTCAAGTCCGATCAAAACTACAATGTCTTGTTTCAAGAGCAAGACGGTTCCCGATCCGCCGCACAGATACAAGCCTTTGAGGATACCTGGCGTTGGGACGTGGCCGCCGAAGCCGCCTACCAAGAGGTTGTAGAAGCTGGGGGGCGAGCCTCCTTCGCAATGCAAGGCTTTCGAACCGTACTGGGCGAATCGGATATGCTCGCCTACCTTGCCATGATGGCGCCCCGATTGAAGGAATTGCATCGGGCGTTGAAGCCAAGGGGAAGCATTTACTTGCATTGCGACCCCACCGCAAGCCATTACTTGAAGATGCTAATGGATTCCGTTTTCGGGGTTGGCAATTTTCGCAATGAGATTGTTTGGCAAAGGACAACAGGGCGAAAAAGCGGCAAGCAATACGGAAGGGTGCATGACGTTCTTCTTTTCTACTCCAAGACAGAAGTGAACACTTGGAATCCGCCAAACGTCCCGCATGATCTAGAGAACTTGCGGGGGCATGACATAATGAGGGACGAAGACGGAACTCCGTACCGGGTTTCCGATCTTAGCGGGGCCGGTCAGGGACCGCCCAGAATCTTTGCAGAACGGGGAGAAATCGCTCCGCCCGCCGGCAGGCATTGGCAATTCGACCAAGAGGGCATTGACCGATTGCTGGCCGAGAATCGTATCGTCTTCTCTGCAAAGGGAAGTCCCCGGTTGCGAACCAACATTGCCGACTTGCCGGGCATTTCCGTAACCGATATATGGGCCGATATCGAACCCATCAACTCGGCTGCCGCCGAGCGGCTAGGCTACCCAACGCAAAAACCGGAGGCCTTGCTTGAGAGAATCATGAATGCCAGCAGTAATGAAGGGCAAACCGTCCTTGACCCCTTCTGCGGTTGCGGAACGGCGGTTGCCGTAGCACAACGATTGAATCGGCATTGGATCGGGATTGACGTAACCCATCTGGCAATCGCTCTCATCAAGCATCGATTGCACAATTCCTTTGGCGGCTCGGTCAAAGATAGCTATGAAGTGATTGGGGAACCCGTTGACGTTGCGGGCGCAAAGGCATTGGCAGAAGAGAACCCCTATCAATTCCAATGGTGGGCTTTGGGATTGGTCAACGCCCGGCCCGTTGAACAAAAAAAGGGGGCGGACAAAGGAATTGACGGAAGGCTTTTCTTTCATGATGAACCAGCCGGGGGCAAGACCAAGCAGATGGTCTTTTCCGTCAAAGCCGGAAAGCTACACGCCCCCTATGTTCGCGACTTGCGGGGCGTTGTGGATCGGGAGAAGGCGGCTATTGCGGCTCTCATTACAATGGAAGAGCCAACAAAGCCAATGAGGGCCGAGGCCGCGAGTGCGGGATTCTACGAATCGGCTTGGAATCCGGGTTCCATCACCAAGCATCCCAGGATACAGATAATCACGGTTGGCGAACTGTTGGAAGGCAAACGCATTGACGCCCCGCCAATGCAAGACGTTCGCACGTACAAGAAGGCCCCAAAGGCCAAGAACAATTGCGAGCACAAACAAGCCGAAATGTTTGATGAATAGCCAGCGGTATTGTGCGTTGCCGCCCTACGTTGTTAACGCCCCTTTGCGTCGTGCCCGGCTGCTGACCAGCGACCAGATGAGCGCCGCCACGTCGGCCGCGGCATGCGGTCGCGCCGCACGACTCATGGCGGCCGACATCTCCGCCCGCCGTAGCGGATCGTCGAGCAACTCGCCCAACACTCCCGCCAGACAATCGTCCAATCGGCCGGGCAGGGCTCGCTCGTCCAATACCACGGCGCCGCCGCACTGGAGAATCGCCCGGGCGTTTTGGGCTTGATGATCGTCGGTTGCGTGCGGGTAAGGCAGCAGCAGGGCGGGAACTCCGGCCACGGCCAACTCCGCGACGGTCGTCCCGCCGGCCCGACAAATGGCCAGGTCGCTCGCCGGCAGCACGTCCGGCAGATCGGCCAGGAACGCCACGACCGTGGCCTCCAAGGCCAGCTTCGCATACAGTTCGCGCGTGGCTTGGGCATCGGCCTCGCCGGTCTGATGAAGGATGCGGCAGCCGGTCAGTTTGTCGGCCAGTTTATAGAGCGCCCGCGGCACGTTCTGATTTAGCGAGCGCGCACCGGCGCTGCCTCCCAGTACGAGAATCTGTCGAATGGGCGAAGAGGACAGGACCGCGTGACTTTCCTGGGGAAGCGAAAACTCGGTCACGGGCCGGGAATCCGTATCTCTCGGATTGGGTGCCACTGCTGGCTCGTCCAGCAGTGCCGACGGCACGGTTGGGCAAGCCAACCGTGGCACCCACGAAGCTCCCGCCGTCGGAATCTCTCGGACCGGATTGCCGGTGAGGCGGATCGGGCAGCGGCACGTCAGTTGCGACGCGGTCTGCTCGAAGCTGGTGCAGACCAGCGCGGCCGCGCGGCAGAGCCAGCGCGTGGCCCGGCCCGGCACGACATTCTGTTCCAGCAGGACCAAGGGGATCCGCGCTCGGGCGGCGGCCCGGGCGATGGGCACGCTGGCATAGCCGCCCAGGCCGACGACGGCCGCCACCTCCGCTTCGCACAGGAACTGCTGGGCGGCGAAGTAGCCGGCCAGGTTCTGCACCACGAAGGGCACCGCTTCGCGGGCGGCCCGGGGCAATGCGTGGCAGGCGATGGCCAGATAGTCGAAGCCGGCCGTCTTCACCTGCTCGCGTTCGAACGTCTTTCCGCTGCCGACGAACGTAATGCGCGGCCGCCGCAGTTGGGCCGCCAACCGTTGGGCCACCGCCAGGCCGGGGAACAAGTGTCCGCCCGTGCCGCCACCGGCAAAAACGACGTGGATGTGTGGTTTCATAAGACGAGTTTCAGGCTTGCCATCCCCAGCAGCGCGCAGAGTGCCGCGGCGATCCAGAAGCGCACGACGATCTTGTTCTCCGGCCAGCCTTGGAATTGAAAATGATGGTGCAGCGGAGCGCAGAGGAAAATGCGCCGCCGCCGCCACTTGTAGAAGAGTACTTGCAGAATCACGCTGAGAGCCTCGGCCACGAACACCCCGCCGACCAACACCAGCAGCAACTCCTGCCGGGCGACCAAGGCCAGAACCGCCAAGAGGCCGCCCAGCGGCAAAGCGCCCGTGTTGCCCATGAACACCTGGGCCGGATGGCAGTTGAACCACAGGAATCCGGCCAGGCCGCCGATCATGCCGCCGGCCAGCACGGTCATTTCGCCGCTGCCGCTGATGTGCGGGCAGTGCAGGTAGGCGGCCCAGGGGGCGTGGCCGGCGGCGTACGCGGCCAGCGTCATGGCTGCGGTGGCAAAGATCAGGCATCCGCCCGCCAGCCCATCCAACCCGTCCGCCAGGTTCACGGCGTTGGAGCTTCCCACGATCACCAGCACGGCCATGGGAATGAACCATAGGCCCAGGGACAGGCCCGGAGGGGTCAGCGGCGGCGGCGGCGCCAGGCCGCCGCTCGAGGCCGCGTGGCACCGATAGAGTCCTACGGCGACCGGCACGGCGACGGCGAGTTGGCCGATCAGTTTGGTTCGGACGGAGAGTCCGCGGGCCTTGCCGAAGATTTTGGCCAGATCGTCGACGGCCCCCAGCAGGGCCAATCCGCCCGCGGCCAGCAGGGCCAAGAGGACGTAACGGTTGCCGAGGTCGGCCAAGAGGATGGTGCTGGCCGTCAGGCCGCCGACGATGAACAGGCCGCCCATGGTGGGCGTGGCCTGTTTGTCGCGATGCAGGCGGCACAGTTCGGCCGAGTCGCTCTTGATCGGCTCGCGGAAGCGACTGCGCAGCCAGGCGATCAGCCGCGGTCCCAGCAACACGGCCAGCAGGAAGCTGACCAACGCCGCCAGCGAGGCGCGCAAGGTGATCTTCCCCAAGCCCGCCAGCAGTCCGCCGCCGGCGAGTTCAGGCCGCGCTAGAGCCAGGCGGTCCAAGAGCCATAAGAGCATTGGGAACGTTTGTGATTCGGGTCGGCGCCCCTCGGCGGGAGAGGGTTGTGATTTAGGTCCCCCTCTCCCGGAGGGAGAGGGGAGCTTGTTCCCTGAGCAACCGGGGCAGCGCGGTTGCGCCGCCCCGGCGCTCAGCATCAAGTTCCATCGTGAAGCTTCTGCCGACGCGGTTGACCCAGTAACCGCCGGTGCCGGCAGATTAGTTGCTCCAACCCAAGGAGGGAGGGGTAGGCAGCGCATTCCCGCAAATCCGCCGCCCGCGATGGAACTTGCCACTTAGTTTGTTGCTCGGTCACGCGCTCCATGGCCATGCTGCGCGAGCCTTTCACCAGCACCACGTCGCCGGGCCGGATCGCCCGAGCGAGGACAGGCCGCGCGTCCTCCACGGTCGCGCAGGGGATGGCAAGGTTGTGGGGCAGGCCGGCCGTCCGCGCGCCCGCCACCACCTGCGGGGCGAACTCGCCGCAAGCGATCAGCACTTCGGCTGCGCCGATCTGGACCGCTTGCCGGCCCAATTGCCAGTGCCTTTGGGCCGACTGTTCTCCCAGCTCGGCCATGTCGCCCGAGACCACGACGCGCCGTCCGGGCGTGTCGCATTCGCCCAGCAGTTCCAGCGCCGCTTTCATGGAGGTCGGATTGGCATTGTAGGCGTCGTTGATTATTGTTGTGCCGCCGATCTTCTGCACCTGGCAGCGCATGGGAACCGTCTCATAGGACTCCAGCGCCTCGGCCATTTGGCCCAGTTCCAGGCCCGTGATTCGGCCCACAGCCACCGCGGCCAGCGCGGCCGTGAGGTGATGGCGTCCCCACACGGGAACGGTGAAACGGAGGCCGGGCTGCTCGCGCGCCCCGGGCTCGGCCAAGACCAGGCGGAAGGAAAGCCGGCCGTGCCGGCTGGTGACGTCGACCGCCCGCACGTGGCACTGCGCCGTAGGGCCGATCCAGGTGATCGGCGCCCGGCAGATGGCGGCCGCGTCGCGCAGCTCCGGATCGTCGACCAGTACCGCGTGGCCCTCGGGCGGCAAGGCGGCCAACAGCGCGGCCTTCTCCGCGGCGATGGCCCGACGGCTTCCAAACCCGGCCAGATGGGCGTCGCCGATCTGCGTGATCACGCCGATGGTCGGCATGCACATTGCGGCCAGCGCGGCGATCTCGCCGGGTGCGCTGCTGCCCAACTCCAGCACCGCGTAGTCGTCGTCCGGCTCGATGGCCAGCATGCTCAACAGCAGACCCAGGTGATTGTTGAAATTCCGCGGACTGACCGTTCCGCGCAGGCGGGTCTTCAACAGCGTATGGATCATTTGCCGCGTCGTCGTCTTGCCCACGCTTCCCGTCACGGCAATCACGGTCTTGGAGAAACGTTGCCGCTTGCGGATCGCCCAGTCGGTCAGCGCCCGCTGCGTGTCGGCCACTTGGATGGCCCAGCGGCCCTCGGGCACACGTACTTCGCGCGGCACAACAACTCCGTCGGCCCCGCGTCGGAAGGCTTCGTCCGTAAAGCAGGCGCCGTCGTAATGCGGACCGCGCAGTGCCCAGAACACCTCGCCCGGCTTCACCTGACGACTGTCGGTAACGACCGGGCGCAGAACGGCCGCCGCCGCCTCGTGCCCGCTGCGGTCGCTCAAGAGCCGGCCGCCGATCGCTTGTTGTAAGTCGTGGAGGGTGTTCATCGAGGGCTTATCGCGGTGCGAACGGTTGTGTTTCGTAAAGCCAGGCGCGGGCCACCTCGCGGTCGTCCAGGGGGAGACGCTCGTTGCCGACGATCTGGCAGTTCTCGTGCCCTTTGCCGGCGATCAGCACGCTATCGCCCGGCCGGGCCTGGGCCAACGCCCAATGGATCGCTTCCCGGCGATCGGCCAGCACCTGGGCCGAGGCCGGCCTGTGAAAACCGTGCAGGATCTCGGCGAGGATGGCCTGGGGATCCTCGTTGCGCGGGTTATCGCTGGTCACTACGGCCAGATCGGACAGGCGTTCCACGGCCCGGCCCATCAGCGGGCGTTTTTGGCGATCGCGGTCGCCGCCTGCGCCGAACACGCAGATCAGCCGCCCGCCGCTCACGTTGCGAAGCGTCGCCAGACAGCCAGCCAGGGCGTCGGGCGTATGGGCGAAATCGACGAACACGGCGAACGGCTGGCCGCACTCGATCCGCTCCAGGCGGCCCGGCACGTCACCGACCGACTCCAGTCCGCGGGCGATGGTCAGCAAATCGATATCGTAGGTCAGCCCCACGGCCGCCGCGGTCAGGCAGTTATAGATATGGTGCCGGCCGATCATGCGCGTACGGACCGGCACCGTCTCGCTGCCGGCGGTGAGCAGGAAAGTCTGTTCGCTGAGGAACTCTTCGACCGGCGTGGCCGTGATTTCCGCGGGCGAGCGGATGCCGACCGTCAGCGCCGGCGATTGCAGCCGGCACAGGTAGCCGGCGGCCACGGGATCGTCGGCATTGACCACGGCAAAACCTTCCAGGGCCAAGTGATCGAAGAGTCGCGACTTGACGGCCCGATAATCTTGCAGGCTCGGATGGTAATCGAGATGGTCGCGGCTGACGTTGGTCACGCAGGCCGCGTCGAAGCGCAGGCCCGCCACCCGCGATTGCGCCAGGGCGTGGCTGGATACTTCCATCACCGCGTGCGAGCATTGGTTGGCCGCCATGCGGGCCAGCAAGCCGGCCAACGGACCGGCGGGGGGAGTCGTGTGCGTAGCCGGCTCAACCACTTGTCCGTCGCAGTAGCCGAGCGTGCCCAGAATGCCCACGCGGTAGCCGGCCGTGGTCAGCACGCCCGCAATCAGGCAACTGGTGGTCGTCTTGCCGTTGGTTCCTGTGACGCCGATCAACTTCAGCCGATAGCTGGGATTGCCTGCCAGGGCCTGGCAGATGCGTCCCATGGCGTCGCGGGCGTTTGGCACCACGCAGTTGGGCACGCCCAATTCTGCGAGCGGTCGCTCCGAGAGGATGGCGCTGGCGCCGCGGGCGACGGCTTCCGCGGCGAACTGGTGTCCGTCGTAGCGGCTGCCCACCAGGGCCGCGAAAAGCTCGCCGGGCTTCAGTTGCCGGCTATCGCACGCGCAACTGCTGACGGCGATGTCGTCGGTGCCAAGAAATTCGGCTTCCGGCAACAGCGCGCGCAGACTGATCGAGCGTCCAACCGTGGAACAAACTTGCACGACTTGTGGCCTCGGTGCCAACGTGCGGATGGATGAATTGGATGTGGTCGCCGGATTGTGCCGATTTCGGCCCGCCTGTCAAGGCGGAATTTGCCATCGCTCACCAGCGATGCTCGGACGGGGCGCTTTTCGTCGATTCCTCCCGCGTGTATCATGGGGGCGGCAACGGCTGTCCGTCGATCACTCCCCTCTCCCCTCGCGGGAGAGGGGCCGGGGGTGAGGGGATGTTTTGGAAATCGGCAATCGAGAGGCAATCCGTCTCCCGAACCCTCGGGCACCGCGCCGGTGGTCGCTCCCGCCAGGGGAGAGGGGACCGGTCCGAGAAGCCCCGCCCGTTACGCCCGCGGGGCTGGCTCAAGAGCGTGCGGCGGGTGACGCGCGTCGCCCTGGTCGCTTACCTCGTTATCATCCTCGTTATGATGTGGCTGGAAGAATCGCTGATCTTCGTCCCGTTCTCCACGGCTGCCGACGATTGGCATCCGTCGGGCTTGCAGGTCGAAGACGCCTGGTTCGAGGCGGCCGACGGCGTGCGGATCCACGGCTGGCACGTGCCCCACGAGCATCCTCGCGCGGTGGTGCTCTTCGCCCACGGCAATGCGGGCAACGTGACCCATCGCGCCGACGTGCTCCGCGCGCTGCACGACCGCGTGGGCGTTTCCGTGCTGGCCTTCGATTACCGCGGCTATGGCCGCAGCGGCGGAAAGCCGACCGGACAGGGCATCCTTGCCGATGCGCGGGCAGCCCGCACCTGGCTTGCCCGGCGCGAAAACATTCCCGCGGAGCAGATCGTCTTGATGGGCGAATCGATCGGCGGCGCCGTGGCGGTCGATCTGGCCGCCGACGGCGCGCGCGGACTGATCGTCGAGAACAGCTTCGCCTCGCTGCCGGAGGTCGCGGCCTATCACTTCCCCTGGCTGCCGGTCCGTCTGTTCATGCGTACGCGGCTGAACTCCGCCGCACGGATCCGCAACTATCACGGTCCGCTGCTGCAAAGCCATGGCGATTGCGACACGATCGTTCCCTTGGCTTCGGCCGAGCGCTTGTTCGCGGCGGCCAACGAGCCCAAGAAGTTCATCCTCATCCCCGGCGGCGACCATAATGACGCGCACGGGCCCCAGTATTATGAACAGATTTGCCAGTTCGTGCAGTCGCTGAAGTGATTGGGGCCGCAAGCGTTCGGGGGCAAGGGGATCCACAGCCACGGAGTGTGCCTGCTACCTTTGCGCCACAAGCCGCTACTGGACAAACGCCCGGCAATGAGCGAACATAGGCGTCATGCCACACAGCGACTTCGATCTGGCGAGCCTCGCCCGCTACTTGCACTTGACCCCCGACCAGGTGGGCCGGCTGGCGGAGCGCGGTAAATTGCCGGGCCGCAAGGTGGCGGGCCAATGGCGCTTCGCCAGGGCCGACGTCCATCACTGGCTGGAGCAGAGGATCGGCCTGTCGGACGAAGAGGGCCTGATCAAGGTGGAGAGCGCGCTGGAGCGCTCCGCGCCCGAAGAACAGCGGGAACACGTGTCGATAGCCGAGCTGCTGCCGCTGCCGGCAATTGCCATTCCCCTGCCTGCCCGAACGCGGAACTCGGTCATCGATTCGATGGTGCAACTGGCGGCGCGGACCGGCCGGTTGTGGGACCCCCAGGCCATGGCCGAGGCGGTCCGCTCGCGCGAACAGATGCTGAGCACGGCCTTGGAAAACGGCGTGGCCCTGCTGCACCCGCGGCGGCCCATGGCGAACATTCTGGACCTGCCCGTGTTGGCCCTGGGGCGAACCAGCAACGGCATCCCGTTCGGCTCCGACGTGCCGATGACCGATGTCTTCTTCCTCATCTGCTCGACCGAAGACGGCGGCCATTTGCGGACGCTGGCCCGGCTGAGCCGCATCCTCACCGTCAACGGCTTTCTGGCCGCCTTGCGCGAAGCGCCGGACGCCCAGGCCGCGCGGCAATTGATCATGGATACGGAGGCCGAATTGCCATAAGAATGTCAGCCGAGCCTATGAAGATCCTCTTGGTGGGCGATACGAAGCGGCCGGAGTTTCGCCGCGCCCGCGCCATCCTGGATTCGCTTGGCCGGCTGACGGCCGTCGGCGACAGCGCTGCGGCCGTCGACTGGCTCAGCCGCGGCCGCGTGGCCGACGTGATCGTCGTGGCCTTGGCCTATCCCGGCCAGTTTTCGCAAGCCCAGATCCAGCACCTGCGGCGGTTGGCGCCCGTAGCACGCATGGTGGCTCTGGCGGGAAGCTGGTGCGAAGGCGAGATGCGCAGCGGAAAGCCCTGGCCGGGGGTGCTGCGCATCTATTGGCACCAATGGCCGGTCCGGGCCCGGCGCGAGTTGCGCCGCTTGTGTACCGGCCGCGGGTCGACCTGGTCTCTTCCGGTCACCGCGACCGAAGAGGAACGCATCTTGCTCGATGTTATTGCCGATGTAGTCGATGATCGGCAGTCTGGCCACATAGCTGGGAAGGCGGTGCAGGGGCGGGGGCTGGCGGCGCTGTGGACGCGGTCCTGGGCCATGGAGGACTGGCTCTGCGAGTTGTTCCGCCGGCACGGTTATGCGACCGTCTGGCTGCGGCCGCCCCGTGCGGGTCGCGTGCGGGGCGCGCGGATCGCGGTCTTCGACGGTTCGCAATGCAGCGAGGCGGAACTCGATCAGTTGCGGCGGATGGTAGCCGCCGTGGCCCCGGCGCCGGTCATCGCCTTGTTGGATTTTCCCCGCGCCGAAGATGTCGAGCAAGCCCAGGCCCACGGCGCGGCGGCCGTGCTCTCCAAACCGTTGATGGCGAGCGATTTGCTGTGGCATATAGTGTAAGCCCTTGCTTGCAAAGAGCTTATGCTTTAGAATTAGCCGCTTTGCCACGCTCCATTGCCGAGACCCCCTGCCATGCGACGCATCCTCGTCACCAGCGCCCTGCCGTACGCCAACGGCCCGATCCACCTGGGACACCTGGTCGAGTATTTGCAGACCGACATCTGGGTGCGGTTCCAGAAACTGATGGGCCGCCGCTGCGTGTATGTATGTGCCGACGACACGCACGGCACGGCCATCATGATCCGCGCCCGGCAGGAGGTGACTGGCGAAGAAGACCTGATCGCGCGGATGCAGAAGTCGCACGAGGACGATTTCCACGGCTTCCAGATCGAGTTCGACAACTACGGCAGCACCCACAGTGCGGAGAACCGCGCGTATTGCGGGGAGATCTGGGCCGCCCTGCGCCGCGCCGACCTGGTCAGCCAGCAGGAGGTCACGCAACTGTACGATGCGGTGGCCGGCACCTTTTTGGCCGACCGTTTTGTCAGGGGGACGTGCCCCAATCCGGAATGCCGCTCGCCGAATCAATATGG
This sequence comes from Thermoguttaceae bacterium, assembly GCA_049509675.1. GTDB lineage: Bacteria > Planctomycetota > Planctomycetia > Pirellulales > Thermoguttaceae > JBEKZQ01. The sequence goes on along the minus strand of JBEKZQ010000020.1, from coordinate 11,225 downwards.
CGATAGCTGCGACCACTGCGGCCGGCACTATAGTCCCAGCGACCTGATCGATCCGGTCAGCACCCTCTCGGGCGCCCGGCCGGAGGTGCGGACGGCCAGCCACTTGTTCATCAACATCGAGCGGCTGCACGATTTCCTGGCCCAGTGGGTCACCAGCGGGGCGCTGCAGTCGGAGATCGCCAATTATCTGCAGGGGCATTTTCTGAGCGAGCCGCTGCGCGATTGGGACGTATCGCGGCCGGCCCCGTACTTCGGCTTCGAGATTCCCGACAGTCCCGGCAACTATTGGTACGTGTGGTTCGACGCGCCGATCGGCTATATCGCCTCCACCCGCCAGTGGTGCGATCGGCACGGCGAAACGGTCGCCGACTGGTGGCGCAGTGCGGACACGGAGATCCATCACTTCATCGGCAAGGACATCACCTATTTCCACACGCTGTTCTGGCCGGCGATGCTCAAGACGGCCGGCTTCGCGCTGCCCAAGAAAGTCCACATCCACGGCTTTCTCACGGTCAACGGCCAGAAAATGTCGAAGTCCAGGGGGACCTTCATCCGTGCGGCGACGTACCTGGAGCATCTCGACCCGGCCTATTTGCGCTATTATTACGCCTCGAAATTGGGGCCCGGCGTCGACGACCTCGATCTGAGCCTGGACGAGTTCGCGGCCAAGGTGAACGCCGACATGGTGGGCAACGTGATCAACCTGGCCAGCCGCAGCGCGGGCTTCGTGGAAGCGACCGGCCTGGCCGCCGAGTACCCGCACTACCTGGATACCGGGAAGCTCTTCGAGGCGGCGGCTATCGATGGTCAGGCGATCGCCAGGGCCTATGAGGAAGGCGACTTCGCCCGGGCCATGCGCGACATCCTGGCGGCCGGCGATCGGGCCAACCGTTTCGTCGACCGCATGGAGCCGTGGAAGCTGGCCAAGGACCCCGGCAAGGCCAAGCTGCTCCAGGACGTCTCGACCATTGGGCTGAACCTGTTTCGCCAACTGGCCGTTTATCTCTCACCCGTGCTGCCCGAAATGGCCCGGCAAGTGGGCGTGCTCTTGGGCGAGCCGATTACCGCTTGGCAGCAATCGCAGCAGCCGCTCTTGGGCACGAAGGTAGGCCGCTTCCGGCACCTGATGCGGCGGGTGGAGCGGCAGAAGGTGGATGCCATGATTTCGGCCAGCACCGAGCCGGAGGCGGAAACGGAAGCGCCGCCGGCCGAAACCGACAGCGACGCACCGCTTCAGTCCGAGCCGCTGGCCGCCGAGATCAGCTTCGACGAGTTCTCGAAGATCGACTTGCGGGTCGCCCGCGTGCTGGACGCCCAGGACGTGCCCGCGGCCAAGAAATTGCTCAAGCTGACCCTCGGCCTGGGCGGCGCGCATCGACTGACCGTCTTTGCCGGCATCAAGGCCGTCTACCAGCCGCAACAGCTCGTGGGCCGGCTGGTGATCTGCGCCGCCAATCTGGCCCCGCGGAAGATGAAATTCGGCATCAGCGAAGGAATGATCGTAGCGGCCGGCGGCGACAACGAGATCTACCTGCTCGCCCCGGACTCCGGCGCCAAGCCGGGACAGCGCGTGCATTAGCGAAAAGATGTCTTGCTGGTCGGGTGGCACGGGCTTGCCCGTGCTCTTTCGGCGGTTTGATACGGCAAGAAGTGACAGAGAGCAGGGCACTGGCAAGCCAGTGGCACCCGCAGCCTTGTCATACTGGAGAGCGAAAGATGTTTTGCCGTGGGGTGCGGGGAGCGACGACCGCCGATTCCAATAGCCGCGAGGACATTCTCAAGGCAACGCGGGAGTTGTTGGCGCTGTTGATTCGCGAGAACGACATTCACGCCGACGACGTTGCCAGCGCCGTCTTCTCCACGACCCACGACCTGGACGCCGAGTTTCCCGCCCTGGCGGCGCGGCAGTTGGGCTGGTTCGACGTGGCGCTGATGTGCAACAACGAGCTGGACGTGCCCGGCTCGCTGCGGCACTGCATCCGCGTCCTGGTGCATTGGAACACGGAGAAGACCGCCGGGGAGATCGTCCACGTTTATGTCAAGGAGGCGGTCCGTCTGCGGCCCGACCGCAAAGAGTTGCCGCCCGTCGACTGGGACGAGTTGGAACGTTGGATCGGCGCAAATCTGCAGCGCGAAGCGAAACCGGCAGGCGGAGGAGAGGCGAGCGATGACAAGTAAATCCCGTGCGCTGTCGGGATCGGGTGCCACTGCTGGCTCGTCCAGCAGTGTCGGCAGCACGGTTGGGCAAGCCAACCGTGGCACCCCGGCAGGCGGAGGAGAGGCGAGCGATGACAAGTGAAGTTGTGCGTCCCTGGTTCCGCGAGTTGAATCGCTACCACTGGTTCGTGCTGGTGGTCTGCACGCTGGGCTGGGCCTTCGATTGCTTCAACCAACAGATGTTCGCTTTGAACCGCAAGGACGCCTTCACCCGGCTGCTGGCCGTCGAGCCGGGCGACCCGCGCGTGGAGCAGTACACCGGCATCGCCACCTCGGTGTTGATGATCGGCTGGGCCACCGGCGGGATTATTTTCGGCATCCTGGGCGATCGGCTGGGCCGGGCCAAGACCATGGTCCTGACGATCCTCATGTTCTCGGTCTTCACCGGCCTGATCAGCCTGTCGTACAGCGTCTACGACTTCATGTTGTACCAGTTTCTGACCGGGCTGGGCGTGGGCGGGCAGTTTGCCGTGGGCGTGTCGCTGGTGGCCGAAACCATGCCCGCCGCGGCCCGGCCGCACGCGCTGGGCATGCTCCAGGCCTTCTCCACGCTGGCCAACGTTACGGCGGCCTTGTGCGTCATGGGCTTCGGCCAGTTGGAGAAACACGGGCTGGTGGGCCAGGGTGTCGCCTGGCGCTGGATGTTTTCCCTGGGCATCCTGCCCGCGCTGCTGGCGGTGGTCGTCATGCGGCGGCTGAAAGAGCCGGAAAGCTGGCAGAAGGCGGTGGCCCAGGGCGGCGGCAAGAAGGCCGGCTCGCTGGCCGAACTGTTCGGCGTGCCGCGCTGGCGCCGCAACGCCATCGTGGGCCTGCTCTTGGCCTCCTCCGGCGTCATCGGCCTGTGGGGCATCGGATTTTTCAGCATCGACTTGAACCAGTCGATCTTCCGCAAGGTGTACCAGCAGGAGGCTCGCGACCGCGGCGAGGCCCAGATGGATCGGCAATTCGTCCGCTCGGTGACCGCATCGCCGGAGTGCTTCGACAAGGTCCTGGCCGGTGCGAAGAAGGTGGATCCCAAGGGCCTGTTGGGCCTGGAGCCTGGCGATAAGAATGCGCAACTGCTCTACGCCAAGGCGCTCGAGCTGCGTGCGGCCGGCAAGACGGTGTCGTCCGCCGCCGTTCTGGACGCGCTCGATCACTCGCTGGATCCCCAGTCGCCCCAACAGCGGGCCCGGCGGGCCGAGTACCTGGCCGGTCCGGCCGACGCGCCGGAGCAATGTGCGGCCCACGTCGCGCACATCGCCGCCCGCCAGGCCGAAATCAACGGCAAGGTGCGGTGGTGGGCGAGCATCACCTCGATCCTCTTCAACCTGGGCGCCTTCTGCGGCGTCTACACCTTCAGCCGCGTGACGGCGCGGATCGGCCGCAAGCCGGCCTTCGCCATCTCCTTCGTGCTGGCCGGACTGGCGACCGCCATGGCGTTCTTGTGGATGAGCCGGCCTACGCAGGTGTATTGGATGGTGCCCACGATGGGCTTTTGCCAGTTCCTGCTCTTCGGCGGCTACGCCATTTACTTCGCCGAATTGTTTCCCACGCGGCTGCGGAGCACGGGCACGTCGTTTTGCTACAACATCGGCCGCTACGTGGCGGCCTTGGGGCCCTCGGCCCTCGGTCTGTTGACAAGCGTGGTCTATGCCGGCCAAGGCGAGCCGATGCGTTATGCCGGGGTCACGATGTGCGGCACTTTTTTGGTCGGGCTGTTGGTGTTGCCCTTCGCCCCGGAGACCAGGGGTCAGCCGCTGCCGGAGTGAGGGGAGAGCCGGTGTCCTGGATCTCGTGGCGTCAGCGTTTCGTCATGTTCCTAAGGGTGCCCCTCGCTACTTCAGCGGACGCGCGTGCATTCTGCTGAGTGTTCGTGTCACTGGGTCGACGCTGACCCCGGTGTTCTCCAAGGCGACGACGCCGAGGATCGGTTCGGTATCCGGCGGGCCGAAGACGATCTGCGCCACGGTCTCCGCGCCAAGAAACGCCACACGCGCAAAACCGTACTCGTACTCGACGGGCTGGCCATTGGCCAGTTCGTAAACCGACTTCCCTTCCGGCCGAATGCCCGCCTGGATCAGCCGATCCTTGGGCGCCATGCAATCGATGGCGCCGGTATCGACGAGGAACTCGGCTTCCCAAGGCTCGGCGTCTTGAGCGAGGTTCGATATCCGTGCCGTCACGTGGATCGTACCCATGTTGTGCTCCTCACTATTTGGGCGTCTGTTCTCGGGTCGCAGACACATTCCGAGAAGTCTCGGCCCGGATGGCGCGAACTACAAACGCCACTCTAGCTAAACACATTCTTGTTGTCAATCGTCAGGTTCTCATCTGTTCAGGCTTTTATCGCGGCACTTCAAGAACGCGTCCGTCACGAAGTTGAAAGAAGCAGTCGCCCAGCCGCGCGGCTTCGTCGCGGTTGTGCGTTACGTGCAGTACGGTCACCGGCATCTGCTTGCGGACGAAACGGAGCAATTCGTGCATTTCGTGGCGGGTGTCGTCGTCCAAAGCACTGAGCGGTTCGTCGAAGAGCAGCACGTCGGGGTGCATGGCGATGGCGCGGCCCAGGGCCACGCGCTGCGCCTCGCCGCCGCTCAGCCCGCGCGGTTTGCGGTCCAACAAGGGAGCGATCCCCAGCAACCGGGCCAGCTCGTCGACCCGGGCACGGACGGCCGCACGGCGCCAGCGCCGCACGACCAATGCGAAGGCCAGGTGTTCCCGTACGGTGAGCGTGGAGAAAAGCGCGATGTCCTGCGGCACGTAACCGATGTTGCGGGCGGCCGGTTTCAGGCGAGTCACATCGCGTCCCATGAGCCGGACCGAGCCCGCCGCAACAGGCCGCAGGCCGCAGATCGCTTCCAGGAGCGTGGTCTTGCCGCTGCCGGTCTTGCCCATCAGCACGCCATACGCGCCGGCGGGGACCTCGATCGTGATGTTCTGCAGGGAGAACGCGCCTTGGCACACGGCGATTTCAGAAAGCGCGATCATGGCGACCGTCCTCCGTTTACAGCAGCCCGCTGCCGCGCAAGCCGAAAATGCGGGCCAGGATCAGCACGATCATGGCCGTAAGGACCATCATCAGCGAGACCGCCGCGGCGGCCTCGATGTTGCCGATGCTCAGTTCGAGAAAGACGGACGTGGGCAGGACTTCGGTGCGCATGCGCGTGGCCCCCGCGAACACGAGGATTGGGCCGAACTCGCCGAACGAGCGCGCCCAGGCCAGCGTGGCCGCAGTCAATACGCCGCGGCGGGCTTCCGGCAGGGCAACCATCCAGAAGGCCTGGCTGCGGCGGCAACCGAGGGTCAACGCCACTTGTTCCGCGCGCGGGCTGATCTGATCGAACGTGACGCGCATCGTGCGGACCGCGAACGCGCAGGCCACGCTGAACTGCGCCAGCACGATGCTCGGCGCGGCGAACGTGACCGGCACGTAGCGCTCCACGGCGCGCCCCAGCGGCGTCTGAAAGAGGATCAGCAGCGCCAGCCCCATGACCAGCGGCGGCAGGACGATGGGAATGTCGATGATGGCATCGACAAGGCGGCGTCCGGGAAACTTGAATCGTGACAGGACATAGCCCCCCGGAATCGCCACCCACAGCGACAACAAGGTCGACAACGTACACGAGATAAGGCTCAGCCGCAGGGCGAAGCGTATTTCTTCGGTGGCGATGGCCGTGAAGATATGCTCGAAGGTGGTGAATGTTCCCAGGGCGCAAAGAAGCCCCACGATGAGCACGATGTAACTGCCCAGCAGCGTGGCCAACCCGACCAGGAACAATCCATCGCTAGAACGACCCGATGGCGCGGCCGGCATGGCCGGGACCGAAGTCGTCGCTCTCTCCGCGCGGGGTTCCTCGCCGTTCATTGCGGCTTTCCTTCTGCAACCCACTGGAACCCGGACTTGAGGAAATGCTCTTTCGACTTCGGCGCGAGAATGGCCTCCAGCAGTCGGCGCATGAGGTGCTTGTGTTGCGAATCCTTGGCGACCGCATAAGGTTGGATGGCCACGGCCTCGGGCAGGTTCATTTCCACGACGTCCAGGTATTTCTCCGCGTTTTCCGGATTGCTCAGCACGTTGCTGCGATAGACCACCAACAGATCCAGGGCGCCGGCGCGCATCTGATTCACAAGGGCGTGGCCCGCGTCGCTGTGAACGACCGGGTGTTTCCGGGCCGGATCGTAGACCTTGGCATGAAGCTTGAGCTTCTTGAGCAACTCGTCGGTCAGCGCGCCGAGCGCCGAGTTCACCGGGTGAGCAAGGCCGACCCGCAGTTCGGGCCGGGCCAGGTCTTCGATCGATTTCACCCCTGCCGGGTTGCCCTTGGGCACGACCAGCACCATGTCGTTGCGGGAAATGACCTTCGACGCCTCGAACCATTGCTGCACTTGCGACATGAAGGAGACATCGCAGGAAAAGTATGCGTCCGGAAAATGGGACGCCGTCGAGGGGGTGCCTTTCATGGCCTTCATTTGCGCGACGTGGATGCCGCATCCGGCATAAATGGTGTTGATCGTCACGCCTTCCCGCTCGCTGAACGATTTCACCAGGTCGTCGATGCCCGGCTTGAGCATGGCGCCGGCCATGAGCACCAGCGCGGGCCGATCCTCCCAGACGTCGGCATCCTCCACCGGCTGGAAGTAATTCTTCTCGACGGCCAACTGCCCGCGGTCCCGGGCCGTGAGGTAACGCGCGAAGTGCAACGCGGCCGTGGCGTTCTTGGTGGCGGCCACGATCCCCAGCACGGCCTGTTCGCACGCCCGGGCCCGGAACTCGGGCACTTCGACCACGTCCAAGCCGAACATGCGGGCCGTGGCGTCCCATACCAGGGTGGCGTCGGCGGCGCCGATTTTCGCGGCCTGGGCCGCCTCGTTGACATTCCCCACGAACGAAAGCTGCGCGTGCGATGCGCGCTGCCGATCGAGCAGCGATTCCCACAGCCCGCTGCCGGCCAGCGCCCGCTGGGCGGCCTTCGCCGTCGCCGTCAGCTCCGGATTCGGAAGCACCACGCGGAGACGATCGTGCAATAAGTCCTTCAGGCCCGCGATCTTCTGCGGGTTTCCCGGCCGAACGGCCAACACCACGTGCTGCCGGGCAAACGGCAGGACCTCGGCGACCAATCCCTGCCGGCGTGCTTCGGCCATGAACGATTCCTCGCCGGACAGGTACAGATCGACCCGATCCGGCGCGACGCGGATTTTGCTCAGCAGCGCGCCCGAGCTATCCGGCTCGATGTGAATGTCGACGCCGCACTCCTTCTGGTACTCGGCACAAGCTTCCTGAGCCGGCTTCAGGCACCCGGTGGCACAGTACAAGACCAACTCGCTCGGCCTTTCCCGTGGCTTGTTTTGGCGAGTCGAAGACCACAACAACAGCGCCAAGCCGATCATCGCCGCGAGCGATCCGATGGCTATTAGCCAAGGCGTGGCGATGGAACCGCGACGCATCGAAGGTGTTTTCATGATGGCTCCTCCAGGAACATATCATCTCATGGGGAGGGGCGAGAAACCAGTCGGCCGGATTGCAGAGTAAGGCTGCGCCGGGCCATCGCCGCCGCGGCCGCATTATGGGTCACCAGCAAGACGGCCCCGCCTCGGCGGTGAAACTCTACGAGACAACCCAACACGGCCCGCGCGATTTGCTCGTCAAGGTTCCCGGTCGGCTCGTCGCACAGCAGCAGTTGCGGTCCATGTACCAGCGCGCGGGCCAGGGCCGTGCGCTGTTGCTCGCCGGTGCTCAACTCGGCAGGCACGTGACTGGCCCGGGCCGAGAGCCCGCATTGCTCCAGAAGTTCCTCGGCCCGAGTGCGGGCATTCGGGATCGGACAGGCCAAGGCGGGGGCCAGGACATTGTCGATCACGCTCAAGTACGGGATCAAATGGAACTGCTGGAACACGAAGCCCACGCATTGGGCGCGCCACCGGGCACGGGCGGCGGGCGACATGGCGTAAACGTCCTGACCCCGGAAGGTGATCGTGCCGCCGCTCGGCGCCAGCAGTCCGCCTGCGGCCAGGAGCAAGGTGGTTTTTCCGCTGCCGCTGGGCCCCTGTACGGCAACGAACTCACCCGGCTCAAGCGATAGCGACACGCCATCCAAAGCGGCAATGGGCCCCGCGGCCGAGCGCGCAGGACTTGCATAGCGTTTCGACAGGTCGCGAATCTCCAGCATGTTGCCGCTATTCCTTCTTAGGGCCCGTAGTTGCCCGTAGGACGGATTGCCAATCCGTCCGTGTCTTTCGGGACGGATTGGCAATCCGTCCTACGATGATTGATCAACTTAATCCCTCACGGCTTTCTAGCCTGCACTGTCTGTTCTCAGGCTGTCGGCGGGATCCAACTGCGCGGCCCACATTGCGGGCAACCAACTGATCAGGGCCGAGAGGATGGGCGTCAGCACGAGGACCAGGGCGAACAAGCGCGGGTCGAAGAGCGCCGCCAGCGGCGGACCGCCGGAGAGCCGGTTCTCTCCGAGCCAACTTCCCAGCCAACCGACGACGAACCCCAACGAAGCGCCGAGCAGGCCAATCAAGGCGGCACGGACCAGAAAAATGGCTAGAATACGCCGCGCCGACACGCCCAGGGCCCGCAGAATGCCGATTTCGCTCGTGCGGCTGCGGACATTGCCCAAGGCCAGCAGGCCGGCCCAGACGGCACATGCCCCGATTACCAGGGGTACGAGCACGGCGAACAGGCGTTCGCGGTCGCGCGCCGCTGCGGCGTCGCTTTGCTGTTGGCGCTGGGTCGCCTCGCGGGCCTCCGCGGCGGCGCGGTTGCGGGCCTCGGCGCGCGCCAATGCCTGGCCACTGAACTCGATCACCTGCGTGTCGGGAAGCACGCCACCAATCTCCTCGCGAATCTGGCCCAGACGATCGGCCGCACAGTTGCACTCCAGCGCCTGGATCGCGTTGATCCGGCCTTCCTTTCCCAAAATCTGCTGCGCCTCGCGGAGGTTGATCCAAAGCGTGATGTCGTCCTGATTGCCGCGCTGCGGTTGCAAGACGGACACCGTCAGCGGCTTCTTGCACAGCGCGATCCTCTCTCCCACCGCAAGTTTCAGGCTGCGGTGCAACTCGTAGCCGACGACCACGTGGCCCGGCAAAACCGGGTCCAGCAGGGCCGTCTTGCGCCCCTTCGCCAGCAGCGCGATTTCTCCGCGCGTGCCCACAAGCTGAATGGTCCGCTCCCGCTCGGGCCACTGCACTTTCTGCTGGAGAATCGGCAGGACGTGATTGATCGACGCCACGCGGGCTTGCACCAGCTTTTCCGCGTAGTTCTCCGGCATCAGCTTCGAGGCAAAGTCTTCTGCATAGAAATCGGCCAGATTCTGCTCCTTGGGCAAAATGAGCACGTTGAAGCCCAGTCCGAGCATGATCTTCCGATAGTCATCCTCCAGGACGGCCATTTTCTTTTGCAATTCGGCCTGTTGCTCTGCGGCACGTTGCTGGCCGCGAATCGCATATCGGTCCAACAGCGAGACGGCCGCCACGACGCTGCCCACCGCCACGAGCACGGCCAGCATGCTCAGAAGAAAGTTCGTCTTGCGGTAGGCGATTTCGCGATGGATCAGTCGCCATATCGTCATGTCAACCGATTCCTTTACGAACGAGGTCTTTTCAGAAGCATGCTCCCTGCGGCGATCAACACGATGGCCACCGACAGGGTCGCCAACAGCGAGGCGGCCAGGATGCCATGGCGAGGCGGACCGGCGGTGGCCTCGTGTTGCGCATCGACCAAGGGCGACGGGGCCGAAACGGCCGCGGCACGGGGCGGTGCCGTTGCGGCCGCTGCCGCCCGGGCCAGCGGACCAAGCCCTGTGAGCGCCGCCGAATCCTCGCTGATGGCGTCCCCTTGCAGGATGGTCTCCCAGGCCGCCGCCATCAACAGATCGCCGCCGGGTAGTTGTCCCTTCAAGTTGCAGGAGCAGTTTCCGCAGAGGAATTCGCCCACCTCCTGCAATGTGTCGGACGTAAGCGCCTTGCCCGCCAGTGCGGCCAACACATGGCCGCGCCCGAAGACCGGATACACGATCGGGCCGGCATTGTCCTGGGCCCCCTGGCTCGAGCCGGACAGGATCTTGACCAGGCCGCGTTCCGCCGCATCGCCGCGCCCAATGCGCAGAATCGAGAAGGAGATCTTCAGCGGCAGCGCGCTGCGCGGTTGGCCCATGCCGTTGTCGGGCGGCAGTTCGAGCGATTTCTCCATCTTCGCCAACTCTGCCTGGAGGAGTTGTGCAGTTGCTTCGTCCGCCTCCTTCCGACCGCTTTCCAGGAGCAGGAACACGGCCGATTCGCCTTTCATCAGCCGATGGGCCACCGCGCGCCGAGCGGGGGAGTCCACCAAGGCCCGAATATCGTCCGCACGCAGCGGGCCGGACCACAGGGGCATCTCGTCCGCGCCGCGCGGCGGCACCACCGCAAGCCAGGGCAATGGCGCATCGGCGGGCGGTGTCCGGGCCGGCTTCTCGGTCTGCGTCGCCGCCAGGTCCACCAGGCGCACCGTGAGGTTGACCGGCCAGTTCGTGTCTTCTGCCAGTTTCTCCGTCGCGGTGACTACCTGCTTATGTTCCGTGGAAAGGGGACCGCGATGGAAAACGACGAACTCATACGGGTCGGATGCGAACCGTTCCAGCGCATACCGGAAGACAGGCATGCTGCAGGCCGCTGCCCGGCCTTCCCCGGCGAGAGCGCCAGCCAGCAGAGCCAAGAACACGGCGCGGACCGGCCGCCGCAAGTAAAGATGTTCTCCCGCACTTCCTTCGTTCAATGCCGCGCTCCGAGCTGGTGAAATAACGGGAACTTGCGCTTCGCAATATATTGGAATTGTAGGCATGATTCAATAAAATGGCGATACCGGCGGCCGTGGCGAGGGTTTTCTTGGACAAATGGCGATACCGGCGGCCGTGGCGAGGGTTTTCTTGGACAAATGGCGATACCAGCGGCCGTGGCGAGGGTTTAATACAAGGCTGTTTCCAGACCCAGCCCCCCCCGCAAAACATTCCCCAGGCATCCTCGGTGGCCATCGGCGGTGG
>JBEKZQ010000002.1:0-40327 GCA_049509675.1 Thermoguttaceae bacterium | reverse complement strand
AGCGTTCCAGGCCGCCAACGAGACCGTGTCGGTGATACACCGAACGGCCGGCGTCATGGCGCGGTCGGCGGCGGCCCCGGCCAATCGCACCACGGCCGCCAGGCGCAACTGGATGGCCGTTTCCCGCACCCGCCCATGCACGCTTTCGGGCTCGAAATAGCTGACGCGGATCGCGTCCCCCGGCCGCGCGTGCAGTTCCGCGGCGGCCCAGGCGTTCAGCGCGATCTGGTCGTCTTTCAAGGCCGGCACCACCCGGCCGTCCGCCGCGAGCATCGGTCCCAACGGCGGCTCGGCGGCGAAGTCGATGGCCGTGATCGTGGAGTAGGGAATCTCGCGCCCGCCGCAGGCGATGGTGTTCGCCAGGTAAGTCAGCGCGGGCTGAATGCGGCCGCGGGCGACCGCGGCAGATTTCTCCAGGCCTTGCAGGATTGCCTTTTCTGCCGCCGGTTCGATGAGCATCCGCTCGGAGGTGATGTTGACGTAGCCTTGCGGCGTCTGGCGCAGTGAAATGCCGCAGTCCTCCGGGTTCGGCTGCCAGGCCCCGACCGCGGCCGTGGTGAGGATGGCGTTGTCCCGGCCCGACTGCCCGAGCGTTTGCGCGAGCGCATCGCGAGATAAATACGCGTTTCGCGGAACCTGCTGGTCGGGGCGGAGCCCAAAACGCCCGAACCCTTCGGCGGCAAGAATTTCGCAGACCGTCAAGCGGACGCTGCCCAAGGTATCGCGCCGCTCTCCCAGCAGGCTTTCGGCGGGAATGGTGCCGGCGCGGGGCAATCGCAGCACGACCGCCTGGCCCACGCGCACGCCCAACTCATCGGCCAACGGCCGATTGAGCACGACCTCGCCGCGGCCGGGCAAGCGGCTCGGTCCGCCGCCGCCCAACCGCCAAAACGGTTCATCGCACCCAATGACGTTGACCCGGTTCGCCCGGGCGCGAGTTGCGGCCCCGGCATTTTCCAGGCTGCCGCGCAGCAGGATGACCGGCACGGCAGTTGCGCCGGCCGACTGGAAAGTCGCCTGCGCGGCGAGTTGCTCGGCCACTTCCGTGCGGAAGAAGCGATCGGCCACCAGCGCTTCCTCGACCTGCCCGAGCCGATCCAGAGTGAGCCGGCGGAGGCTGCCGCGCATGGAGTCGCCGACCAGCAGCGCGCCGGTGAGCACGGCCGTGCCCGCCGCCACGCCGCAGGCCACGGCGCAGTTCATCCGCCAGTGGTACGCGAGCGATGCAACAATCAAGCGCAACAGAGACATGCCAGTGTTTCCTGCCAATGCACTACCTCTGCGTTACTCCGCGCCCTCGGCGGTGAATCTTTGAGGCTGTTGACCGAACGAATAACTCGCCGGGGAGGATGCAGAGGATGGCAGAGGACTGCGGCGGGCCAAGACCAACAGCTTGCGGCAACCGCCGCTGAATTGGGACCGGTCGACCGCGACGAAGCCCAGGCTTTCGACGCCCTTGAAGACCGCGGCGCCATGATCCGCCGTCTTGGGCTCCGCCGGCAAGAGCACCACGTCGGGCTGAAGTTTGCCAACCTGGAGCAGCACGTCGGCGTCGGGCGTGCCGGGCGGAAACGACCCGCATACCCCGTGCGCATAGTAACCCACGACCTGCGTCGCGCCGTTGGGGCCATAGAACAGCGGCACCGGGCCAAATTCCCTCTGCGCCCAGCGGCCCAACTCCAGCGTGGCCGTGCGGAAGCGGCAGTCGGTTCCCAGGGCAATGGCCAGATTCAGAACGATGACCAGGACAAGCGGCAGCAGGCCGGCAAGTGACAAGGCCGCCCTCACCCCGACCCTCTCCCTTCCCGTCGCAAGCGTCGGGCGGGAGAGGGGGACGTTACTCTTGCCTTTCCAGAACGCCCCCGGCCGGCAGCGGCGCGCGAAACCGGCTGCCACGGCCGAGCACCGCAACAGCCCCGACGCGGCCAGCGGACAAAGCAGCATCACCACGGGGAAAAAGTACCGCTTGCACGTCAGGTGCGTCCACCACAGATTGACCCATACGGCCAGGCAAACGGCCGCGGAGGTTGACAGCAATACCAGGTGCTCACGGCGGCGCCACAGGCGCGGCCGAACGGCAAAACCCACAACGACGAACAACGCAAACAGGGGCGTCAGTCCCTTCACCAGCCCGGAAACGAACATCTCGATCATCCGCGGCAGCGAGAGCGGCAAGGGAAGGTTTGGCGGCAGCTCGATCTTTCTCCGCAACAGCGCGGCCTGGGCCCATTGCCCGGCCAGCTCCAGCGGTTCGCGGCGCACCAGTTCGAGCGCGCTGTAGCCGCGAATCCAATAATCGCTGATCAGCACCAGCAGCAGCGGGTAGACGGCGGCCGCGAGCACGGCGCCTGCGAACAACCGCCAGCGGCGTTGTCGCTCGAAGCGACCGTGCCACAACGTCCACGCCGCCAGCGGCAGCCACAACACGAAACCCTCGATGCGAGTCAACTCGGCCAGGGCCAGGGCGAACCCGGCCGCCAGGAACAACCACCATCGTGCCTCCGCGGCGGCGCGCCACGAAAAGTACAAAGCGGCCGCGAAGAAACACCAAAAGCTGGGATCGCGAATGACCTCGGGACTCCAGCGGATCAGGTCGGCATGGAAAGCGTAGAGCAATCCGCCGGCCAGGGCCACGCGCTCGTTCAGCATGCGCCGCATCCAACCATACAGAGGCAGCACCGTCGCGCTGGACAAGAGGACGCCCCACCACTTGCCGGCAACCTCCCAAGGCATCCCGCCACGCTCCAGCAGCATGAGGATTACCGGATAAAGGTTGAAGTGCATGACGCGGAACGCCTCGTGGAACCGCTGCCTGTCGATGGCGTCGGCCAGCCGGATATAAAAAACTCCGTCGGGACAGACGGCGGTCAGCTTCCACGCCATGATCGCCCGGGGAACCAGGCACAAAAAAAACAGACCGGCCACGAGCAGCCCCCGATGGGTAGCTCTACTTCCAAGTGCCATTGATCGACGCTCGTTGCCGGAGGCCATGGTCCGTAGTTTATCGCATATGCCGCCGAACCGGGCAACGGCAGTTCTTGTCATCCACGGGCCGCGGTCGGGCGATCAACACGCAGCGGTTCGAGCCGGTAACGCGGCTAGCCCGGCCGGACAATAAGTTGCCGGATCCCAATGTAGGCGGCACACGGCGTGTGCCGCATTTTGCCGTCGGCACACGGCGTGTGCCGGATACAATTCCGGTAACTTATTGTCTTGCTGGGTGCCACGGGCTTGCCCGTGCTCCTTCGGATGGCTCTTTCGGCGAGAAGTTGCCAAAGCGTGGTGGGCGCGAAAAGTCGGGAACCCGCGGCTGTTCCGTCGCCTGCGGATACGTTCCATGCTCGCCGACGAACCACGGGGAGAGGTTTCCGGCGGTTCAATGCTGCAAGAACCGACAATAGAACAGCACTGGCAAGCCAGTGGCACCCTACGCCGCACGTCGTACTACCGCACGAATCGGCAGGTCACGCCTTTCTGCGTCGCAGCCAGGCGATCAGGCCGGCCAGCAGACCGGCGGCCAGCAGGCCCAACGTGCCCGGTTCCGGCACGCCGGCCACCGTCAGGGCCGCACCCGCCCCGGACGACGGCACAACCGCCGCCGAGCCGAGCCCGGCCGACGGCGACGAAGCGGAAAGCCCCGAGCCGCTGTCGGCACCGGTCACGACGCTGCCGCCGCCCGCCCCGAAGTTCAACACCAGGTTGCCGCCGGCAAACTCGACGTTGCCCTTGTCCACCGCCGCCGAACTGGTGTACTCGAGCGTGCCGCCGCTTAGCGTCGTCCCGCCCGTAAAGCCGCTGGCATGGTTGTTGGTATTGCTCAGCACCAACATTCCGCTGCCGTTCTTCGTCAGCCCGCTGCTGCCGCTGACCAGGCCGGCCAACGTCAGAACGTCGCTGTTGCGGGTGGGGGTAGTCACCGTCGTCGGGCTGTCCAAAGCCACGGGCGCCGTGATGGTCTGCGTGCCGCTGCTCACGATCGAGGCCTGACCGGTGGCCGTGTTGCTGAGGCGCAGCGTGTAGGCGCCGGTGGTGTTCAACGTGTAGGGGCCATTGCTCAAGTTCAGGGCGCTGACTTGCGGGCTAATGTCCAAGGTGACGGTCTGGGCGCCCAGGGTATTGAAGGTCGCCGTGTCGGTGGCGCTGAGGGTCGGGCCGTCCACGCCAGGCACTCCGCCATAGCTCGCCTCGGACCAATTGGCAATCGGGCTCCACGTGCCGCTGCCGCCGCCCCAGGTGGCCAGGCCGCTGTAGACAACGCCTGTCAGCGCCAGGCTGCTCACACCCAAAGCCCCGCCGTCATCGTTACTGATGCTGAGCGTGGTGCTGCGACTGCCGGGGTTCGTCGTGTCGCCCCAACCCAGGCTCAGGGACTGGCTGCCGGTGTTGGCGTTCACCAGGGTGCTGCCCGTGGGACTGAAGTTTAGGGTGCTCCCCGTGGCAGTGGCCGTGAAGTGGCCGTCGTCCGTGCCGGTGTTGCTCACCGAAACGTTAGTGGTCGAAGTATCGCCCTTGTGCTTATTCAGGGTCAGGGCCGCGGTGGACAGGGTCAGCAACGAATTGTTGGCGGCAGCAACCGTAACGTCTTCCTCGGTGTCGTTGCCGCTCAGCGTCAGGCCGTAGGTCTTGCCGCCGACCGTGACCGTGGAATTTATCGGGGTGGAAGCAAAGCCGTCGTTCGCTCCGCCGTCGCTCAGTCCGCCGGCGGCGTCGACGATCAGGGGGTAGGTACCTGCCTTGATCCCGGCGATGCCGGTGATGCTGATGGCGCTCGGGCCAAGCACCTGTGCCGGGCCATTCATGACGAGCAACTGGTCGGCAGAACTGCCGACGTCGAAGCACAGGGTGCCGCCGCCGAGGAGCAAAGCGCTGCCGGAGGGGCCATTGACCTGGAAGGTGCCGGCGGCGTTGTCGCCGGACATGTCGAAGACGCCTCCCCAAATGGACAATGTGGCGGCGCCGGCGCCGGCGGTGATCGTGGCGCCGGTGGCCGGCTGCGGAGCGAAGGTCGCGCCGGCGCCGATGCTGATCGCCGTATCACCCAGGCCGGCCGTCGGCCCGAGTTCCAACCTGCCGGCGACGATGTTCGTGGGGCCGGTGTAGGTGTGGATGCCGGTGAGCCGGAGGGTGCCGGCGCCGTCCTTGACCAGGCCGCCTCCCGCTATCGCGCCGTCGGCGATCACTCCGGAGAAGGTCGAGGAGAGGTTGTTGACCGGATTGCCGACGGTCAGCGTATAGCCGCCGAGCAGGACGCTGCCGGCGCCGCTCAGTGCGCCCAGCGTGTGATTGGCGCCGAAACTGAGGGTCGCCGGGGCGGCCACGTTGACCTTGGCCACGTTGCCCAGGGCAAGGCCGCTATTGGCGGCGAGCGTGCCGCCATTGACGTTGAACTGCGTGCCGTTGACCAGGCTCGCCGCGTCCATGCCCAGCGACAGGGCGCCCGAACCGGCGTTGTTTACGTTGATCGTTGCCGGGGTGACGCCGCCGTCGTTCAGCGCGCCCAGCGCGAGCGTGCCGACGCTGTCGACAACATTGAAATTGGCCGTGGCAGGCAGGCTGACGTTGCCCAGGTTAAGGGTGTAAGCGACGCCGCTGCTGCCGCCGTCGGCCATCACGTTGAGGGTTGCGCCGCTGCCCATGCTCAGCGTGCCCATTTGCGCGCTGGTGGGCGTGCCGCCCGGCGTGACGTTCACGTTGGCCGAGGCCGCCGCGGGGAGGATCACGTTGTTGGCATAGGTGGTTGGCCCGACGCCGCTGTTGAGAGTCAGTGTCGCAGCGTTGGCGATTGTGGCGGCGCCGGTGCCCAGCGAGTTGAAGGCGGAGGCGATCAGCTTCCCGGCGTTGATGGAGGTTCCGCCCGAGTAGGTGTTGGGGCCGCCAAGCGTCAGTGCGCCGCTGCCGGTCTTGGCGACGCTGGCTGAGCCGCTGATCAACCCGCTGAGGGTCAAATTGCCCGTCGGCGAGTCGATCTGGAACCCGCCGGTGCTGCCGGTGGCCAGCACGAAGGGCATGTTGCTCGCCGATGCGCCGCTGCCGGTGTATTCCAACGTGCCGCTGGTGCCGTTGGTGCTGCCCAACGTCACGGATGCGACAGCACCGAGGGGGCCATTGGCCGCGGCATTGTTGGCGGTGGGAACGGCCAGCGTGCCCTGCAGCACGCTCAAGCCGCCGCTAAAGGTGTTGTTGCCCGTCAGGGTTTCGGTGCCGCTGCCCGTCTTGACCAGGCTCACCCTGACGTTGTTGCCGGTCTTGCTGGCCACGGTTAGGGCGCCGATGACCCCGTCGAACTCGTAGTTGCCGGTGGAGCTGATCGTCAGGCCGACGTTGGTGCCTTGGTTGGTGGTGCCCACCATGCCGGTCGAGTCGCCTGCCAGGCCCGCGATGGTCTGGACCGAAGTGGAGGCATCGATATTGAACATGCCGTTATTGACGAGGTCCAAGACGGTGGTGACGGGCAGGACGTTGTTATAGGGGCCGCCGTTATTATAGACCTCAAGGACGGCGTTATTGACCGTGGTGCCGCCCGTGTAGGTGGAGTTGCCCTTGAGCCCGACGACCGACTGGTTGGCCTGGCCCGCCCCGGCGCTGCCCGTAACGGTCAGGCCGCCGCTGCCGGCGATCACGCCGGCGTAGCAGACCGCCGTCTCTTGGCCGTTGTTCTGGTTGGTGTTCAGGAAGTTGACGTTGATGGTCGCGCCGGCGGGGCCCAGCGTAATGCCGCGGTTGGTGGCGATCGTCAGCGCGCCGTTGGAAGGCGTGCCGGCGTTGAACTGCAGGACGCCGCCGTTGAGGTAGATGTTGGCGGCCTGGACGGCGAGCGGCACGGCGCCGAGGTTGAGGTCCGTGCTGATAATGAGCGTGCCGGCAGAGACCGAGGTGCCGCCGCTGTAGCTATTGGTGTTGCTGAGGGTTGCCGTGCCGCCGGCGCTATTAACGATCAGCCCGCCGCTGCCGGCGGTGATGGCGCCGGAGATGGTCGTATTGCCGGAACCGGCCAGCGTCAGCGTATTGCCGCCGTTGGCCACGTTGCCGGAGACCGCCAGGAGGGCGGGGCTGGCCTCATTGTTGGTCCAGGTCTGCGGGGCGCCCAGCGCCAGGTTGGTGCTGAGGGTGGCGCCGCCGGAGCCCAAGGCCACGTTGACGCCGCCCGTGCCGGTCGTCAAGGTGTTGCTGCCGCTGATGGTAGGATTGCCGGCGCCCGAGTCGATGTTGAGGCTGGTGATGATGGTGTCGGCCCCCAGCGTGGTCGTCACGCCCGCGCTGTTATTCAAGCCGGAGAAGTGGACGTTGCTAACGGCCCCCGGGATCTGCTCGGCATCCGTTGTGCCCGTGGCATCGGTGCACCAGTTGCTGGTGGGGGCCCGGGTCGCATCGTTCCAAGTCGTCGTGTTCACCGCGCCAGACCAATAGGGCGTTAGCGGCGTGAGGCTTCCGATAACCTGCACCTCATAGGCCGTGGGAGTCAACACGGGCGTCAGACTGGCGAAACCAAGCTGAGTGCTGCCCAGGACGAAGCTGCCCCCGTTCATGGTGAGGCTGCTGCCGGCGATCAGGGTATAGGTAGTGCCGGCAAGATAACTGCCGGAAACGTTGACGGTGTTGGCGCCGTTGACCGTAATGGCACCGCCGGTCAACGCAGTGCCGCCGCTGAGCGCGAAGTTCAACGTCGCCGCATTGAGGCTGACGGCGCCCGAGGTGGTCAGGCTCGCTGCACCACCGGTGACCAGGTCCAGGGTCCCGGAGACCGAAAGCGGCGCCAAGCCGAGACTGCGGACGCCCTGCGGGTTGAACGTGCCGTTGGGGCCGACCGTAATCGCGGAGGTGGGCAGCGTGGCGGTGCTGCCGAGGACCAGGATGCCGCCGTTGATTGCCGTTGCGCCGGTGTACGCGAAGTTGCTGCCGGAAATCGTCAACGTGCCGTTTCCGGCCTTCGTGAAGGACCCGGGGCCGGTGAGCGAATTCGTCCAGGTCACGGGCGTGGAACCGGTCTCGTTGAAGGTCACGTTGGCGCCGCCGGCCACCATGATGCTCGTGGGCAGAATCGCCGCGCTGCCCTGCAGGGTGCCGCCGGAAACGGTGGTCGGTCCGCTGAAGGTGTTGTTGCCGGTAAGGATCAGCATGCCCGGCCCGGCCTTCGTCAAGGCGATGGCCGTGGCGCCATTGTTGGTGATCGCCGAACCGATGGTCAGCGCGGCCAGGGGGTTGTTCTGGATCACGATCAGGTCGTTGCCCGCGCCGTTGTTGGCAGCGGTGAGCGTGCCGCCGCTGATGGTCATCGGGTTGGCGAGGACGCTGGAGGTGACCAGGACGCCGCCGCTGCTGACGACGAAAACGCCCGGCAACGTCAGCGGCCCCGCGGTGGGCGTGTTGAACCGCAGGCTGTTGGCCGTCAAACCGTCGGGAGTGCCACCCGCCTGGACATCCACGTTGTTGGTCGTCCCAGGCACGAGGTATTCGTCGACGGCGTAGTTGCTCAGCCCGGTAATGGGGCTGGCGCCGTTGCTCACGGCCCAGGTGGCGCCGCCGACGGTCATGTAGCCGCCGATGATGCCGTTGGTGTTGGCGGCGGACGTGACGACGCTGCCGGTGGAGCTCAATTGAAGGTCCAGCGTGCCGCCGGGGACCGTGCGGGTAATGGCGCCGAGGTTCACGCTGGTGCCGCTGCCGCCGGCATCGTTGACCACAAGGGTGGAGCCGCCGCGGAGGAGCGTTGTGGCGGGGAAGGATTGGCTGCTGGCCACCGCGGCCGGGTTGCCGTTGACCACAAGCGACGAGGTGCCCACCGCGCCGCCGCCCAACACCAGCCCGGAAGTGCCGTTGACCAGGTTGGCGTAGCCGCTGGTCATGCCGCCGAAATCCAGGACCAAGGCGCCGGAGTTGACGGTGGTGGCGCCGGCGTAGGTGCTGGCGGCGCTGCCGTTGAGGGTCAAGGTGCTGGGGCCGGTCTTGGTCAGGCCGCCGTTGCCGGAAATCACGCCGGAGAAGCTCGAGTTGCTGGTGCTGTTGACGCTCAGGCTATTCAAGCCGAGATTCACAATGCCGCCGCCGGAGAGCGGACCCACGTTCACGGTCCCGATGCCGTAGCAGAGCATCGAGTTGGGAATTGGCTGGGCATTGCCGCCGGGGGCCGTAATCGTGGGGTAGATATAGTAGTCGCCGCCGCCCTGCACAAGTCCGACCGTAATGAGGTGCGGGCCGGGCGTAGTGCAATTGTACGTAACCGTAGTGGTGTTGCCGGTGGCGCCCTGGGAGTTCACGAGCTCCGCAGCGGCGCCGTCGAGCCACATCGCGGCGGCATCGTCGTTGCCGGTGAAGCCGATAGTGTAGTTTCCGGTCGTCGCCAAGGTCAGGTAGCCGGTCCAAATGGCATCGAAATTGGTCGCCTTCGTCACTACGGCGGCGGGCCAGGTGTTGGCGGTGCCGCTGGTATTGCCGTTGGCAGGGGTCCTACTGTCGTAGTTGAAAACATTGGCGGCCTTGTTCTGGCCGACCGTGGTGGAGGCCGACGTGAACATCGTCAATGTGCCAAGCGTGCTATTGTAAGCGGACAGAGTGACGCCGTTGATGTCGGCATTGTTGCCAGTGGAGTTATAGTACTGGCCAAACAAGCCCTGGTTAAAGCCGCCAACAAGCGCGAAGGTAGCGCCGGCGGCCACGTTGAGGCCCTGCGCGCCGGAGGCCGCAATCACACTGGGTTGCACGGCTAGCGAGCCCCCGCTGACATTCAGCGCGCCGCTGTAGCCGCTGCCGGTGCCGGCAACCGTGACCGTCAAGGCGCCGCCGCCGACCTTGTTGAAGACGCCCGAGCCGCCCAGTTGGCCGGAGTAGGCCGTGGAGGCATTATTGCCGCCCACCGTCAGGGTCTGGCCGGAGGGAACCACGACGCTGCCGCCGCTGCCACTGAGCCCGGCAATGGAAACGGAACCGCCGCCGACCAGGAGTTGGCCGCCGTTGACCACCGCCGTCGAGTTGTTGGCAAGGGCGGAGTTGGCCAGCGCGAGCGTGCCGCCGCTGACGGTTGTCGGGCCGCTGTAGTTGCCGCTGCCGGTCAAGGTCCAAAAGCCGGCGCCGGTCTTGCTGATCGAGGTGGACGTGCTCCCGTCGTTGATCACCGCCGCAAGGGTGTTCAGACCGGCGTTGGAGCCGGTGAGCGTGAGGGTATGCGCGCCTGCGTCGTTGAAGGTCAAGGGGGCGGTGTTGGTGAAGTTCACCGCGCCCGCGCCGGAGGCGTCCAGACCGGCGCCGCCGACGCTGATGGTGAACTGGCGGTCGGTGTTGACCGCGGGGCCCGTGTAGCGGAGCGTGGCGCCCGCGAGCATGACGCTGCCCGTCCCGTTGTTCCAATAGCCCAGCGGGCTATTGCCGGCGCCGTTGGGCAGATAGGGGACGCTGACGGTGGCGCCGGTGATCATGGTGCCGCCGGTGTAGCTGTTGGCGGAGTTGACAATCGCCAGCACGCCGTTGCCGGTGACGTTCAGCCCGCCGCCGCCGTTGTCGTTGAGCAGGCCGCTGAGTTGGCCGTCGACGACGGCGGCGCCACGCGTCACCTGCACGTTCTGCAACTGGCTGCCGAGGTTGATCGGGTTCTGGAAGTCGACGGTGTTGGTGTCGGTGCCGTAGCCCAGCAGCAGGGTAGCGCCGCTGCCGAGGAACGAGGGCGTGGATCCCCAGGCCAGCGTGGCGCCGGCGCCGCCGAGGTTGACGGAGCGCGGCGCGCCGATGGCGGCGAAACCGCCGTTGCCGGCGAACTGGACGTTGTCGGCGCTGGTGCCCAGCGCGCGCGAGAAATTGGCGAACCCCAGGTTGACGATGCCGCCGTTGAAGACGAGGTTGCTCAGGCCGTTGCCGTCGCCGGCGATGCCGCCGGGCAGGGCGGCCGCGCTGGCCAGGCGGATGGCGCCGCCGTTGACGGTCGTCCCGCCGGTGTAGGAATCGCTGCCCGACAGGATCAACTCCAAACTGGCGCCGTTTTTCACCAGGCCGGCAATCCCGTTGCTGCCCGCCGGGGCGATGTTGCCAAGGATGGTCAGCGTGGAGGTCTGAGGCGTGTTGCCGGCGGGGCCGACAGTCAAGGTGGTGTTGGCGGTGCTGACGTCCAGGGTGACGTTGCCGCCCCAGGTGGCGTTGCGAAGGGTCGCGTCGGTATTGAGGCTGAGCGTGGAGTTGCCCTGGAAGGTGAGGGGCGCCGTGGCGTAGACGATCGGATCGGAGCGGCCTTTCAGCACAAGCGAACTGCCGTTCTGCACCAGGGCCCCGCCGGCGCCCAGGGCGTGGACGCTCCAGAGCTCCAGTTCGCCGCCGGTTGCGACGGTCGTGCCGCCCGAATAGTTGCTGCTGCCGCTGAGGATGAAGTACTTCCCTGCGTTGGGCTGGACGACCAGCCCGATGCTGTTCGTGCCGCTGTCCTGGATGGCGCCGGAGTACTCGCTGCTGTTGTCCTGGACGGTCAGGGTCACGGCGTTGGTTCCGCTGTTGGTCACCAGGCCATAGCCGGTTGGCTGCGTTCCGCCGCTGATCAGCCCGCCGTTGATGGTGAGGCTGAAGCCGGCCAGGTCGAGCGTGGTGGCGGCCGCATTGAAGGTCACCGAGTTGGCCGGGGCGCCCAGTGCGGCCGAGTTGCCCAGGGCCACGGTGCCGGCGTTGATCCCGACGTTGCCGGTGAAGCCGTTCGAGGCAGTCAGGATCAGGCTGCCGGCGCCTGACTTGAACAGGCCGCCGGCGCCGGTGAAGGGGCCGCTGAACGTGGCGACGGCGGCGTCCACCTGCAGGACGCTGGCGGCGTTGTTCAGCAGCACGCTGTTGGCGGCCGCGAAGGGCGCGGCGCCGCTGACGACATCGAGCGTGCCGCCGTTGAAATTGACCGCTCCGCTGCTGATGTTGCCGGAAGAGCTGATCACCACAGTGCCGGCATCGATGGTCGTGCCGCCGAGGTACGAGTTGGCCGAGTTGGCCAGGGTGAGCGTGCCGCCGCTGCGCTTGTCCAGGCCGCCGTTGCCGCTGACGGAGCCGGCGATGGCCATGTTGAAACCGTTGGTGTCGATGACGCCGGTGCCGGCGGCGACGGCGATGTTCCGTGCGGCGTTGAGGTCGAATTGGCTGCCCAACTGCAGCGTGGCGGCGCCGCCGGTGAAGGTGATGTTCGGGCTGGCCGCGCTCGCGCCGAGGGAGCCGTCGGCCGCGACGTTCAACAGGGCGCCGGCGCCGATGCTGGTTCCGCCGGAGTAGTTGTTGCCGGTGTTGATGAGCGACAGGTTGCCGCCCTGGAGGTACAGGCCGCCGCCGCTGAGAACGCCCGGGTAAGTGCCGTTGGCGGCGGTGATGGTCAGGGCGGTGGGGTTGAGGGTGAGCACGGCCGCCGAGTTCGTGCCGCTGAGCGCGGCGACGGCCTGGCTGGCGCTGGTGAAGGTTATGGTGCCGTTGTCCACCAGCGCGGTGCTGGCGCCGAGAGTGCCCGCCACGCTCAAGGTTGCCCCCGGCGAGACGTTGACGCTGGGGGTCGTCAGCGAGCCGGCGGCGCCGACGACAATCGTGCCGCCGCTGAGGGTGACCGCACCGAAGTTGTTGGCGTTGTTGAAGGTCACCGAGCCGATGTTCTGCTGCGTGACCGGGTTGGCGCAGGTGATGGTCGACCCGTTGAACGTGTAGTTCACCAGCGCGTTGTTGTTGAACGTAATCGATCCCGGGGCAACGTTGGTTCCGACGGTGATGATGCTGTCCTGGCCGGGGGTGCTGTCGAAGGTCAGGTTCGCGCCGTCCGCGTAGGCGGACGCGCCCGGGCTGAGGGTCCAGGGCTTATTGGTCGAGCTCAGGTCCCACGTGCCGTTGCCCGGCGCGCCGACCCATTTGAGGAAGGGGTTGGGATTGACCGTCACGATCAGGTCCAGCGATTTGTTCCCGGTGTTGTCGGTGACCGTGTAGAGGTCTTGCAGCGGGCCGGCGACGTTAAACTGGATGCCGGCAAAGCTGGCGGGGACGGTGCCGGTGGCGGTGATCAGGTGATAGGTTCCGACGGCCAGGGTGCCGCCGCTCAGCAAGGACGTGAGGTTGATCGTGTCGGTGCCCGCGCTGATCGCCAGGTTGCCGGTCACGTAGACGTTGTCGCTGCTGGGCGAGGCGATGGGGTTCGTGCCGCTGTTGATCAGCCCGAGGTTGAATTTGAGGACCGAGCCGGTGTTTAGCGTAAGGCCGCCCTTGAGTTGGAGGGTGCTGGCGGACTGCCCGCTGACGGTGGGCTGGAGTATGCCGCCGTTATTGACGGTGACGGGGCCGGTGATCATGCCGGCGCCGCCCAGAATGCCGGTGCTGTTGACGACGACCTGTCCGGCGCCCGTGCCGGACCCGGTGGTGTTGGCCACGTTGATGGCCCCGGCGTTGATCGTGGTGCCGCCGCTGTAGGTGTTGGCGCCGGTGAAGGTCTGAATGCCGCCGCCGTTCTTGACGACGCCCAACGAGCCAGCGCTGTTAGCGAGGATGCCGTTGAACGTGGCGCTTTGCGTCACCGGACTGGCCGCCGCGCCGCCGATCGTCAAAACCGTGTTGACCGTGCCCGTCAGATTGGCGCCGGTGACGCCCGCGGGGCTGGCAAGCGAGCCAATGGTCAGGGCGTTGGCGCTGAGATTGAGGGTTCCGAAACCCGTGACCGCGTTCACGTTGCCGTTTGTGCCTGATTGGTAGTTTGGAGGCAAGGCGAGGGTGAGTGCGGTCCCCGACGGCAAGGCGTTAACTGTGGTAATACTCATCGACTCAGTGCCGTTCTTGACCTCAATAATGGTCGGGCCCTGGTAAGTATCCTGAGCGGTATTGCTAATGTTGTAAAAAATGTTGCTGTTGTACGAGTCGGAGTCGAACGTCATGCCGCCGGGGCCGGTAATTTTCCCTGTGAGATTAAGCGTTGAGCCGCCCGTATAGGTGATTGTGCCGCCCTGTGGGCCCACCGTGATGCCGCGGTTGGCGTTCATGTTCATGGTGGCGGTGGTGCGGATTTCGCCACCGTTCAGGACGACGGCGGCCGGATTAAAGGTGCTGGGGGCGATACCGAAGTTGGTGTCATTGCCAACCAGCAGCACGCCGCCATTGACGGTGACCGGGCCCTGAAAGCTATACGCGACGGTCTTGTTATTTGCGTTGCCATCGCCGATGTCGAGCAGACCGCCGCCGTTTTTCGTCAGGCCGGTGTGACCGACGAACGTGGCTGTCGCTGATCCGGCACTGGCGGTGGGCGCGTTGCCGATCGTGAAGTGGGTGGAATCGACAATGTTGACGATATACTGGGTCGTTCCGCTGATACCGGTCCCCGCAAGACCAGTCACCTGGGCGCCCGGATAGAGACCGGTCGTGCTGCCGGAAGTGAGTGTGACGGTGGTGCTGTTGTTGGTTGTGACGGCCGTTCTCGTTCCCAGCGCGGTCGTGGTGTCCGTAATGTCCTTGACATTCAACTGCAGGGCGCCGTTAATCAAACCGGTGACGGGGTTGTAGGTCCCCGGGACGGTGACGACCAAGTCCGGGACTCCGGCGCCGACGGCGATCTTGCCCGCTTGATTTTCGTTGTTGGTTTGCGTTGTGATACCACCGCTAAACCACGGCCCGCCGATCCACGTCGCGTTGGTAACCATCGCGTTGCCGTTCCCGAGGCTGTACGTGGCAGTGCCACCGTTGGCGATGATGCCGCCGGCGCCGATCGTCAGCGTGTTCGAGTTTGCCCCAGCCGCATTGATCTCGACGCCGGCGGTTCCGCTCATGTAAAGCGTGTTGATCGTAACGCTGCCGGCGAGGATGTTCGTACCGGAGCTGAGCTTCATATTGGACGCTGCGTAGGTAGTGCCGGCGGTGGTGATGTGTGCCGCGGTGGTGTCGTAGTTCGAGTAGGCAGCAACATTTCCGCCGGAAACGGTGGCGAAGTCCAGGGCGCCGCTGTTGTCCAGCGCGCCGATGGTGGCCCAGGGGCCGAGGATGCCGTTGCTGAGCGTGTTGGTTGTGAGGGCGATCGTGCCGTTGGAGGAGAAGTTGACCGACGACCCCGGGGTGCGGTTGATGCTCGCGACCGTCAGGGTTGCGGACTGGCCCGAGCCCGGCGTGACGCTGACGATCGTGGTGCCGGTGTTCAGGCCAAGGGCGCCGATCCGGTCGGTGCTTGCGCCGGCCGCGCTGCCCAGCAGCCTGATCTGGCCGCCATTGGAATTCACCGGGAGCGAACCGGAGAGGCGGTTGGCGACGTTGGTGCCCGTGTTGTCGATGGTAAAGACCGTGCCGCCGCCGAGGTTGACGGCCGCGGCGTTCGGAAAGGCGCCGCTGCCGCCGATGGTCAGGCTTGCATTGGCGTTCAACAGCGTGATCGCGCCGCTATAGCTGCTGGAGCCGCTGAAAATGAATGCACCGCTGGGAGTTTGCGTGGAGCCGTTGCCCTGCAGCGTGATGGCCGCCGAGCCCGAAATCCCGCCGCTGACGGTCAGGGCCGCGCCGCCCACAGATGTCGCTGTAACCGTAGCGCCAGCGCCCGAGACGCTCGAAGTCAGCGTCGGCACGCCCTGGTAGCCGGCCACGTTCACGATAGAACCGTTGACGGTGGCGTTGACGAGCCCGGCCAGGCTGGCGTTGGCATTGATCGCATTGGCAACCCCGATGGCCACGCCGGAGAGGTTGGTGTCACCCGCAAGGACGGTATAGGTGACAACTACGCCGTCAACCGTGGTGGAAACCACGTCGCCGGCATGGAAAGTGCCGCCGATGGTTTCGGCACTGGTCGAGGCGTTGTCGGTCCAGGTCTGCGTGGCGCCGACGTTGACATTCGCGCTGATGGTCTGCGAGGCCCCGCCGGCGAGCGCCGTGATTCCGCCCGTTCCGACCGTCAGCGTATTGGCGCCGCCGATGCCGACCGGGGTGCTGGCGGCAGCGTTGAAGGTAAGGCCAATGATGCTGAAGTCCTGGCCGAGGATGGTGGCGCTGGCGTTTTGCTCCGGGCTAAAGACGAAATACACGGAGTCGCCGCTGCCGGGGGAGTTTCCCGGATCGCTGACCGAACTGCTGTTGGTGGACCAGTTAGTACCTCCGGCGGTGGAGTTCCAATTCGCGACGGCGCCGTCGCCGGTCCAATAGTAGATGGAAGCCATTGCGGAAGAACCGCACAAGACTGCGGCCAGGCCGACTACAGTTGCCAGAACACGGCGCGAGATTGACTTTGCCAACATGGAAAACTCCTCCCAGCACGTACAAAGTAAGGGGATATTGAACCGGTGAATAGGAAAGACGGTGTAGACCGCGGCGCAAACGTTTATTGCGCTTTTAGCGCATACGCCCAGCCGCAGACTACCATTGTCCGGCACATCCTATCATAAACTGGAAAATTTGTCACGCTATTTGTTGAGAATTTTTCGGGCGGCGCAAATCAGCTCGGTGCAGTTCAGGTCTTGCGTCGGTTGGCGGAGGCCAGAGGAAGTGAATAGGAGAGCGTGTGGATTGCATGTTCGAGGTGGGCGATTCTGTGGAAGTGTTACCCGTGCTAAAGTACGGGCCTAATACCCTCCTGCGGTGGGAATGCCTGTGAACGGGCATGAGAATGTTTTCACGGCCATTCATGGCCGTTCCCGGCGCAGCCGGTACTCGGCCCGGCATTCATGCCGGGTTGAACGGTGGCGACACCAGTTTCTCACTCATCAATATCGTGTGTCAGCCCGGTTCACCGGGCTCCTCTGCCAGGTCGCGCGGGAGACGTGGGGCGGGAGGCGAGTGACAAGACACGCCCCACGCCCCACGCCCCACGCTCCACGCCCCACGACTCTTTTCTCTTGTCTCCCGGGGCTTGCACTTCCGGCGGAAACGGCTCTAATAGTGCGGATCTCCTGCGGATGGAGAACTCGTTTCACCTACCACCTCACCCGGAGGAAAGAACCATGGCCAAAGTCGCCGCCTCGAAGAAACCCCTGACCAAGACCGAACTGCTCACGAACATTGCCGCGGCCACGGAAGTGCCCAGGCAACAGGTGGCCGCCGTACTGGAGGCCCTGGCCGCCGAAATCAAGACCAGCCTGGGCAACAAGGGCGCCGGGGCGATCACGATTCCAGGTCTTGTGAAGATCGAAAAGAAGAAGATGCCGGCCCGCAAGGCCGAGAAAGGCGTGCCCAACCCCTTCAAGCCCGGCGAATTGATGGACCGTGCGGCCAAGCCGGCCTACAACAAGGTGAAGGTGCGGGCGTTGAAGTTTCTGAAAGACATGGCGAAGTAGCGGCTCGGCGTCGAGTGTCGAGAGTCGAGAGACGAGGGGCTGCGGCTGCGCGCGCAGCATGAATAGAAGGTAGGGTGGGTCGAGGTCGCGCAAACCTATGGTGGGTCTCGCAAACCGATCAAGCGTTGTCCAGGGCTGTGTCATAAAGCGGTAAGTTGATAAGCGACCGAAGACCCACCAGAACCACGGTTCGCTCGACGCCACCCTACAGCCAGGATGTTGTGCTACCTACTTACGGGAACGTGTAGCGGTTGATCACGTTCTCGAAGAGTTCTTGCCGGCCGCTGGCGTTGGGCGTGACGTCGCCCTTGGCGAGCATGTACCTCTCCAGCGAGGCGAAAGTGTGCTTGCCGGCCTCGATCTCGGCGCCCAGGCCGACGTCCCAGGAGCCGTAGCGCTCGCGGACCATGCGGGCCAACTCGCCGTCGGCCAGGATGGCCGTCGCGATCTTCAGCCCCTTGGCAAAGGCGTCCATGCCGCCCACGTGCGCGTAGAACAGATCGATCGGCTCGAAGCTCTCGCGGCGGACCTTGGCGTCGAAGTTCAATCCGCCCGTGCTGAAGCCGCCGTACCGCAAGATGATCAGCATCATCTTCGTCGTCAGATAGACGTCGGTGGGAAACTGGTCGGTGTCCCAGCCCAAGAGCAGGTCGCCGGTGTTGGCATCGACCGAACCCAAATAGCCCTGCATGGCCGCGTATTCCAACTCGTGCTCGACGGTGTGGCCGGCCAGCGTGGCGTGGTTGGTCTCGATGTTCATCTTCACGCGGTCGCCCAGGCCGTAGGCGCGGAGGAAATTGATGCAGGCGGCGCTGTCGAAGTCGTACTGGTGCTTGGTCGGCTCCTTGGGCTTGGGCTCGAAGTAGAACTGGCCGTTGAAGCCGATCTCCTTGGCGTAGTCGACGGCCATGTGCATGAAGGCGGCCAGGTGGTCGACCTCGCGCTTCATGTTGGTGTTCCACAGGCACTGGTAGCCTTCGCGGCCGCCCCAGAACGTGTAGCCCGCGCCGCCCAAATCCTTGGTCACTTCCAGGGCCTTCTTCACCTGGGCCGAGGCGAAAGCGAAGGCGTCGGCATTGGGACTGGTGGCCGCGCCGTGCATGTAGCGGGGATTGCTGAACAGGTTGGCCGTGCCCCAGAGGAGCTTCACTCCGGTCCGCTGCATCTCCTGCTTGATGACCTTGACGACGGAGTCGAGATTCTGGTTGGTTTCGGCGAGATTACGCCCCTCGGGGGCCACGTCGCGATCGTGGAAGCAGAAGAACGGCGCCCCCAACTTTTCGATGAACTCGAAGGCCACGCGCACCCGATGGATGGCATTGTCGACGGTATCGTGCGGACCCTCCCAGGGGCGGACCATCGTGCCCGGACCAAAGGGATCGGAGCCCGTGCCCCGGAAGGTATGCCAATAGGCCACGCTGAAGCGGAACTGGTCCTTCATCGTCTTGCCGGCCACCACCTCGTTCTCGTCGTACCAGCGGAATGCCAGGGGGTTCTTCGACTGGGGGCCTTCGAACTTGATCTTGTTTACTTCAGGAAACGCGGACATGAGCTGATCTCCTCGTGAACGATGGTGGGGCCAACCGTTTATCGTGCCAGATCGGCCGGCGCGATGCAAGGGGGCGGGGAGTTTTCAGGTTTTCCTTAACACCAGCCAATCGCCCAGGCGGGGGAACAGTTGCGAAAGGGCGAACAACAGCCGCGCTTTGCCGGGCAGCACCAGTTCCGGCTGCCGGCGCTGACAGGCCCGCAGGATCAGCCGGGCCAGTTGCTCGGGGGGGATGGCGCGGGTGTGGACGCCCGCCCCAGGCGCCCGCGCGCTCTCGGGAACTTCTTCCAGACCTTGCAGCGGATACAAGCGGGCGCCGCTTCGGGCGACCGGGCCGGGACAGACCAACAGCACGTGCAACCCCTGGCCCCCCAACTCCAAACGCAATTGCTGCGAGTACGCGGCCACGGCATGTTTCGTGGCCGGATAGGCTCCCACCCAGCGGGCCGCCGATTTCGACGCCAAGGAGCCCATGTTGACCACGTGCCCCCGCACGGCCAGCAAGTGCGGCGCCGCCGCCCGCGTACATCGCACCAGGGCGATCAGGTTCAACTCCATCAAGTCGCGGAACTGCTCGGGCGTGGTGCCGAGGATCTTGCCGCGCATGGAACGGCCGGCGTTGTTGACCAGGACGTCCAGACGCGCATAGCGGTCGAGCACCTGGGCGAACAAGCGGTCGACGTCGTCTTGCCGGGTGATGTCGGCCTGGATGCCCAGGGCGGAGCGGCCGGCCGATTGCAATTGGGCCGCGGTCTGCTCCGCAGCGTTGCTTTCCAGGGCCGCAACGGCGATCTTCGCCCCGGCGGCGGCGAACTGCTCGGCGATCACCCGGCCAAGGCCGCTGGATCCGCCCGTCACCAACACCACTTTATCTTGCCAATACGCTTCGTTCATCCCTGGATCGAGTACGGCTGGCGCTGCGCGCGGCTGAGCATCGAGGATGCCTCGGCATCGCCCGGAAAATCCTGCTTTGCCGGGTCCCAGCGGAGCGCCCTTCGCAACCGCATGGCCAGATTGCACAAGTGGCAGGCGCTGACGGCCCGATGATGCGTGAAGACGTCGGAGATCGGCAACGCCCGGCTCTTGATGCAATCGAAGAAATCGCCCATGTGCGTACCGGGTTGCTTGCCGCGATACAACTTGACGACCTGCTCGGCCAGCCACTGCTTGTCTTTTTTCGACATCCCTTCCAGCGGTTTGCCGGCAATCTGCCGGTGATTGACGGAGATCGCGCCCTTTTCGCCTTCGATCAACAAGTTGTTCTTCTTGCTGTCCAGCACGATCGTGCTGCCGTTGGCGAAGTGCATCGTGCAATCGAACGTGGTCGCCACGTTGAAACCGTTCCGGACCTTGGGGAAGTCGCCCCGGCCAACGATCTCGATCGGTCCGGTGTTCTCCAGGCCCAAGGCCCACATGGCGATGTCGACGTAATGGACACCCCAATCGGTCACCTGGCCGCCGGAATACTCCAGCCACCAGCGGAAGTCGAAATGCGTCCGCTCGGGACAATAGTCTACGCGGGGGGCTTGGCCCAGCCAGAAATCCCAGTCGAGCGTCGCGGGCGGTTTGGCGGTGGCGAACGGCCCGCCACGCTTGGAAACCCCCACCGAGGCGGTGGCCTTGAGGTGTTGTCCCAGGCGGCCGCTGCGGGCCAGGGCCGCGGCCTGGAGAAAAAAGGTGCCGAATTCGCTGCGGAGTTGCGTTCCCACCTGGAACACTCGATGGGTCTGTTCCACCGTGCGGCAGATCTGCTTCCCTTCGTCGATGGTCAGCGTGAGCGGCTTTTCGCAGTACACGTCCTTCCCGGCACGCATGGCCTCGATGGCGATCTTCGCGTGCCAATGATCCGGCGTGCCAATGGTAATGGCGTGGACATCCTTGCGGTCCAGTACGTGGCGGTAGTCGCTGTACACCCGGCAATGCGATCCGTAACGGCTGGCGAAGGCCTCCGCACGTTTGCCGTCCACGTCGCAGCAGGCAACCATGTTCGCCAGCCGGGCAGCCTGATGAGCGATCGTCGAGCCGCGGCCGCCGGTGCCGATGGCCGCCACGTTCAGCCGTTCGATCTTGGCCGCCTCCGGCTGCTTCGCCGGCTGAACGTCCTTCCTGGCGGCCGAGTCGCCGGAAGCCGCTCTATGCACCTGCGGGGCCACAATAGCGGCGGCGACAAGGCTTCCGGACGACCGCAAGAAGCTGCGTCGATTGTACTTCGGACCAGCGAACAAACACCGATCGTACTTCCCCCACCGATTCATTCGCCGGTCCTCAGAAATTTCCATTATCCACTCCCTCTGCTCCTTGATAGATCATTTTACCATTTTCCGCCGACGAAGAGCAGGGCAGAAGCAGGACAGTGAATGACACCCCCCGTTGTAGTGCAAGGTCGGCTTTTGACATTTGCAGGGTACGACATAAGTTTTAGGTGCAGGCGGTATAAATGGAATCCGGGTTGCGCTTCCGACATTCCACCCCCCTCTTGGCTTATAACCCACTTAGAGGGAATTCGTTATTTTGTCGTAGGGAAGGGCGGACTGCCCGTGTTTCTCAAGCAAGTTCCTGTCTCCAAGCTTCGAATCGGTGCGGTGCTGGGCTGCCCGCTGTTCGACAACGACGGGCGGAAATTGCTGCGTGGCGGCATCCCGATCACCGATATGTTGTTGGAGGGACTCCGGAAACGCGGCGTTGGCACGGTATCCGTTGCCGACAGCGACCTGCCCCAGCTCAGTGAGGACGCAGGCGAAGACGCTCCCCGCAACAACGCTCCCGACGCCCCGAAGGGAATGATCCGCTGCGGGTTGTGCGACCGACTGCTGCCGCTGCGGCCGGGGAAACCGGGAGAGCCGGTCACGAGCTGGGTGTGCAAGGGCTGCGGCGCGTCCTATCCGGCCGTCCTCGACGAAGGCTGTTCCCTGGAAACTTGCCAGAGCGTGCGGCCCGCCTATTTCAACTTCGACCGCAACAATCTCACGCCCCCGTCCAACACGGTGGTGGAAACTGTCTGTTCGCTGATGGGGGCGCCGAAGACGCCCTACGCAGGAACGGAAAGGCGCCAGCCGCGTCGCCCGCTTACCATCGTCGTGCCCACGCTGCCGCTGGACGAGCGTTTGCGGCCTCTGGACGAACCGTTGATGATGGTCACCCGCAACATCTCCTGCGGCGGAATTGCCCTGGTCCACACCCAGCCCATCATCGCGAAGTACCTCGCCGTCGAACTGCCTGCCCCCGACACGCAACGTTATCAAATGGTGGTTGAGGTGCTGCACGTTCGGCCCGTGGACTCTCTCTACGAGTACGGCGGGCGATTCGTTACCAGAACGATCGATTGTTGAGCACGGGCAGGTGGAGCGCGTGCGGCCTATTCCTTATAATGCGGGCTTCATGGAGGTTTCCCGACCGTGCCCATCGAAGCCAAACCGCTGTTCCGCCCCGATGTTCTCCGCACGCACCTCGCGGTTTTCGAATTGCCGCCCCACGTCGAGGCATTCCGCCCCAAGCTGGCGCATTGGGCCGACCTGATTGCATCGGGAAAGGCCAATACCTTCAAGGAACAGGAGATTCTGCCCGACTTCCTCACCGACTTTTTCTGCGAGTTGCTGGGCTACACCCGCCCGGCGGACGGCGGCCCGCGCTATACCATTTCCCGGGAAAAGCACGTCCAGGTGGAAGGCGAGTTTGCCGACGCCGTTCTCGGTGACTTCGGCCGCGGGCCGGAGAAGTTCATCGTCGCCCTGGAAGGCAAGGGCCCAAAAGACCCGCTGGACAGGCCGTTTGCCGGCCGCCGCATGTCGGCCGTCGATCAGGGCTACCGCTATGCCATCAACCTGCCTTGCGATTGGATCATCGTCACCTCGATCCGGCAGACCCGGCTTTACGGCAAGGGAACCGACCAGCAAACCTATGAACGGTTCGACACCGAAGAGTTTGCCCAGAGCGACGCCCTGCTGAAGCGGTTCGTCTTCTTGCTGGCCGCCGCCCGGGTGGTTCCCGAAACGGGCCGATGCCATTTCTACGAGTTGCTGGCCGAATCGGAGCGGGTGGGCAAGGACTTGACCAAGGAGTTCTACCTGCGCTATGCCGACATGCGGCAAGAGGCCTTCCAGCGGCTTTGCCGCGACAACCCCGGCGTACACCGGCACGACGTGCTCTCGTGCGCCCAAAAGCTGCTGGACCGGGTGTTGTTCTGCGCCTTCTGCGAAGATCGCGGCCTGTTGCCCACCGAAACGATCCGCAAGGCATTTGAGCACCGCGACCCCTACCACCCGCGCCCCATCTGGGACAACTTCCGCGGACTTTTTCATTCCATCAATCGGGGCAACGCGGCCTTGGGCATCCACGCCTACAACGGCGGGCTGTTTGCCGACGATCCGGTCCTGGACCGCCTGAAGGTTGCCGATGAGGTCTGCGCCTACTTCCGCGAACTGGGCGATTTCGACTACCGCCCGGCCCACCAGGCCGCCTTCGCCCCGGCGGCCGGCAACAGCAGCCTGATCGACGTTGACATTTTGGGGCACATCTTCGAGCAGTCGATCACCGACCTGGAAAAGCTGCGCAACGAGTTGGACCTTTGTGGTGCGGGCGTCCCGCCTGCTACCTCCGAGCCGGGCGTCCCGCCTGCTACCTCCGATGCAGGCGAGACGCCTGCACCACAAGCGCACAGGACGCGTCGCAAGAAGGAAGGCGCGTTCTACACCCCCGCGTTCGTCACCCGCTACATCATCGAGCAGGCGCTGGGCGGGATCCTCCGCAACCGTTTCGAGCAACTGCGCCAGGCCCATCAGCAGGCGGCCAAAGGCGCGGCCCGGGCCGCGCTCGCCGATCCCAGGGTCTACACCCTCGACACGCTGAAGAAGCCCGAACGGGCCGCCCTGGTCCGATTCTGGGAAGCATGGCAGGACGAGTTGGCGGCCGTGCGGCTGCTGGACCCGGCTTGCGGCAGCGGGGCCTTCCTGATCGAAGCCTTCGACCAGTTGCACGCGGCCTATCAGGCATCCAACGATCGGCTTGAAGAAGTGCGCGGGCATCGCACCCTCTTCGACCTGGACAAGCGGATTCTGGAAAACAATCTTTATGGCGTGGACCTGAACGAAGAGGCGATCGAGATTTGCCGCCTGAGCCTTTGGATCAAGACGGCCGAACGGGGCAAGGTGCTCACCAGCCTGGACCATACGGTGCGGGTGGGAAACAGCATCATCTCGGACCCGGCCGTTGATCACAAGGCGCTCGATTGGCAAACCGCGTTCCCGGAAGTTTTCAAGAGCGGGGGGTTTGACGTAGTGGTTGCCAATCCGCCCTACGTGCGGCAAGAGCTTTTGAGCCCGATCAAGCCCTATCTGGAATCGGCCTACCGCGCCTATCACGGCATGGCCGATCTCTACGTCTACTTCTACGAACTGGGCATCCGGCTCCTGAAGCCCGGCGGGCTGCTGTCCTACGTCGTGACCAACAAGTGGATGAAGGCGAACTACGCCGAGCCCCTGCGCCGGTTCTTTGCCGAACAGGCGTGGATCGAGTCGGTGGTGGACTTCGGGCACGCGAAGCAGATTTTCGAGGAGGTTGACGTCTTTCCGTCGATCATCGTTGCCCGCCGCCCGACCGGCGCGCCGAAGCCCGGCACCGCGCGGCTTTGCACGATCCCGCGCGAACAACTTCGCATTGACGATCTTAGCCGGCAGATTGAACAGGAGGGTGTTGAGCTCCCTCTATCGCAGCTTGGGGCCGACGCTTGGCAGCTTGAACCGGGAGGCGTGAACGCGCTCTTGGCGAAAATCCGGGCGAAAGGCATCCCACTTGCGCAGTTCGCGGGATTGAAGCCATATCGCGGAGTAGTGACGGGCTGCAACGACGCTTTCCTTGTTAATACTGCCACCAAGGAAGC
This sequence comes from Thermoguttaceae bacterium, assembly GCA_049509675.1. GTDB lineage: Bacteria > Planctomycetota > Planctomycetia > Pirellulales > Thermoguttaceae > JBEKZQ01. Next base: position 15,687 of record JBEKZQ010000002.1, on the reverse strand, counting down.
GCTCGTGAAGCGAGACCCAAATGCGGCGAAGACCATCAAGCCTTTCCTCCGCGGGCAGGATGTTGATCGTTGGCAGTCGGAATGGGCCGGACTCTGGATGATCTTCGCCCGTCGCGGGATCGAAATTGACGCGTATCCCGGGATCAAAGAGCACCTGTCGCGCTTTCGGCGGGAACTTGAACCGAAGCCCGCAGACTGGACAGGGGAAAAATGGCCGGGCAGGAAGGCGGGAAGCTACCAATGGTTTGAAATTCAAGACCCAATCGAATACTGGAAAGAGTTCGAGAAACCGAAGATCGTATATCAGGAAATCCAGTTCCATCCGAGCTACGCGCTGGACATGGCCGGGCAATACGGGAACAACAAGACTTTCTTCATCGCTTGCGATGATCTCTACCTGTTGGCGGTCCTCAATTCTCCGCTCATCTGGTGGCACAACTGGCGTTATCTGCCGCACATGAAGGACGAAGCCCTATCGCCGGTCGGATTCCTCATGGAGTCCTTGCCCGTTGCCCAACCGACGAATTGCATTCGGGCGAGAACGGAAAAGACGGTCGGCCGGCTTATCGAGATCACGCAAGGACAACAGGCAACCCGACGGCAGATTGTCGATTGGCTACGGGTAGAACACGAGGTCGAAAAACCCACGCTGAAGTTGCAATCACCGTTCGACCTCGATTGCGACTGCTTTGTTGCGGAAGTCAGGAAGGTTCGCGGGAAGAAGAGGCCGCTATCGGCGGCCGCACTGGCAAACCTCCGCGGAGAATACGCCCGATCGATCGACCCCGCCCGCGCGCTGGCCGCCGAAGCCCTGACGTTGGAGAACGAAGTCAGCAACCTTGTCAACGAAGCCTACGGCCTGACTCCCGAAGAAATCGCCCTGATGTGGCAAACCGCCCCGCCCCGGATGCCCATTGCGGGGCCCGAGTGAGCGAGCGCCCGTACCCACTCTACGAACGTGGTGCCAGGCATGACCGAAAGCGGGTTAGCGAGAAACCAAACAACAAACAAGTCCTCGGAGCGTGAAGAGATGCTCGACAGATCCTTGCGGGGCCACCTCAAGCAAAAACAGCTTTGCCTGGCGCGCGAAATCCAGCCAGGTAGGTCAGACATCCCGTGCCTCACGACCGGCCGAATGACCAACCGTTCCCGCGCGACGGGAAGCGGGGACGCGAATGCCCTTGCCCCGGAGGGGCATTCGAAAATAGCCCAGCAGTGTACTGCTGGGTCCGGGTGTCCGATTACCATGTTTTCCGTCCCGTAGGGACGGTTGAAAACGAAATGCGGCGATTCAATCGTCCCTACGGGACGAGGGCGAATTATCACGCCTCTTGCCCAGCGATGAATCGCTGGGCTATTGTCAACCGTCCCTACGGGACGAAGTCGATAGGTCAGACATCCCGTGCCTCACGACCGGCCGAATGACCAACCGATACTACGCGACCGGTGGATATCGATGGGTTACCTCTTGCGGGCTTTTGTGCGGCATACGCGGATACCGTGGTTTCCAGGGCCGTGAACAGGCGTCCAAACACCTTGCCGGAAAACCTGGCTGCACGCGGATGCCGCGAAACTGGTCAAACGGTAGTGGCACTGGTTATAATGGGTCCCCATCGGGCAGCGCCGTCTCCGCGCGCAGGGCGCGCACGTGCAACTCGTCGAAAGTTTGACCCAAGGAAAACTCGATGTCAGCCGATCCGGAACCGCGCAACCCCTTTCAGTACAGCCTCAGGACGTTCCTTATTGCCACGACCGCCGTGGGCGTTTCCGCGGGATTGCTCGGGCGGCTCTTCCTGCGCGATCCGGAACTGTGCCTCATCATCGTGGCGTCGCTTTCCACGGCCGGCCCGTTCGCTCTGGCGATCGGCACGATCATCGGGATCGGGGTGCGCGGCCGGCGGTGGGGGCTGACTTCCTGGGGCGTCGTGTTGCTGCTGACGCCGCTGGTCGGCATCGGGGCCGTCATCGCCGCACGTTACTTCATGGGCCCGGGACCCAGCAACCTCCGCATGCAGAGCACCCAGGAACTCCTCCAGCAGCAACTCCCCAATCAGATCGACCAGCCCTGGGTATGGAACGAGTTCGAGTACCGCCTGAAGGCCGGGACGCTGTCGCAAAAGGACGTCGACGACGCGGTGAAGGTCCTGATCGCGCACATGACCACGAAATGCCCGCAAGGCTGGGACCAGCCGCTGAGTTGGCAGAACGCCTTCCTCAGCTCGGCCGCGCAGGCCGGCATGATCTCTCCGCCGGTGTTGCTCGATTTGTGCGACGCTTTCTACGGCCCCAAGCCGACCGTCCAGCCGTTGCCCCGCTTGCGCGAAGGCAAGAGCGATCTAGCAATCAACGTCAAGTACGGCAACCCCTGGAACAATCAGGCCGGCCTGGGTGTCGAGCTCCTCTGGCAGGTCGAGCGGGTGTTGCTGGACGGCAAACCGATCGAGGTCCGCCAGAGCTACAAGACCGGCCAGAACTGGTCGGGCTCCCACCAGGGCACTCTGACGGCCGGCGACCACCAGCTTGTCGTCGAGGTTCAGTGCGCCTACGTCGACCAGGACAAGCTTTTCGGCCTCAACGGCGGCGACCTGCCGATAGACCGCTGGCCCGAGGCCCGCAAGAGTTGGAAGCGATCGGTTTCGGCTCCCTTGAAGGTGTACGCGGCCGGTGTGCCGATCATCGCGCTGGTCACGGACCCCAGCCAGGCCCCCGGCCCGGGCGGGGGAATCAGGGTCGAACGATTTGTCGTGCAGGCCGACCGCGACGGCAAGAAGAAGATCATCCTCAGGGCCGAATTCACCCCCGGGCCTTCGCCTTCCCTCCCGCTGAGTTACGACGTGGCCGTGGCCATCAAAGGACAAGCAGCCAGGCTCAACCTCGGCCAGTTGTGGATGGTTCGCAGCGCCAACGGTTCAACCCAGTGCGGCAACCAACTGGAAGGGAGCATCGACCGGCTCGATCCCTCGATCGTCGCCGCCGACATCATCCTCACGCCCAACCCCAGCCACGTCGAGCAGCTTCCCGATGTTACGGAGATTTGGGGCAAGAAGGCCATCCTCCACGGCATTCCGCTGGAGCGATTGGATCTAAAGGTGAAGGCGGCCGGTTCGCGCTGAAGCGGGGCGTGGAGCGTGGAGCGTGGGGCGTGGAGCGTGGGGCGTGGGGCGTGGGGCGTGGGGCGTGGAGCGTGGGGCGTGGGGCGTGGGGCGTGGGGCGTGGGGCGCTTGCCCCGCCCGATCCGCCCTGCTCTCGACTAATGTGCCGCCGGCAGGGCCCGGCTGGCCTGAACCGGCAGGATCTGATTCCTGTACCGCTTCCAGCCGTACGGGACGGAGACCCGAAACGGATCGCCTTCCAATAATCGCCAGCGGCTGTTGATGACGACCTTGTCGAACTGGAAGACCTTTCGCGTCTTGCCGCTGGGCTCATCGATCTGGACGGCAAACGGCGTCATGCCCGCGCCCTTGAGAATCAGTTCCACCCGGCGGAACTCGGCCGCGTCGTGCTGATAGCGCGGAAAGGCCTCGATCCACACCTGGTCCTCCACGTTGGGGGGAGTGGTCAGGCGCAGGAAATAGCGCTGCTTGAGCCGCTGCGCTTCGTTGCCGAAGACGAATGGAATGGGGCCGTTGGCGATCGACTTGCCTTGCAGCTCGGGCGGCAGCGGATATTCGACGACCTGCTTGCTGTCGTACTTGTACTCGTAAACCGCCTTGCCGTCGCAGATCCATTGTTGCGGCCGATCGCCGTCGATGCGAAAAAGCCCCTTGTCCGGGGCCGCATAACGCAACACACCCTGATCCGCGTAGAGCGGCTTCCCGCCTTTGCTGAAAACGGAATCGAAGGTCAGCACGGAAACGGCACAGTCGAAGGTCTTGATCTCGCGGTTCCGCTGCTCCCAGGCATTGAGCGTCTGGTCCAAGCGGGCCTGTTCCGCCGGGGCCAACACGAACGGCACCTGCGGCTCCTGCTGGACCGGCCGGCGCTCGAGTTGCGGATATTGGGGCCCGGCCGGCTGGTCCGTCGCGGCGGCTGCGCCGGCGCCGGGGCTGGCACGCCACGGTTCGGCAGGCTGCGGTTCGGCGGCTTGCTGGCCGTAGGCCAGCCGGTTTCCCGCCCCCAGGGCCATGGTCAGCAGACTGATCGTGATTGCGAAACGTAATGTGTTCGTCATGGGCTCCCTCCCAAACGCATTATCGATATCCAAATCATCGCGGAATTTTAGCACGCGGCCCGGCGGGGACCTACGTCAATTTTCGCTCATCACTTTCGCGCGAAAACAGGAAGTCTGGGTAAACGCGGGGGAGTATCTTGGCCGCAACCACGGATTTGCGCGAACTACGCGTCACCGCGAGTTCTCTTCTTTCTTGAGTCGCTTGAGAGCCAAAACAATGCTAAACAATGCATCCTGATCCATCGCCCGTCCTCCGGCTTCCCTCTCCCCCTCACCTGGCCCTCTCCCGCGAGGGGAGAGGGAGATTACCACGCCGCACGCTCCACGCTCCACGCTCCACGCCGCACGCCGCACGCCGCACGCTCCACGCCGCACGCTCCACGCCGCACGCCGCACGCTCCACGCTCCACGCTCGATCCTTATCCCAGCCGCATCCAGACGGCCTTGAGATACTCGCTTTCGGGGACCGAGGCGGCGATGGGATGGTCGGCGGCGGCGCCGGTGCGGGCCAGGATCTGCATGGGACGCGCGGCATGACGCTCGCGGCAATCATCCGTGGCCGCCGAGAGCAACGGTCCGGCCTGCCAGGCGGCCGAGCACAGCAGCCGCAGAAAATCGGCCTCTTGCAGCAGACCGGAACAGCAACAACTGAGCATCAGGCCGCCGGGCCGCACCAGCCGCATCGCCAGGCGATTCAGATCGAAATGCTTGCGCGTGCCCTCCTCCAGTTCCGCCCGGTTGCGGACCAGCTTGGGCGGATCGAGCACCAGCACGTCGTACTGCCGGCCTTGCGCGAGCATTTCGCGCATGTAGGTGAAGGCGTCGGCCTGGACGAAATGGATCCGCACCTGGTTGAGATTGGCGTTTTCCCGGGCCAGGCGGAGCGGCTCCTCGTCCAGATCGACGCCGGTCACCTCGGCCGCCTCGCCCAGCCGCTTGGCCTGCACGGAAAAGCCGCCGGTGTAGCAACACAGATCCAAGACGCTGCGGCCGCGGCAGAACTCGGCCAGGCGGCGGCGATTCTCGCGCTGGTCGCAGAAGAAGCCCGTCTTGTGCGCGCCCGAAAAACGCACGCGGAATCGCGTGCCGTACTCGTGGATGGTCACTTGCTCGGGCAGTTCCGGCGAGGCGATTTGGGGCGGTTCGTATCCTTCCTGGCTGAGGAACTGCGGACTGGGGCGCAGCAGCGTGTGCCGGGTCCCGGTCAGGGCCGCCAACCGGGCCAGGATTGCCACCGAGCGCTGATACATGCCCAGGCTGAAGACTTCCGCCGAGAGCGTGTCGCCCAAGCGATCGACGACCAGTCCCGACAGCCCGTCGGCCTCGGCATGCACCAGCCGATAGGCGTCGGTCACGTCGTCCAAGCGGAGCAGATCCTGCCTGAGCCGCGCGGCCTGCTCCAGTCGCTGTTGCCAGCGCAAGTCGTCGGGCAGATCGGCGCCGGTAAACAGCATGCGGATCGCGATCTCGCTGCGCGGATTGTACAGGCCGTAGCCCAGCAACTCTTGGGCCGGACCATAGACTGCGACCAGCTCGCCGGGCCGGGCCCTGTCGATCTGAGCGATCCGCTTGCGATAAAGCAGGGGATGTCGGGCCGCCGAGCGCAGCACGGCCGCCGGGATCGGCGCCGCTGGATCGGGGGCCAAAGGCCGTTGTTGAAAAACGGCGCCCGCCGGCGCCCCCTTGGGCGCATCGGTGGGAAGCTCCTGCGGGCGTTTGGATCGCGTGCTGCGCATTTCCCTATGGTACTCGCAGGCACGCAGCGTGGCGAGCGGGCGACACGGCCGCCTCGGGCGAGGCGGTGCGAAAAAGAATACAGGACTTGGCGAGGAACGGCTTGGCGGAATCCCATAGGACGGATTGTTAATCCGTCCACGGTTCGGCGACGGAATTAGCAATCCGTCTTACGGCCAAATGCGGACGTTATTCTTCGCCAGATCCATAGTGGACAGGAAAAGGAAAGTCTGGTTGATCTTCCTGTCTATGCTTTGGAGCTGGCGGTCGTCAAGCCTTTGCCCCACGCCGCCGCAGCCAACCAGCACCCCCAAACACCAACAGTATCAATCCCCATATCGTTAACGTGGACGGTTCCGGGACGACCGGGTCGGTGCTGCTGCCATTCGGGAAGTCTAGATTGTAGGACTGGCCCGCAACGACGGGGTCGAACGTAATGGAAATGTTCTGTTGCAAGGCGTACGCCTCGGCCGGCAGGGCGTATGTGCCGGAGGTGATCTTGTAATTCAAGATGTCGGAATAAAGGCCCGTTCCGGCGTTGTATGTACCTACCAGAGATCCGCCCGCGTTGGGGGTCGCAGCACCGGAGACCGGGTTGTCATATTGGTCAAGGAGTATCGTGTTGAAGCTGTAGGAGCCGTTGATGGCGGAAGGGGATGTTATGGAGAGATTAAGCAGGTCCGCAGTGAAGTACCCCCCGGCGTTGAGTAGGTACTTGGGGCCCGTGAAGCTATAACTATAATCGGTGGTTGGGTATAGGGTCAGGTCGGATCCCGATTGGACCCCGATTGCGCCGCTTACGTCAAGTCCGCTACCGTCGGTAATAGGTGTTGTCGTCGCGGAAAGCGAGCCTGAGCTGCTGCTCCCCGTAGACACGGATGGCGACGGTGGCGGCAGTGGGGTGGGGGTGTCCGGCGGTTTATGGTATGTTGCGAGGATGCCGTAGGAGGTTGCACCAACAAGGGTGGTGAGTAGACATACGGCGACCATAGTCAAGTGCCGAAAATGCCGAGCCATTTGAACGATGGACATTCACGTACTCCTTGCAAAGGGTATGTCGCGGCTCTGTGGATTCCGTTGTCGCGACGTGCCAGCAGACGATATCACGCGGAAACTTGCGTAAAGACTCTCTTGCCACCCATAGGCCGCCGACCCGCGATTCCTGACGTGCAAAATCGGAAGAATTCAAGAATCGCCCGAAAGGTGGGCGCCGTCCATGCATGGAGCCCAGCCGGAAATTTCCTGAACAATCGATGCTTTCGAGACGGGTACACTCCAATCTTGGCCCCGTTGACAACGGCAGCCGGTTCTTGTACCTTCTTTACAGGCTCGGGTAACCGTTTACGGACCTTCCCGGCCAAAGGGGGACAGTCCCATTTTCGCGGCACTGCTGCGCATTGCAGGCGAAAATTGGGACAGTCCCCCGTGAACGGTTGCCAGGCTCGGTGTCGGTCCCATCTGGGGCGTCGGAGCAGGTATCCCAGAAGCTGGCACACCGGCGGAGAGGCGGCGGTTTGCCCGGGGTACGATCTCGTATAGCAGATCGAAAGGCGACCTGCATGCCACGATCCGCGCTTTCCGTCCTCTTTCGCGATAGGGGTTCGGCCGCTACGCTGGTCGGGGTATGCGCGCTGTTGTCGTGCCTTCACGGCTGCCATCGATCCACCCGTTCCGCAGACGAGATTCTGACCGATGAGGCGCTGTCGGCGTATCGCAACGGCAGCGAGTGCAGCAAGCTCTCGATCAAGTATCCGTTGGACGAAACGGTCTTTCCGCCGGAAATCGTTCCCCCGACATTTCAGTGGGATGACAGCCGCTCGGGAGCCGATGCCTGGCTGGTCACGATTGCATTTCAGAATGGCAAGGAGCCGCTGAGTGCGGTTGTGCATGTCCCGCAATGGACCCCGGACGCGGGAGCCTGGGAAAGCGTCAAGCATCGCAGCCGCGGAACCCCCGCCCGGGCGACGATCCTGGCTGTGAATGAATCCTCGCCAAGTAACATACTCGCCGCGGGCGAACTGACCCTTTCCACATCGCAGGACGAGGTGGGGGCGCCCCTGTTCTATCGCGAAGTCAATCTCCCGTTCCTGGACGCAGTCAAGGATCCCACGAAGATTCGCTGGCGGTTCGGCCCCATTTCCTCGCCCCAGCCGCCGCCGGTCGTGCTCGAGAACCTGCCGGTCTGCGGCAATTGCCATTCCTTCACCGCGGATGCGACGACCCTTGCCATGGACGTGGACTATGCCAACAGCAAGGGTTCCTACGTGATTACCCCGGTTGCCCGGGAGATGACGCTGGCCGACAGTGACATCATCACCTGGGACGATTACCGCCGGCAGGACAACGAGCAGACGTTTGGGCTGCTGTCGCAAATTTCGCCGGACGGCAACTACGTGGTCAGCACCGTCAAGGACAAGTCGGTTTTCGTGCCGCAGCCGGATTTGGCGTTCTCACAGCTCTTTTTCCCGCTGAAGGGCATTCTGGCCGTCTACGACCGGCAACGGAAGGTGTTCTTCAGCCTGCCGGGCGCCGACGACCCGGACTACGTGCAGAGCAACCCGGCGTGGAGCCCGGACGGCCGGTTCATCGTCTTCGCCCGCAGCCGGGCTTACAATCTGCAGAACACGAAGAGTCGCGGGAAATTGCTGCTCACCGCCGACGAATGCCGGGAATTCACTCGCGACCGAAAGGCGTTTTGCTTCGACCTGTACCGGATTCCATTCAATCGTGGCAAAGGCGGGAAGGCGGAGCCGCTCGCAGGGGCTTCCAACAACGGCCAAAGCAACTTCTTCCCCAAGTATTCGCCCGACGGCAAGTGGATCGCCTACTGCCGGGCCAAGAGCTACATGCTGCTGCAACCGGACAGCGAACTCTACATCATACCGTCTGCCGGAGGAGAACCGCGGCGATTGCGGTGCAACACGCGGCGCATGAACTCCTGGCATAGTTGGTCGCCCAACAGCCGCTGGCTCGTCTTTTCCTCGAAGGCCAATTCCCCTTTCACGCAGCTCTGGCTGACCCACGTCGATCCCCAAGGGGAGAGCACGCCGCCGGTGGTGTTGGCGAACCTGACGGGGCCGGACCGGGCCGCCAACATCCCCGAGTTCGTCAATGCGCCGCCCACCGCCATCCGGAGAATCCACGAGAAGTTCCTCAACGATTATTCCTTCTTGCGGGCTGGAAACGAGTTCTATCGCGGGGGAGACGCCGCCAACGCCATCCGCCAGTACAAGAAGACGCTGGAACTCAACGCAAACAACGTCCAGGCGCACCAGCGGCTGGGGTTCTTGCTCTTCAACGTTGCGCATCAGCGCGAGGAAGGTCTGGCTCACCTGAACGAAGCCCTGCGCCTGGATGCCAACGATTGCCGCACCCGTTACGATTTGGCCATGGCGCTGGCGGCCCAAGGGAAGGCGGCGGAGGCGATCGTGCATTTCGCGGCGGCCTTGCGACTGATGCCTGACGGCCTGGACAAGCAGTACAACCCGGTCGACATGAATCTCAATTACGGCAAGACTCTGCTCGTCGACCGGCAGTTCAAAGCAGCCGCGGACCGCCTGTCCGCAGTCGTGCGTCTTGCCCCGAACCACGCCGAGGGCCATCTGCAACTGGCCGTGGCGCTGGCACGACAAGGAGCGGTCGACGAGGCCGCGCAGCATTTCTCCAAAGCGGCGTCGCTTCAGCCAAGCCTCGACTCCTCCGGCGAGTTGCACGACCTGCTGGCCGCAAGCTACGCCGGCGCCGGCCGATTTTCCGAGGCCCTCACAGAAGCCAGAAAAGCGTTGGACCTGGCCCGTGCAGCGGGCAAGGAGTCGCTGGCGCGCCAGATCAGCGCGCGGATCGAGAACTACAGCCGCAACCAGCCATAAGCGTTGTGCTCGCCGACTTGAGCGATCTGCCCCCCGGCCGTTCCATTTTCGGGCGCGGCATGCTATCCTAGCTTCTGAGACTCAGGTTAAGCAACGTCGCGTCGTTTCAGGCGAAAACGCCTGTTTTCCGGCCTTCCGACATTGCTCTTCCGACACGCAATGTTGACACTCCCACCACACTCTCAGGAATCACGCCATGGCACTGCACCCTTGCGGCAAACACGTTCTTGTCCGACGATCGTTCCTTACGGCGTTGCTCCTGGCTGGCTGCTTGTGGCCGCCAGCCCAGCGGGCGTTTGCGTCGCAGTTTGTCATCGATATCAGCGTCGACGGGCTGGGCTCGGTATACCTTGAGCCGATGGTGGCCTGCGGCCAACTGCCCAACTTCCGCCGGTTCCAGACCGAAGGCGCTTGCACGAACAACGCCCGCAACGACGACAACATGACCGTGACCCTTCCGAACCACACGACGATGGTTACGGGCCGGGGCGTTCTGGGGCCCGACGGGCACCGCTGGACGAAGAACAGCGACCCGCCCAGAGGAATGACGCTTCACAGCAACCGTGGTTTCTACGTGGCCAGCGTGCTGGACGTTGCCCACGACCACGGTTTGCGGACGGGGCTGTATGCGGGCAAGAGGAAGTTTTCGCTCTACGCCGTTTCGTACGACGCCCGGCACGGCGCGGCCGATCTCTTCTCGCCCGACCATGGACGCAACAAGCTGGACGTCTACGTTTACGACAAGAAGCTGCCGTCGTTGGTGTCTCGCTTCGTCGCCGCCATGCGGGTGCGACCGATGAACTACAGCCTCGTCCACTTCGCCGACACCGACAGCGTAGGGCACCTTCGAGGTTGGGGCAGCGCGGCCTACAACCAGGCGATCCGCGAGGCCGACGTGCAACTGGGACGCATCTTCGACCTTGTGGACAACGATCCGCGACTGTTCGGAAAGACGACGATCATCCTTTCGGCCGATCACGGCGGCAAGAATTACGACCACGGGAACAACCTGCTTCCGGAAGTCTATACCATTCCGTTCTACGTCTGGGGTTGCGGCGCGGCGCGGGGGCAGAATCTGTATGCCATGAATGGCTTGACGCGGCGGAATCCCGGCCCGTGCCGTGCCAGCTTCGCGGACCTGGTGCAGCCGGTTCGCAATGGCGACGGGGCGAACCTCGCCTTGCAGTTGCTCGGCCTTGGCCCGGTGCCCGGCTCCACGATCAATGCGCGCCAGGAGCTGATCATCGACGGCCCGGTCTACATCGAAACGCACAGGCGTCCGCAATGGTTGCGGTGGCGACGCCTCGCGTTGCGCGGATGCACCCGAGGATAAGGATCGGCAAATCAATAAGTGTCGCAACAATCGTGCTCATCTCGCTCCGCGAGATGCAGTGTACGCCGAAGCCGCCGGGTTTCAAGTTGCGTAACCGTTCATCCAGATTTGACGAGGATAGCGGATTCTGCTAAGACACGAGCGTGCCGTGCAACAAGAACTTCACCTCCTTCCCTTGTCGAAGAACCAATCCCGTGGCCAGAACCATCCGTCATGCAGTGCTTGTCTGGATTGTCAGCCTGATTTCAACCATCGGACTTTCGGCCCGTGCGGACCCAGACGCCGCAAACGCAGCGCCATCCGCTGCGGCGATTCCGGCCACGATGACGTTGCCTGCGAAGGTGTTGCGGGGCTATGGCGAACTGTCGGCCGTATTCCACAGCATGAAGACCGCCGATGGCACCGCATCGCTGACGCGGATCACTTGCCAGTCGCCTCAGAAAGCCCTGCTGGTTCAGGCAAAGTATCTGTCGGACGTCGGCCTGCTGCCCGGGAGCGAGGCCGACACGCTTGCCGTCGGTGCGCGGTCTATCCCCGTGCGGCGTGCGCCGGCCGGCGGTGCTCTGGCCTGCTGCGCCGCAGGGCGCGAGGTGCTGATCCTGGCCGCGCCAAGCCCCAAAGCGCTCGCCAATCTGATCGATCGTCATGTTCCCCTGTCGATCGAGGCCGACGCCTTTGCCCCGCACGCACAGGTCCCGATGTACCTGGACCGCTTCGACAAGTACGGGCTGCTGGTTTATTACGGGCCATGGACCACCCCGCCGCACGAAGAGAACTACGACTACCGCGTCGATTTCAAATTCGCCCGAGACAACAAGTTTGGATTGATCCTCTGGCAGACGCCGCTCCCCGACGACACCGCCGAGGGAATGAACAATGAGAAAGCGTGGGATTGGATCCAGGAGGAGTGCCGGTCGCTTCACGTGCCGCTGCACCTGAACCTTTCCTTCAGTTGGCCGATGCTCTGGCTGGGCAACCGCTACCGCGAAGAAACGATGTTGAAGGCGCCGCAGTTTGTGGGCGGTTTCTACGGCGTAGCGCACGACTCCTGCGGGGTGGGCGCCGTTTCCTGGCACTCGGATAAAGCCAAAGCCGCAACCCTGGGCGTCTTGCAGGAGACCGTCCGCCGTTACGTGAACGCCCCGAACGTCGTCGGCTGGCTCGAACCGCATTCGGAAACCGCGGACAACCCCCAAGGTCTGCTGATCGACTATGGTCCCATTGCCGACCGCTCGCTGCAACAGTATATGAAGCAGCGATGCGGCCGCTTGAGCAACATCGGCCGGCGCTGGTACGGCGATCCGGCTCATTACCACTGCTGGGAAGAGATCCGGGCGCCGGAACTTGCCCAGTTCGTGGGTTTTGGTCCCGAGGCCATCGACCTGCGCGGCGTCTGGCGCGTGAAGTACATTCCTGCGCCCGACGGGCATCTCTACACGCGCGAGCAGTCGCGCCGGCTGGGGGGAGAAGTGATTCCCACGGCGCCCGTGCCGCCGCAGTGGTATCAGCCGGGCTTCGACGACAGCGCGTGGGATGAACTGCTCGCCCCGGGGAACGATCGTTCCATCGAAATGACCTGGAGCCCCATGCTCTACCGGCGCACCATCGACGTGCCGGCTGCATGGCTTGCCGCGCACAAGAAGGCGTGGCTCTACTTCTGGGTCATCTTCGGCCGCGACTTCGACCCGCACCAGGTGTACGTCAACGGCCGGCAGATGAAATCCGATCCGAACCTGAAGATTGCCTTTGACGTTTCGGCCGCGTTGAAACCGGGCCCGAACAGCATCGTCCTGCAGCCGCACCGTGGCATTATGTGCTATCGGTCCTATCTTTCCCCGGAAGCGCCGGCCCAGTATCCAAATTTGGGGAAGCAGAAGAACGCGCGGTGGGTGGACTTCCGCAAATGGCTCATGTGGTCGCGCGCCCGGCAGATCGTCCGCGGCATGGAAATGATCCGTCAGATCGACCCCGATCGACCGATCAACCTCATGGCTCCCGACGACAATGCCGGCGCGATCAAACAGGTGGGCGAGCGGTTCGGCGCCTTCTTTCACAACACCGGCTATGCGGCCGGTTTCTGGGCCGAATACAACCCGTTGCTGATGCGCGGCTCCGGCCTGCCGGCGACCGCCGAACCCGGCAACGGTGCGCCGAACGTTGGCGATTTCATGGCGTTCTGGGGCCGCTGGCTGTCGGAAGGTCTCAATGGAGTCCACTACTTCCAGCATCTCGGCGAGATTACCTGGAATGCCGAGGTGCTGAAACAATTTCAGGCCAACCGTACGATGTACGAAATGATCGGGAAGTACCACGTGCCGGCCGCCAAGGTTGCGATCCTCTTCGGTGCAGGCAACGAGCAGATTTCCGGCTACCCCTGGACGCAGAATCCCGCGCAATTTCAGCCCGGCGGGTATTGGCGCGTCAACCCGGCCATGAGCCTGCTCAATTACTGCGCGCGCGATGCGGTGAGCGAGGAAGACTTCGGCACGGACAACGTCGACAAGTACCGGGTCATCATCGATTCCAACACCTCGATCACGAGCGAGGAGCTTCTTGCCAACATCGAGAAATGGGTGCGCGGCGGCGGCGTGTTCGTGACCTATGGACAAACGGGCCGACACGCCGAGACCGAGCCCGACACCTGGCCCATCCGTCGTCTTTCGGGCTATAACGTAACTGCCCTGGCGGATTGGGGAGCCGGAAAACAGTTTCAACGTTCGCCCACCCAGACGATCTACAAGAATGACGCCTGGACGAAGCCCACTCGGGCAGCAGGCATTCAACTTAGTCGCGCTGCCGCCGAGTGCCAGGACCTCCTCGTCTGGTCGGACGGAACGGTTGCTGCGGGCCTGCGGCCGCTCGGCGCCGGCTGGGTCGTGACCCTTGGACCCGCGGTGGGAGGCGACGATGTCGGCAAGTTATTGGCCCCCATCATCGAGCATTTCGATGCGGCCAATCTCGTTCCGGCACACGCCACGCTGCCGGGACTGAACTTGTACACGCGGCATTACATCAGCAATACGGGCCTGTACGATGTATGGGTGATGTACAACGAGACGGGCAAGCCGATCACGACGGACCTGGTTTTCTTGCCCGGTTTCCGCCCCGCCTCCTTCGTGGACGTTGTGACCGGGCAATCTCTGGAGATCGCGCGCGACGTTGCCGGCGACAGAGTTCGCAACATCATGCTCGGAAACTTCGAGACGCGGATGTGGATTTCGCCGCGTCAGGAGACGGCCTCGTCTTCGCTGGAGTGGCTCTCCGTGCAGCGCGACTGGTGGGCAGGCGCCGCCACGCCGGATCGCAAACCGCTGCCCACCCCGGCCGAGAATCAACGCTTTACCGTCGATCTGACCAAGGACTGGACCTTCAAGCCCGCGGACGGTCTGACCGACGAGCAGACGGCAGCCCTGACGCAAGGGGCAGTCGACGATTCCACTTGGGAGAAACGCGACCTGGGAATCTGGAGTCTGCCGGATCATCCCAGCGTCAAGCACGCCGTGATGCGCCGCAAGTTCGCTGTGCCGTCTGGCTGGACCTCGGGTTACGTGGGGCTGTGCGTGGCACAATGGGCAGGCGTTTTTGTCGAGGGAGGACGGATATTCATTGACGGCCAGGCCCTTCGTCCCGCGTTCTATCGGGACGGCATCTACCTTGATCCCGCCAAAGGATTGTTGAAGCCGGGTACGTCCCATGTCCTTGCGCTGGATGTCAAGTCCAAGCAGTTCGTGGCCGGGCCGCGGGGAAATGCATGGATCTACTACATTCCCGAGCCGCAGCAGCGTCAGAGCCTCTCCGGCGATTGGCGGCGCTACGCCAATCCCCTCCAGTCCGTCGGCAAAGCACAACTGCCCGGACCGTTTCAGGGCCAGTACGCCAGTCGCAACGTGCTCATCGATCGCGCCCATGCGAGCCAGAACGTGCTGATTTATGTTGACGGCATGGCCGTTCAAGGGGTGATGGTGAACGGCAAACTCATCAACCGAAGCACGCGGGTCTATAACTCGATCTTCTCGATCAATGTCACGCCCTACGTAAACTTCGGTCAGGACAACCTGATCGAACTGGTGGTCCGTCCCGATCCTCAACCGGCGCCGATCAAGGTGGTTGAGATCCGTTATTACGACAAGGACGTTTACCCGTAGAAGCCTGCCCGATCATCGCAGCCAATAATGTCTATCTCCCCACGGCATTCAGACTGCAATAGAATCGACGCCAAGGGGTCTTGGCGCGGCCAAGTGGGGCAATTTTTCCACCCAGCATCTTCGACAGCGCCGGAACGCCAACTTCGCGCGAGTTTCTTGCGCCGTAACTGGGGCTTTTCGGCCCCTCTCGGCGGCCAGCACCAACCGGAAAACGGGAGCAGGCCGGGTATAGCCAAACCAGGCTCTTTTCTGTCGCAACATGGCACCGGCATGGCACCGCAGCCATACCCCACCATTGGACAAAAATAAGAGCCGTAAACCTTCGTCGAACCCGTCCATCGGGGTGGATTAGCAAGGGAATTGATCTGGTCTGAGGCGGTCAACTTGGTTATAGCGTGGCCCTATGAATGCCACGCTTCTGGACCTTCCGATCGA